>CAYNVT010000080.1:0-18172 GCA_964400685.1 uncultured Bacteriovoracaceae bacterium | reverse complement strand
ATGAAAAACCACCTTGCCCTTTAATTTATCTTTCCATACAGAAGCCATTATCGAAACAACCCCTGTTATCAAATCGTCCGGGACGGTAATGAATACAATGTCAGCGCCGAGAGGGTCATCAGGAAGGGACTTATAAACCGGCACCTGGGACTTGTAATTTTCAACCTCGACAATCCATACGGGCTTGTATCCAGAATCCTGCAATAGTGCTAAAATTGCTCCGCCGACTCTTCCATGCCCTATAACGCCGAATTTACGCATCATAGCTTAAACCCTGCTGCTTAAGCTTATCATATTTTTCCCAGTCTATGGCATACTTCGAGTTTTTATAGCAATCTTCCACTATCTCTTTGTATTCTTCAGAATCGACATATTCGCGAAGAAGTGCTGAGGTCGGGTATATCTGCTCGCTTGGTCTCCAGAACTTTGTTTCTCCTGTATTGACATCTATGAGACAGCCGTTGGATACCGCAAGGGAAACATCCGCAAGCGGCCTGTCTATAAGATCTCTTGACATCGCCTCAAGCTGTCCTGCATCTTCGGGAGAAAAGAACGAATAGAGCCTTTTATAGATGGTGGAATAGAGTCTGGAATATATAATTGCAGCATGATAATGCTGAGGAACATCCACCACTGCCTCTTTGCCGCCATTTTCCCCGAAATAGTAAAGCATTTCCTGCAGATTTCTGAGTCCGCCCAGGCCTGGATACGCCTGACCGGGAAGCCTTGGTTTGTCAGGCGGAAAAGATCCTTCCGGATCCTGAAGCGCCAGCCATTCTACAAGAATCATGTGCAGGCCCTGACTGAAGTCGAAACGTGGAATAAAAACTTTCTTGGGCCTGAACATACCTTCTCTTAATATCATCTCAACAAGTCTTGTTTCCTTGTCGAATCTCTCATAATTGACATAGAGCCTTGAAATGAAATCCTCTCTTGATATTTTGATGATAATATCTTTGTACCCCTTATTCCTTATCACATTCATAAGGCCTGTTTTTTCCATAATACCCATCAAGTCATCTTTGCTGTATCTGCCAAGAAAAAGTTCGGAGTGAGAAAATTCTATTTTGCCCTTTTGCCAAGGCATAAGATCATCACTGAAGGTAACTTCCTCAAGATACTTCGGGCTTTTTTTCCTTTCTACCATGGCATTGTTCTCCCGATTCCTGCGATAAAAACTTTATCGGCACCAGCATCCTTAAGAGCCCGGGCTGCAGCTCCGGCTGTCTCTCCTGTTGTTATAACATCATCAATGACCAGAACACTGAGGCCTTTGACTCCCTTTGCCAGAAAAGAGCCTTTAATATTTTTACGTCTGGATTTTCTATCCATACCCGCCTGGGTTTTTGTATTCCGTATTTTTGCCAGGACATTAAAATCCGCTCTTATTCCAGTCAGTTTTGCCAATTCTCCGGCTATTAATGCAGACTGGTTATAACCTCTAACAAGGAGCCTTGTCCAGTGCATTGGGATGAACGTTATGACATCAGGCCTTATATCCGACTTGATTATGGATTGCTGAATCCGCTTCCCGAAGTATTTTTTAAGGCCTGTCCTTCCATGATATTTGAAAGCATGTACAGCTTCTCTTGTTTTCCCGTCAAATGTGAATGCTGTTACAATTTTTTCAAAGTCAGGGGTGCTGTCAAGGCATGTCAGACAAATCCCTGATGTCCCGACCGGCCTGCCGCATATATCACACACCGGTTCGGGGACCTCATTCATTTGATTTTTACAGTTGTTGCACACCCCGTTCTCAACATCTTCCATAGCTGCACATATAAGACATCCCGGAGGGAAAAGACTGTCAATTAACCGGTTCAGCATGACCTCTCCAAAAATATATAACCGTTTAATCGGCAGGAACATGGCCGATATAAAAAAATAAATTTCTTTTCTGTCGGTCCGGATCAATAGTATTTATGATAATTATACTTTCTGTATTTATACATTGTTGCCGGCATTGCATCAACAGCATTCAATACTGTGCCTACAATCTTTTCCCTGGGCAGATCTGATATTGATGATTTGTAATCCAACTGTCTCACATAGCGGTATTTTACTACGAACACTATGCCGTCAACATATTTGGATATGACTTTCGGATCTACTGTTGCCTGTACGGGTGGAGTATCGACAATCAGATAACTCTGAGGAAACCTCTCTTTGATTTCCTGGAACAGAAGGGCCATATTTTTTGATTCCAGCAGTTCAGAAGGGTTTGAAGGCGGTTCTTTCGTCGCATGCAATATTTCAAGCCTTTCAACGGGTGTTTTGATAAGGCATTCGTCCAGGGTCTTCCTGCCCTGAAGTATTTCGGCTACTCCAGCGGAAGGCTGATATCTGAACATCTTATGTAAAGAAGGACGCCTCAAATCACATTCAACAAGAATGACATTCTTGTCCTCTCCCCGGGCTATTGATATCGCAAGATTTGCCGATACGAGAGATTTTCCTTCAGAGGGAAGAGAGCTGGTCACCATGAATACCTTTTTGTCAGACCATACCGGTGAGTGATAAATGAATGTCCTGATCTTGCGAATCTGTTCTGCAATATATGTATAGGGCATATGATACATATACAGATGATCATCCAATTCTTCTTCAATCCTGAACTCAATCTCTTTGCCATGCTTCTCTTCATGCGCTTCAGGAGATAATTTTTCACCTGTCTTCTCAAAGGCCTTAGATATGTCAACCATTTATCCCTCCAGGTTTATCTTTACAGGTTTTGAATAGAAAAATCCCTGACCGATAAGATCGCCTGCCTTGATTTCCGCCTCTTTCCTTGTCTCAAAAACACCGGTATTTACAAGAAACCACTTCTTCTTTCTGCTATCAATATACTGGAACACCCCTGAAGCCATTCCTTTGGCAGACATAGAGTCGGCAACCAGTCTTGCTTCAGCACCCGTATTATACGAAGCTATACAGACTGTGTAATATTTGCTTTTTATTGTTTCTAGAGGAGGAAGAGCAACAGTAATGTCTTTATCAACACCATTGGTTTCATTTAACCTGGGATTAGCCAGCTTGATCGCTTTGATTATCTCAGGAGTTGACTTTCCGTAGTAATCCGAAGCTATTGCCGAGAGATATGTTCCGGGTTTGACTTTTATTATTCTCTTATAAGGTCTACCTGTTTCATAAGCTGACGCAGGTACACCGGAAGCATGAGGAAGCTCATTTTCTTCAAGCTCGATGGTTTTCTCCCTTGAATCCTCAGATGCCATCGGATTAGTTATTTCCCGGGGTACGTATCCTGGTATTAGATATTTTAAAAAGAGAGAAGTGGTTACCATAATTGCCAGCGCAATCCCTATCAATGCGAAAATGAATCGGTTTTTATTCGGTGCTGCCTCTACCTTTCCATAGCTCGCCTCAATCTCATGGGATACTTTTCTTATAATCGAAGGAGATATTTCTTTCTTGTCCTCGATAAATCCTGCCAGAAGGGCATTGTCGCACAGTGTATTGATAAGGCGTGGAAATCCTTTTGTATGTGAATATATCTCTTTCATGGATTTCTGTGAAAATATCGGCGTTTCTCTGGGTTCATAACCCGCCACCCTCAGTCTATGATTTATATAATCTTTTGTCTCTTCATAGCTGAGCGGTTCAAGGTGGAATTTGACGCTTATCCTCTGTTTCATCTGTCTCAGCATGGGGCTTTTGAGTATTATGTTAAGTTCCTGTTGCCCGAGCAGAAGAATATGTACAAGCTTTTGTGCAGGCGTCTCAAGATTGGACAGGAGTCTTATTTCTTCGAGCATTGCGATTGAAAGCCCCTGTGCCTCATCGACTATCAAGGCGGCACCGCCAATTTCCCTGAGCCTTTCCTCAAAATCCACTATACGATTCCTGTTTCTGAACGCTTCGGGCATCCCTATGGCTTCACCAAGAAGATAATAGATGTTTTCCTGTGTTATATTGGGATTCTTGATAACAACCTTCGGCATATCAGAAGGTAATCCATTAAGCAGGGCATTTAAAAGGGTTGTTTTTCCTGTTCCGGCTTCCCCCGTGATAACTACAAAACCGCTTTTCTCCTTAACACCGTAGACCAGATGCGCAAGGGCTTCTTTATGCGTATGGCTCATGTAGAGGAATTTGGGGTCAGGCGCAATACTGAAAGGCTTGAGCTTTAGTCCGAAAAATTCAGTATACACCTTATTTCTCCGTATCTACATTCCCATCGGCTTATTGATTGTAATATTCAATGCCCAGGAAGCTGCTACGGCAATAATGCCGAATACTATCAGAGCGATGTTTATGCCGATGAAAAGAAATGTTTTTCTTTTCTGCAACTTTTTATCCTCTCCGGTCAGAGAAAGAGGAATGGCTGAAATGCATGTGATTCCATTTTCCAGTGATTCAAGCTGGCTTATGCTTTTGATTGTTGAATCCTGCATTTCAATCAAAAGGATCACTCCAGCCCCAGCACCCAGGCCAAGAGCGACACAGATCATCATAATCCTCATAAGGTCAGGCTTTGTGGGACTTTGCGAGGGTTTGGCGAAATCAAGTATCCTGAACTGTTCACCCTGCTGCCTTTTCTCCATATTTTCAGCACGTTTTGCCTCTAAAAGCCTGTCGAGCTGTTTCTGATAATTGTCCTTTGTAATCTGGTAATCCCTCATCAATATTGAAAGTTCCTGCTCCATTTTAGGTGCGTTTTCGAGCCTTCCCTGATAGTGACTGATCTTGGCGTTCACCCTTGCCGCATCCCTTTCAAGTCCTGCTATCTCACTGTTTATCGCCCGGAGTTGAATCCTGAGCTCAGTAACCCTCGGGTTTGAATAATCGGATGAGCCGCCTTCTTTTTTAGATTCCAGCTCCCTGATCTGATCAGTAAGTTTTATGATTTCCGGATGTTCGGATGTATAATTGCTCTTGAGATCTTCCAGTCTCGCCCTCAGCTCGGCAAGCTTCTGGTCCCTCTGTGAAGATGTTGAACCCGGCGTTGAAGTCTCCATCATGGACAATTGGCCTTGAATGTTGATTTTCCTGTTTCTCGCATCGGTAAGCGACCTTTGTATGGTATCAAGATTGCTTTGCAGATTCAGAAGGGTTGCAGTATTAGTCTGAACCTGTTCCGGCAATTGACCCATGTGCGTGCTTTTAAATGTCTGAAGCTGCTTCTCATAGTCCTCAAGCGAGACCTTCAGCTCTTCAAGCTGCTTTTCAAGGAAAACCGTGGTTTCCGAGGCCTGTGAAGATCTCATCTTCGTATTGCTTTCAATTATGAGCGAGGCAAGCCTGTTGGTGACATCAGCCGCTGTTACAGGATCAAACCAGCTGAATGTTATTATAAACGAGGACACCCTTGCTCCTTCGCTGCCGGCTACATTAACATTTATCTTTTTTCTGAGAGCATTGACAAGAATCTCCATAGGCACGCCTCTTGCCCTTTCTTTCGGGTAGAGTTTTATTTCATTGATTATCTGTTCAAGATTTGACCTGGAAACTATTTCCAGAGAAAGTGTCTTGACCCTTTCTTCCATTGCGGAAGTCACTGTTGCAACAACATAATTCGACGGTATTTCCTGGGGTTCAATAAATATAAGAGTTGAACTTTCATATTCCTTGGGCAGCACCACATACAGCCACAACCCCAGGAATGTGAAAAAAAGGAAAGGAATAGTGACCCAGTACCACTTCTTTTGAAGGGCATCCAGAACATCCTCAAGATTAATCTTTTTTTCCTGCTCGTTCAATATCTCATCTCTATATCAATCATATATCGATTCTCTCTTTTAGTATCGGTATTTCCGTCTTCAACATTAACTTCGGTATATCGAGTATTAAGATTTGTATAAGTTCCATTTACGCTCATCCACTCAAACGGCATGTACTTTAAAGTCAGACTTGCAAATCTGTCAGTTGTGCCGTTCTGCAAACGGCTTTCAGGTTTCCTCTCTATCATGGATCCATTCACCCTTATACTTAACTCTCTTATGAACATATGCTCCCATGAGAGGCTCACTGCTGTGATTTCATACATTCCATATGTGCTTCCAGTAGTATAATCATATGAAAAATCTCTTGATCCCGACAAAACAAAATGGTCAAAATCTGTCAATCTTTCGATCTTAAGTTCACCTGCCGCTTTTCCTGTTGATCCGGCTGAATCTTGCTGAAGGCATGTATAGCCTCCTTTTACAAAAATCGTAATATATTGAGTCAGCCTGTACTCAGCTCTTAAGAATCCCTCGTATATCAAGCTGTTCGGGTCTCTTGAAGGATTATTTATAGTACATGCCGCTTCCAGCCCGGACCTGAACTTTTGCGAAATATCATACATCCATACCCCGTCAACAACAGATGTCAGGATATTGTCGCGCAGGAAGCTGGCATATTTGTAATCCTGGACCCTAATCGAAAGGTCCACCTCGTTTTTTTGTGTCGGGCTGAATTCAAGAAGCATCTCTCCACTGTTGATTTTAAGGTCGTTGGAAACCGAATAAACGGGGTCTTCAGGTGCAATATCCTGCTCATAAGTATATCTGAGATTAACAGAGTTCGAATCAGAAAAATTCTTCCTGTATTCAGCAACACCTATATGATAAGTATATTCGCCCCATGTCATATCGAGTGATTGTCTCTGGAGGGTTCTTCTGTAGGAATAGTTAAGATTCATTAATTGCGTGTTTCCGGTGAGGTTCAATCTTGATTCGACTAATGCTTCCTCGGAATCATCCTGAGTATTTCGTTTGTGATAATCCTTTGTAACATATCCGGAAAAGTTAAAAACGATTCTTTGAGATGCGATCCTGAAGTCCAGTGTCGGTCCTATATTATATGTTGTGTCGCTCTGGGGATTTTGAAAATTTGAGACTCCGAAATAATTATCCGAATACTCGCATGAGGCAAGAACGCCTGGATGGATTTCCCAGTCAAGGGCAAATGCCGCCGTTGTCGATATGATAAAGCAAACAAAAGGGAGAATGCTTCGGAACAGGCATTTTTTCACGGCACAACTATCGTATCTCCGGGCATAAGTTTAATATCCGGTCTTTTGCCTTTTACGATTTTGTTATAGTCTGCTTTGATTGGTACCCGTTTGTCGCCTTCGGTCCTCAGTATTATTATCGAGCCCTTGCTTGCCCACTCGGTAAAACCGCCTGCAAGTGAAATTATCTGCGAAAAATAGATGTCCTTATCAAGGATAAACTGTCCGGGATTTATAACCTGCCCGTCAACATATACCTGTTTGCTCTTTGGCTCCAGAACAATTACAACGCATTTCGGGTCTTTAATAAATTTTGAAAGTGCCTGCTGAATCTCACCCTGAAGCTCAACCGGCGTTTTCCCGTTAGCTTTTACTTCTCCAATCAAAGGAATCGAGATAAGACCGTCCGGCCTTACAGTAACCTGTCTGGAAAGAGCCTGCTCACCCCATATGGATATATCGAGACTGTCTGATTCTCCTATGATATAGTTTGCATCTGCAGCTATAGAGACAAAAGGTAAACAAAGAAAAAGTCCTGTTATCAGTAGAGCTTTTTTCATCATATCTCTCCCCTATTTCTCTATTCCACATTCCTTTATCTTGTATAACAGAGCTTTATAGCTTATCTGAAGAAGATCAGCCGCCTTTTTCTTGTTCCAGTTCGTTCCACGGAGCGCTCTCAGAATCATTTCCCTTTCAGCATTTACTGCCGCTTCCTTGGCCACATCCTTGAGAGGGATTATTGTGGAGATGTCTGTATCATTAAGTTCTTTTTTCACTTGCCCTTTCAGGGATACATCCTTGATCTCCTGCCTGAATTCGGCCTGTGCCGGAGATACATGGGTCAGATAACATTCCAGATCCTCAACGTTTCCCAGAATAACAATCCTTTTTACAAGGTTTTTCAGTTCACGTATATTTCCCGGCCAGGGATAAGAAATCAGCAATGGATAAATTTGCTCTTTGTCGACACTGATATGTTTTGCATATTTTTCATTATATGTTTCAAGGAAGTATTCAAAAAGATACTGGATGTCTTCTGGACGCTCAGACAGAGGCGGAAGATGTATATTAACTACATTGAGCCGGTAATATATGTCTTCCCTGAATCTTCCTTCTTCTACGGCTTTTTTAAGATCCCTGTTGGTTGCGGCAATAACCCTGACATTAACACGCACATCCTGTTTGCCTCCAAGTCTTGAGAAAGAGCCTTCCTGAAGCACCTGGAGAAGTTTTGACTGAATTGCCAGATCTATTTCACCTATTTCATCAAGGAAAATGGTGCCGTTGTTGGCCAGTTCGAACTTCCCCGCCTTTGATTTATAGGCACCCGTAAAAGCGCCGCGATCATACCCGAACAATTCGCTCTCAAGAAGTTCATGCGGGAGCGCCGCGCAGTTTACCTTTACGAACGGCTTGTCTCTGAGGTTTGAGCGGAAATGCAGAGAACGTGCAATAAGCTCTTTCCCGGTTCCGCTTTCTCCGTCGATAAGAACACTCACATCGGTGTCGGCAACCTGTTCGATTACATCTTTTATCTTCTGCATTTTGGGGGAAGTAAAAATAAATTCCCCTTTCAGTTCATCAATTCTAAGTTTCTTTTTAAGACTTGTAATTTCTGCAAGGAGCTTCCTTTTCTCGATTGATTTGCTTATGGCAAGTTCAAGCTCTTCTTCCTCGAACGGCTTAACAAGGTAATCGCTTGCACCCGCCCTCATCGCCTTGACAATTATGCCTGTCTGCCCCAGTGCGCTCAGCATTATTACGGGAAGCTCTTTGGATGCCTTTTTGATTTCACTTAATGTTTCTAGACCGTCCATATCGGGCATGAGTATGTCGAGGAGTACTACCGCGACATCAGGATTCATCTTGAGCAGGTTAAGGGCATCTTTGCCGCTCGAAGCAGTTAAGACTTCAAAACCGCTCATATTGAGCAGCCTGGAAATATACCCCCTTATGCTCTCATCATCATCAACGATAAGGATTTTGAATTTATCTCCAATCATTTACACCGCTCAATTAAATTTAATCATTCTTAAATACATTAATCATTACAGGTGTTCAAGGGGATTGTTATCACAAAAACGCCGCCTTCATCGGATGGTTTTGCCTCAATCATCCCACCGTGTGCATGGATTATCTCTTTGGTTATAGCAAGCCCGAGACCTATCCCGCGCCTTGAGCTTCCGCTTAAGCCGACAAAGAATTCGCTGAAAAGCTCTCTGGCTTCTTCCTCATTAACACCGGGGCCTGAATCAATAACTGATATCTCTGCTGTTTCCTGCCTTAATATCCTGTCCAGATCCTGATTTCCTTTTGTCTGAACAAGCTTGACCCTAACGAGACCGTTTTCATCAGAATGCTTGATTGCATTGTCTATAAGATTGGTGAGGGCCTGTTCAATGCGCAGCGGATCAACATAGGCGCATTGAACGAATTCATCGGCTTCCAGAACAATTGATATTCCTTTTTCATTTGCCTTGATCTGCATGTCGTTCACGACATGCTTCAGGAGGTCAAACAAATCCACCTGCTGCCTGTTTAAAGTCAGCTTGCCCGAGTTTATGCGCGCAAAATCAAGAAGGGTATTTGTAAAGTTGATTAATTTTTCACAGTGCTTTTCGATCTCGTCAATACACTCATGCTGGGAAACGCTTATGGGAGAGCCTGTCATATCTTTTACAAGCATCCTGACATAGCCTCTCAATACTGTAAGTGGGACTCTTATTTCATGAGAAGCGACATGCAGGAATCTTGTTTTTAATGCAAGCAGCTCCTTTTTACTGGTAATATCCCTCACCATGCCCACGAAGCAATCTTCCCCGTCCATGTTGAGTCTGCCTACACTTATCTCAAGGGTCAGCTGTTTGCCGTCTTTTCCGTTTGTAAGTATCTCCAGGTTCGGGATAAATCCGTTCGGACTGACACCCCGCAATGTCCTGGTTATACCTCTCACGGCTTCCCTGGTTATAAAATGTCTGTAGTGTCTTTTAAACAGCTCTTCGGCGCTGTAGCCTGTCATTTCCTGAAATTTTTTATTGGTAAGAATAAATCTGCCGTCTTTCAGTACATACATGGCGTCTATGGCATTTTCGATGAGATCCTTATATTGGTCAATTTTCTTTATGTCCTTTTCCCTGAAACGATCAAGGGTGACGTCGCGTATGCTGGCAATTACCTGCCATCGGGGCTTAACCGGCAGCGGTGAAAACTCGAAATTAAGTATCCGGCCCTTGTATTTTTTATCTATTGAAAACGATTTCATACTTGGCCTGATTTCATTCTGAGTTTCCTTTCCTACAACCTCGGCAATATTGTCTCCCTGTGCAAGTCCTGTAAGTTCAAATGCCTTGCGGTTGAGCATGACAATCTTTCCATCGGAATCGCATGTAATGACGCCTATTGATATATAACCGAACATGCTTATTGCCTGTTTCCTGAATTCAGACACGGCATGATCGGTCATTGAAAGTTCATCCCTTAATAGCGTATTGATATCATCCACTTCACGCATAAGCCTTGCATTCCTCAAGGCAAGAGCGGCAGGGGCAAGGATAATATTCATAAGAGAAAGGTCCTGTCTGGTAAATATGGCCTTTTTGGAATGGCTTATATTGAGGACTCCCACAAGCTCGTTTTTCCCGTATATCATCGGAAGGCTCATCAGTGAACTTACCTTGACCTTCATTTCGCCGGCCTCAACCATGGGATTGGACATTATGTCGCTGAGAATAACAGGCTCGAGTGTTTTCGCAACTTTTCCAGCTATGCCCTCTCCTATTCTGATATTAAGTCCCAGCGGTTCTTCGGAATACCTGCTTGTTTCATCGAGATTTCCTTTTGCAGCCCTGATTTCAAGATATTTTCCGTCGCGCGATGGCATCATGATCGAGGCATTTTCTGCATTGGCTTCTTCAATTACAATATCGAGAATAGCCCCGGCAACAGCTTCAACATCAGGCGCATATGATATGGCCTGGTTTACTTTTTTCAGTATGATCAGTTCTTTTGTATCTAAATCTTTCATTACCCTCCCGGGTAAAACACTTAATGATTGCGTTTCCTGGCCTTTTTGGCCAGTTTTCTCTTGTCTCTTCTCTTCTGCTCGTCCGCCTTCAAGTCCACCAGAACCCTTTTCGGCATCTGATCGGGTATCTGATCCATAAACATGTTGGCCATTCCACCGAGCCCCATTTTTGCGAGACCTCTCTTGTTGCCCTGTCCGAGGTTACGCATCATGTTTCTCATCATCTTGAACCTTCCGACAAGCCCTGTAACCTGCTCTGCCGGCTGGCCGCTTCCTTTTGCAATCCTATCTAGCCTGCTTTCATTAAGCACGTCCGGATCCAGTCTTTCCTGTCTCGTCATCGAGTTGATCATAGCCTCAACCCGTGTAAGTTCACGGTCATCCACTTTCAGGCCCTGGGGAACTCCCAGCTGACCAAGTGGAAGCTTATCTAATATGTCGGTCAAAGACCCCATTTTCTTTATCATTTTAAGCTGCCGCAGGAAGTCATCAAACGTGAAGTCCCCCTTGAGCATCTTTTTCGCGTCTTCTTCTGCCTTTTTTTCGTCGACGACCTGCTCGAAATCTTTAACAAGTCCTACTACATCACCGAAACCGAGAATCCGGGAAGCTAGCCCTTCGGGTCTGAATTCCTCAAGCCTGTCCAGGGCTTCACCCATTCCGAGGAACTTTATGGGTTTGCCGGTTACCTGTTTTATGGATATTGCCGCACCACCCCTTGCATCGCCATCAAGCTTTGTCAGGATAAAGCCCGATATCCCGAGTCTGCGGTCGAATTCGCTGGCAACATTTACCGAGTCCTGCCCGATCATCGCATCTACTACAAGAAGGATATCGTCAGGACTGGTGTATGATTTTATGTCTTCGAGCTCCTTCATGAGGGTGTCATCGACAACCGTACGTCCGGCCGTATCGAAAAGCACCACATCGCAGCCCTTGAACCTGGCGGCTTCCATGGAATCTCTGCATATGTCTGGAGGTGTTTTCCCAGGTGCATGGAAGACAGGCATATTAAGCCTTCCGCCAAGGACTTTAAGCTGCTCGATAGCCGCCGGACGATAGATGTCGGCCGCTACCAGCATGGGCTTTCTGCCCTGCTTCTCAAGATGACGGGCAATTTTGGCAGTGGTTGTCGTTTTACCGCTTCCCTGAAGACCCACCATCATTATCGAAGATACAGGCTTTGTTTTAAGGCTGAGACTCGTATCGACTGGTCCCATAAGCGCCGCCAGTTCGTCATAGCATATCTTTATGAAATGCTGATCCGGCGTTACCTTTATTTTCTTTCCTGCATGAGTAACCCTTGTCTGGACTATCTCTCCTATCGCCTTATCCTTAACCGTCTCCAGGAAATTCTTCACGACATGAAATTCGACATCCGCTTCCAGCATGGATATGCGTATCTCTTTTATTGCATCGTCTATATTGCTTTCCTGCAGTGTAGTTTTGCCCTGCAGAATCTCCTGAGCCTTTTTAAAACCGCTGGATATAAGTTCAAGCATTGTTCTTCTCCCGGGTTATTTAAGAGTTTTTACCGTATCCGATAAAGTTGGCGCCTGTCAATGTTCAGGACTTACCAGTAAAGATTTTTCTTCAATAGTCAGGCATACCCTGCTGAAGGATTTTAAACAATTAGAATAAATAAAAACTTGCATGAAACCGCAATGATAATATATTTCCATTATAATTGATTTAATATTTATTATCTTATCCATGCAGCCTCTGATTCTGACTGACAAACAAATAAAAGAGGAGATGAACATGGGCAATGTAAGGATGTCTTTCAGGGACAAGGCCACGCTATTAATGCTGGTCGCCATGTCGGTTTTTCTGCTTGCGGACCAGAGGATCATGTCTGCCATTCTGCCCGAGCTTTCAAAGGAATACGGCGTCAGCGACTGGCAGCTCGGACTTATCGGCTCGGCATTCGTGCTTGTCGGCTCAATCGTAAGCATATTATTCGGGTACTACACCGATAAGTTCTCACGCAAATGGCTCCTTATCGCCACTGTGCTTATAGGTGAAATTCCATGTCTATTTTCAGGCCTGCCTTTTTTCACAAAAACCCTGGGCGGCTTCGTTTTCTGGAGGGTCCTTTCCGGTATCGGCATCGGAGGAATATTTCCTATTTCCCTGTCGCTGCTCGCCGACTACTTCAAGGAAGAGCACAGGGCGACGGCATCGGCATGGCTGCAGACCGCATGGGCCGTTGGCTCGATCGTGGGGGTGGCGGTTGCAGGTTTCATGACCAACAAGTACGGCTGGCGTATATCATTTGTCCTAATTGCACTGCCCAACCTTCCGCTTGCGCTGATATTCGCCCTATATGCAAAGGACCCTCAAAGAGGCCGGACTGAAGACGCTCTGGAGGAACTCATACAGAAGGGACTCGCCTACAAACAGGTAATCCACCTCAGTGACTTCAAAATCATATTCAGCAACAGGACGAACCTATGGACCTTTATTCAGGCGATCCCGGGGACCGTTCCGTGGGGCATACTCGGATACTGGATAATACATTTCTTTGAAAACGTCCGGCATGTCTCAAAGGAAAAGGCAACGACAATCTTCCTTGTCCTGGGCCTCGGCGCCACTTTGGGGATAATATTCTTCGGTTATATAGGAGAATGGCTGTACAGGAAAAACCCGAAATACAACCCGCTCATGTGCGGTGCCGTAGTCCTGCTGGGCTGTATCCCCGCCTTCATGCTCGTCAACATAAGCTTTGATGCCACAGGCGCCGGTTTTTACGCCTATCTCTGCCTGGCATTCTGTATGGGATTCCTGGTGGTCGTCGCAGCACCAAACTGCAAGGCAATCCTCATGAATGTGAACAGGCCCGAGCACAGGGGAACCGTTTTCGCCTGCTTCAACATCACCGAAAACATAAACATGGGGCTTGGGCCCATGATCGGAGGCCTGCTTCTGCCGTTCGGCTATCTCTTCATGATGAACTTCTCCATATTCTGGTGGATTCCCTGCGGTCTGATGCTTTTAGTGGTGGCGCTTTATATAACGAAAGACAGAGACGCGCTCAGGAAACTGCTCGAAGAACGCGCCGATGAGATGAAAAAAGAAAATTCATAACAATTTTTTCAGGACGTAAGAACAAAGCAGACCGCGGAGCGACGAAATCGAGGAATGAGGCGTACATTGACGTACGCCGGAATGACGAGATGAGGAGTGACAAAGGTATGCAAAGTTATGACGTTCTGAACATGGAGGGGATATGGCCATTACATTTGATAAAGAAACCGGCATTTTTAAGCTGAGGGCAGGCTCATCTGATTATATAATGAAACTCGCATGGGGCGATCTCATTCATCTCTACTGGGGCAAATCTGTCGCGGATGCCGACCTTTCATCATTCATCAGGCAGGCGATAAGGGTTTACTCACCGGATACACATCCCGGCGAGTTCGTGTCGTACGATTTTCTGCCGCTCGAATACCCGTTTTACGGTACGGGCGATTTCAGGCAGCCCGCATTTCAGGTTCAGACCGCGGACGGCTACAGGCTTGCAGAGCCAAAATACCAGGGGCACCGGATAATTAAAGGCAAGCCCGCTCTTGCTGGTCTTCCTTCAACATATGTGGAAAGTGACAATGAAGCTGAGACCCTCGTAATCGACATGTATGACCCGCTTATCAAATTAAAG
Source organism: uncultured Bacteriovoracaceae bacterium (assembly GCA_964400685.1). Taxonomy (GTDB): domain Bacteria; phylum Desulfobacterota; class Desulfomonilia; order UBA1062; family UBA1062; genus DATCTV01. Next base: position 3,535 of record CAYNVT010000080.1, on the reverse strand, counting down.
ATTGAACTTACATATACTGCTTATGAAAAATTCAATGCAGTGACCCGTTCGGCCAGATTCATAAATGAGAGCAGCTCAAATATAAAGCTTTTAAGAGCACTTTCTTTCAGCCTTGATTTCATGAGATGCGACTTTGACATGCTCCAGCTTTCAGGCTCGTGGGGCCGCGAGCGCCACATACACAAGAGGCCCCTTGTACCAGGCACACAGTCAATCGAGAGCCGGCGCGGCGTCAGCAGCCATCAGCAGAATCCCTTCATTGCACTTCTGGACAGGGATACGACGGAAGATTCCGGCAATGCCTACGGTTTCTCTCTTGTCTACAGCGGTTCGTTTCTTGGCTCAATTGAAGTTGAACAGTACGACTACACCCGTGTGGCCATGGGCATCAACCCGTTTGATTTCGGCTGGACACTCGAACCGGGCGAAAGCTTCCAGTCACCGGAAGCGGTCCTGGTTTATTCGGACAGGGGCCTTAACGGCATGTCTCATACCTTCCATGATCTCTATTCGAAAAGGCTCTGCCGTGGCGTTTACAGGGACAGGGAGCGCCCGGTATGCATAAACAACTGGGAGGCTACATATTTTTCTTTCAACGAAGAGCAGCTCGTAGCTATAGCAAAGGACTTCAAAGAACTCGGGGCCGAGATATTCGTCGTTGACGACGGGTGGTTCGGAAAGAGGGACGACGACTCATCATCGCTTGGCGACTGGTTCGTAAACCGGGAAAAGCTGCCCGGCGGCCTCAAATCTCTCGGGGAAAAGGTCCTTGCCCTGGGTATGGAATTCGGTGTCTGGGTCGAGCCCGAGATGATTTCAAAGAACAGCGAGCTTTACCGGGCGCACCCGGACTGGTGCATACACGCGCCGGGCAGGAGACAGACCGAATCCCGCAACCAGCTCGTTCTGGACCTGTCCCGCTCCGATGTCTGTGAATACGTGATAAGCGTGCTCAGCGACGTGTTTTCAAGCGCACCCATCACCTATGTGAAGTGGGACATGAACAGGAGCCTCACGGAAATAGGCTCCGCTCTCGCTTCGCCTGAGAGGCAGATAGAAACGGCGCACCGTTTCGTCCTGGGGCTTTACAAAATACTCGAAGCGCTTACGGCGAAATTCCCTGACATCCTTTTCGAGAGCTGTGCCAGCGGCGGCGGCAGGACCGATCCGGGCATGCTGGCATACATGCCGCAGACATGGATAAGCGACGACACCGATGCGTTCGAGCGCATAAAGATACAGCACGGAACCAGCATCATATATCCGCCGATAAGCATCGAGGTACATGTCTCGGCATCGCCCAACCATCAGATACACCGGACGACCCCCATGATGACGCGCCTGCATGCAGGTATGGCCGCCAATTTCGGTTTCGAGATCGACTCATCGAAACTTATTGGGCAGGAAAGGGAGCTGATAAAGACGAATATAGCGCTTTACAAGGAAATCAGGCCGATAATCCAGTTCGGCAGCTTCTACAGGCTTATGAGCCCGTTCGAAGGAAACGAGACCGCCTGGATATACGTCACACAAGATAAGTCAAAAGCCGTACTCTTCTATTTCAAGAAAACTGCCGGCGCGCACGAACCTTTCAAGACATTCAGGCTGAAAGGGCTCGCACCAGATAAGAGATACTCCCTCGTAGGATTGGGGCAGACCTTCAGCGGGGACACTCTCATGAACGCGGGCATCAACACGCCCGGCGTGATAGGCGATTTCGGAAGCTCGATGATCCGGCTTTACTGCGAATGACAGGTGAGACGATGAAACTTAAATTATCGGTATTTCTCGGCAATGCAGGCTCGTGTTCGGACAGGTTCTGTTCCGCATACGGCAAGCCGTATTCGATGGAGGAGCTTTTTGAAAGGGTCGCATCGGTGGGCGGTATTACCGGCGTGGACCTCGTAGGCACACCCGACATCATTGATAACCTAGGTAAAGTGAAGGCTTGCCTTAAAAGCACGGGCCTTACTGTCGTATCCATTGTGCCGGACCTGTTTTCCCCGGCCGGATTCAGGCAGGGCACATACTCTTCCATTGACCCGGAGATTCGCAGCGAAGCGATAGCGCATACAAAAAGGGCGATCGACGCAGCCTCGGAACTGGGCTGCAGCCTTGTCGCCCCGTGGCCCGGCCAGGACGGATACGACTATCTCTTCCAGGCCGACTATGAGACTGAGCGTACGCTTTTCGAAGACGCCATAAAGGAGCTGTGCGATTACAACAAAGATATCAGGATCGGCCTCGAATATAAACCCAAAGAGCCTCGCAACCGCTGCTATGCAAGTACTGCTGCCGTAACGCTCCTGATGCTCATGCAGACCGGCGCATCCAACTGTGGGATTGTGCTCGACTACGGCCACGCGCTGTACGCTTATGAAAATCCGGCTGAGGTGGTTGCGCTCCTTCACAAGTACGGCGACAGGCTTATGCACATCCATATCAACGACAACTACCGCTACTGGGATGACGATATGATTGCCGGCAGCGTTCATACACTCGAATACCTGGAATTCTTCTACTGGCTCAGGCGAACGGACTATTCCGGATGGATTACCATCGATCAGTTTCCTTACAGGGAGGACGGCAGAGACGCCATAGCAGAGAGCGCCGCATGGCTTATAAAATTTCATGAGATAATTGAGAAGGCGGATGCCACTGAAATCGAAGCTGTGTTAATAAAAAAAGATGCCACACTCTCAAGTAAATTAATGCGCAGGCTGCTTTTCGGCTAGACAATTATAGTATAACAATGTATTACAAAGTAAAACGGAGGTGAAACATGGCACAAACAAGCATTGCTTTGCGTTTACCTGAAGAAATAAATAAAACACTCGATCAATACGCCAGACTTATCGACCGTCCGAAAAGCTGGCTAATCAGGAAAGGCATAGATGCTATCATCCAGGAGATGGAAGATATCGAGATTGCAAACAAAAGATTGAACGACCCGAATGCTGAATACAGGGATTTTGATGAAATCAAGAAAGAACTCAATCTGCATTAAATTTGATAAAAGGGCGGAAAAGGAATTCAGAGAGCTACCCCGGAGCTATCAGGTAAAAGTTACTGAAGCAATCAACGATTTGTGCACGGAACCACTTAAGGGAGAACCTCTTTCCGGCGAATACAGATATTTGAGAAGACTACGGGTAGACGTATACCGTATAATCTACCACTTCAACAAAGATGTGCTTTTAATCCTTGTTCTGCGAATCGGACACAGAAGAGAGATTTATCGGAAATGATTCTCATTGATCCTTTACAAACTTCAACCTTAAGAGTTGAAATGAAAGAAAAACTCATAAAAGAAATTGCATATAAAGCATTACAAGGTTTTTCCCTCGCAAACCTTCTATATTATTCGGGACAGGGGCATCCTGCTCAATTGATCCGGCATTTAGCATGGAGGCATTAAATAACCTCTTACAGAACAAAAACTAAAAAAGCTGCCAGCAGAATTAAATGAAAATACCAAATGATTATATATATTATCAGGATAAGTATTTTATAAAAAGGAGATTCTAATAATGCT
>CAYNVT010000079.1:0-18441 GCA_964400685.1 uncultured Bacteriovoracaceae bacterium | reverse complement strand
ACCAGAGCGCACCGAGATGTTCATCATGCCCAGCTTTTCCTTTATTTCTTTGCCGGACCTGTTTCCAAGATCGATAAGGAGGAAATTTGCTTGCGTCGGGATATAACCCAGACCGGATAAATCAAGCTCGCTGTAAAGCCATTCCAGGACCTCCCTGTTTTGATCTCTGACATTTTTTATATGGTCCTGTCCGAGATCAAGCGCTGCCATCATGCCCGATTCCGCAAGGCGGTTTATGTTTCCCTCAGGGTGTTTCCATCCCTTGTGGCCCGGTGTGATTCTGGAGACCGCATCGCTGTTAAGAGCAGAATTGATATAATACAGAAGGCTTCCGTCCATTTCGGCCGCGATGTCCCTTCTGGCGATTGCATAACCGCATCTTAAGCCGGGCATGCCATAGGCAAATGATGCCGTACGAAGAATGACCAGAGGACTCAAGGAAACATACCCGGTAATGGTTTTGCCGTAATCCGGGTCAACGACATATTCACCATATGCCTGATCGAGAACTGCAATAACCTTTGTTTTTCTGAAAAGGTTCACTGCCGTGAGTTTTGTCATGAATCTTTTCAGTTCATCGTCTCTGATAATAGTCCCGCAGGGATTATGGGGATTCATCAGATATATCAGCTTCGTTTTTTTTGATATTCTTCTGATAATTTCATCGAGGTCGGTTGAATGATCAGCCTTTAACGGCACCTTGGTGACAGATGCCCCCTGCGCCAGGGCCTTCTGTTCCATGAGAAAAAATGCCGGGTCAGTTGTGATTATCTCGTCCCCTACATCAAGGAATGCTTCTGAGAGTATATTGACAGCTTCCGATATGCCGCAAGTCGGCACGATATTTAACAGGGATACACGGTTAAGTCTGGCAGCACTGGCCCTGATATTAAGAGACATGAAATCAGGATAACGATTGATGCCCGAAAGGCTTGCATTACGAAACAATTGTTCCTTCATGGCTGAAACAGCCTCAGAAGCAGGTCCGCAGGGATTTATATTTGAAGAAAGGTTTATAACTGTTTTTTCTATTTTATCTGATGTCAGAAAAGCTGAAGCACGTTCTTCTTCATGCGTAGTATCCAGGTATGATGTTCTGCCTCTGCAGCCTGAAAGAATACCAAGAACGGCAAGGCCAGTTGCTTTGATTAATATATTTCTTGTCAGTCTGTTGCTGTCATCCTTATCACGTGTGTCAGCGGCAGAATATTCCATTATTGCACCACCTCCATTAAAAAAACATCACAACAATCATGTTTTATTTAATAGTAAAGTTATACGAAGGACAGTCAAGGCCATCGGACAGTGCAGGAGTAATATTAACTGCTAAGTTTGTTCTCATTTTTTATATTTTTTATTTTTTAAAAAAAAGACTAATTTTAATTAATCAAGTAAAGGAGGTTATTATGAATGGGTTTTCCGAACAGGCTTTATCAATTGTCAAAAACATGGACAACATGACTGAGTATTCGATTCAGGCGCTCGGCATTCTGAGAGACCCGGCGACGTTTAAATGGTATGTAATACCGATTCTTGTAATGGTCATTTACATTTACCACACCCAGGTGGCGAAAAAGAACTGGAGTGTGGTCTTTGCAGGGCTTGCGCTCTGGGGAATGGACTGGTTCAATGAGATATGGAACGGTCTCGTATTCTATTTTACCCAGTATGCGCCGGTATGGGGGGCACCGGGCGGCGACACTGCATATCTGATTCTAATCGGATTAAACATTGAGATATGCTTCATGTTCGCAATACTCGGAATAGCAACAACGATAGTCCTGCCTGAAGACAAGAATATGAAAATCCTGGGAATGCCGAACAGATGGTTCTTTATAATATTCTTTACCACTCTGAGCGTGATAATAGAGATCGTACTTAATGCTCTGAATGCCCTTACCTGGGAATATTCATGGTGGAAAATCAAGTTCCCGTTCATAATCTGGCTGATTGGATATTTCCCGTTCTATGCAGTTGCATACTGGGTTCATGATATGAAGACAATAAAAGCGAAAGCCATTGCGACAGCATCGATACTGGGCTTCGACCTTGTCTGCCTCATTGTTTTTATGGGTATTCTCGGCTGGATATAAAATGCACAAGACTTGGATGGTATGAAATACTTTGCCGGTCATGTGAGAAAAAATATTCTTAAGGAAATATTAATAGAATATATAAATGTTATCTACAATCCGGGAATAATATAGCTGATGCTCTTTATATCTGTAATTTCAGCAAGATGCAGAGCAATTTTAAAATATTTGAAAAGTGATGAGTGTGGCACGCAGGTTGCTTATATTTAATTAGATTAACGTTGTTATATTAAGGGGTGAGGAGGTTATTGAACCTTGAAATTGTGTTGCCATTTGGCTTTTTTATGGGTGACAGGGGCTGGCAGTATTTGCACGGGTGTATGTGGCCGCACTCATGAATAACATCACGTGCCGCAGCACACCAGATTTTATTTTTTATTTAAGAAAAGCATTATTGCCCCTTATCCTTGTTTTATTTTTCCAGACTGATGCCGTAGCTGATACGGCATCATTTCTTGGACTTTCATCCAGGGCGTCTTCCATGGCAGGGGCCATGACAGCGATTTCCGATGATTACACAGCGGCATACTACAACCCTTCCGGTCTCAATTTCGTACTTGAAAAAGACGAATGGCTTCAACTCGGTATCGGTGCAATGTATGTGATGCCCGATTTCAAGGTCAGTGACAGTACCGGCAAAACAGTGAAAGATGACGAAAACGTCAAGGCAATAACTGCGGGTATGGTGATGGATCTCGGGAGACTGGAAAGTCATATGAAAGGATTTACCCTCGGCATATCCTGCTTTCTCCCGACTCAGGCAATACTTGACATTGACATCCCCGAGACCGCAAGGGACTATTTTTTCCCTGTTTACAACGATGTAGCCAAAGGGCTTGGCGCCTATGCAGGTCTGTCGAAAAATATCGGCGAGAAGATATCTATCGGCATCGGCTCTGAGATTCTTCTCAGGCTTGCGGATACTGATACCCACATAACTCTCAAGGTCGATTCGAATAAGATTATTGATAATATAACAGATATTAAAAAGCTTGTTGAAGAGCTGCAGATTGACATAAGCGATAGTGCAAATGTAAAGGCTGCAGTAAACAGAGAACTGATTCTCAATGCGGCATTCTATGCAGGTCTGACCTATAAACCCCTGGACTGGCTCAGTCTGGGATTCAGTTTCAGAGATAAAATAAGCGCCGATTCATCAGGCTATCAGTATCTTTATATCCTCCCTGTGGATAAAAACGGGAATGTGAACAAAACTCTGGCTGATAAGATACCGGTTATCAAGGTCGATCTTGAACACAATTCATTCTTTTCACCCAGGGAATATACAATGGGATTTGGATTAAAAGGTTCCAGAATCACCGCTTCGTTTGACCTTACATATTCGGAATGGTCAGATTACAAAGGTCCTCATCTCGAAACACCGGACCCCGGGTTTAAAGATACCTTCAATCCGAAACTCGGTCTTGAATACGCTGTCACCGATAAAATCAAACTAAGGACAGGCTATATGTATAGGCCGACCCCGGCCCCTGAACAGACCGGGATATTTAATTACATTGATGGCAACACCCATATAATTTGCGGCGGCGCCGGATACAGCTTCAAGGATTCGGATCTGGATTTCCACGTACAGTGCCAGTACATGCCTGATTCCGAAGTAACCAAGGATATAAGCGGCATCTCGGTCAATTACGGGGGAACCCTCTGGAATACCGGCATTACGTGGAATGTGAGGTTCTAGTTATGAAAAGAAGAACCTCCATATTAATCGTTTTAATGCTCACAGGCATGTTATTTCCTTCAATTCTTTTTGCATCGATGGGCGAAATCTGCGGTCTCGGTATAAGGTCTCAATCAATGGCTGGTACAGGTGTAGCTCTGTCCCTTGACGGGTCCGAAGCGTATACAAACCCGGCGGGTCTGACTGGAATAAATTTTTTCAAAGATGTAGGCCTTACAAGCGAATTCGGGATTTCAACATTCGATTTGAAAGGCACTGTCGACAGTTCGATAACGGGAAAACATACGCCGTCAGGGCAGGATTCGGTAACCAATATCGGATTTAATTTCAGTGCTGATATAAGAGGCATTTCAAAATATCTCAAGGATACACCGCTCGTACTGGGCGGGACATTCCTGATACCGACCGACAGCCTGTACTGGTGGAGGACTCAGCTTCCCGAAGAGGAGCGTTATATCTTCTATTATGACGATCTGCACAGGCTTGTTGCTGTTGCAGGCCTGGGGTATGAACCTGTAAAATGGCTTTCAATCGGAGTAAGCGCCAACATCCTCCTTGAACTGGAGACAAACAGTAAAGGGCCCGTATATGTCGATGAGCAGGCAATAAGCGATATTGTAAAGGCCTTTCTCGGACCGAATGGCAATGCTCAGTATGTCAGCGTATCAGGCGATATAGGTGAAGACCAGAAAACCAAGCTGTGCGTTTCACCCATTGTAGGTTTGCAGATAAAGCCGAACGAAAAGCTTTCATTCGGCCTGACGTGGCGGGATGAGCTTTACATGGATGATTACGGCACCAACCATGTCGATGTTCTTATACAGAATCCTCAGGACCCTGACGGCCAGCCCCTGACAATCTCCTTTGACTATAACCACCACTTTGCACACTATTATTCGCCTTCGCAGTGGGCCTTCGGTGCGGCATACAGGTTCGATAACGATCTCAGGCTGAGTGCGGATCTTACCTGGATGGAGTGGTCAGAATATATCGATGTGCTTCACGGCGAGCCGACCCCTTCCTTCAAAGATGTTTTCAATATCAAGGCGGGAATAGAAAAGGGCATAGTCTATTCAAACAGATGGCTCGGGGACATGACCGTAAGGGGAGGGTATTCGTTCTGGAAATCTCCCGTGCCCGATCAGACAGGGAATTCAAATTTCCTCGACAACGACAAGCACATTCTGAGCATCGGGACTGAAAACAGATGGGATAAACCGGGTAAACTCTGGAGCAAGCCCGTAAGCGTGCAGACAATGCTCCAGTATCATTACCTTATCGATAAGGAATATACGAAAGCAGAGACAGGAGAACAGATAAAACTGTCCGGCTATGGTTTTGCGGCAGGCATTTCCGCGGAATTTAAGTTTTAGGATTCATGAAGGAAACGCTGAGGGGGCTTAAAAATGGAAATCAATGAGATGACATTAAAAAAGCTTATTGCATGGCTTTTTATAATATTTATGGGCATGCTTTCGGGATGTTCAGGTTCGGGTGGAATAGGGACCGAGGATTACAGGCCTCAGACCGAATATGCTACAGGGCCTGCAGGAGAAGAACCGGGCGGCAGCATCAACTATCCTGAAGGGTATATTCCGCCTGTTTTGAAAATAGCGACCCCTTCGAGCGGTAAGGTAATCGGTTTTGCCCAGCAAAGCATTGTCGTAACCGGAACTGTCAGCAACGGCGATCAGAAGATTGTTTCACTTCTTGTTAATGGCTCGGATGCCCATATTTCTTCTGGCAACAGCTTTTCAGTTGAAATTCCTCTGCCACAAGATTCGAGCCCGTTTGTTGCAATCGAGGCTTCGGCCATAGATGCAAACGGATATGCTGGACGCGACAGGATTGCAGTTTTAAGAGGGGCAAGCGTCGCTTCAGGGACAAAATCAAACAATGCAGTCGGGGCTGTATTGGGAAATTCAACTCTTGCTCTTCCTACTGAGTTTACGGCTGTCATATCCGACCTCATCAATGAAGCTCTGGGCAAAAAGGAATTTAATCCGGATGATTATATAACAGTGGAAGTAACCGATCCTTTCAAGGCCGTTGTAATGTTGAAACTGACCGGCATAAACTTCAAGACCGGTTATGATGTAGCCATAAAACAGTTATATGCAAATGAACCAGGAGACACCGATTCTGCAAGACTCTTCGCCGATATGAATCTCAAAGGCATTGAGATATCAGCTGATATTAAATTCGTAAGTATCGGCGACATCAAATTCCCGGATGGCCTTGCAGATACGAAAGTTGTTCTTGAACTGAACGGTCTTGCTGCAGACCTGTCACTCAAGATGGGGGTAAAAGAGGAAATAGGACTGGGTGTAAAAATTTCATCGCTTGACCTTAACCTTAAAGAACTTGAGGCGGACATTCCCAGCATGGTCATCCTGACAAAGCTCCTGGACAGCCTAGGCATCAGCCACGATACATATTACATGAAGCTCCCCGTCAAAGGATGGCTTGCCGGTGTTGTCAGCAATGCGCTCAACACCGTGGTCAATAAAAAAGGTCTCGGCCTCATAGTATATATCCCTCCGGTTAATCTCGATGTTGACGGCATACTGCCAGCAAAAGGAAAAAACGAACTCATAGATTCTATTCTCGGAATAAGGAATCTGTCGATAGAGGCGGAGCTTGAAAAATTCACGGGAACAGCAGACAGTATCGGTTTCATGGCCGGGTTCGGAGGAAAATCAAATACAGATAAGGAAAATGGCGTCATAAGCCTGCCGCCTTCGATAACCCTGTCCGAGTCTCTTGGCATGGTTAAGAGTAATGATATGGCTATGGCAGTATCTGCCGATTCGATAAACGGTATGCTTGCGGCATTGAACGAGGCGGGCTTCGGTCTGAGCCTTGATGTCGGAAAGCTTCTGCCGGACCTCGGCCTTCCAACTGACATGAAGGCGGATGTCGCATTCGGCGGCCCTCCTTTCCTTGATTTCAATGGCGGCAAAATAAAGCTTTATGTCCCGAACCTGAAAACAGGCCTTTACATGAATGCAAGCAATCAGCTTGAAGTCGCAATTGACCTTGTCACCGAAGTACAAACAGAGATAATTCTCCAGGACGGCGACCCTTATCTCAGTCTCAGCCTGAAGCTCAACGAATTCAATATTTACTATCTTTCAGACAGGCTGGGCCTTGAAAAAGCCGTTGATATAGAAAGGGCTGTAAAGAATCTCATGCCCCAGATACTCGAACTCATGAAACCCTGGCTTGAAAAGAATCCACTTGTCATAAACGATGCCAAGGCGAGAGAGCTTCTGGCAAAACTCGATTCAAATGAACTCGATATCGATAAAATATCCGATGACCTGCCCGGTTTTGAGATAAGCCTTATGAAAATCAAACCCGCCGGCGGATACATGGGTATAGGAATAGATGTCAGGTAAAGGCTTAAACGGAGCGGCGAGATGGCGAAGACACCGAGAAAAGCTGAAGAGATAGAAGAAATAAGGGCGAAAATACTAACAGCCGCACTTGATATAATCGTCAGTGAAGGCTTCATCAATCTCAGCATGAGAAAGCTTGCATCCCGGCTGGATATGACAGCCGCCAACATATACAACTATTTCAACAACAAGGATGAGATATACATACTTGTCAGGTCAAGGGGCTTCGAGATGCTCTCTCAGAATATGGACAGGGTTTATGTCAAAGAGAGAGACCCCTTTGCAAGAATGGAGGGGATGATAAGGTCCTTTATAGATTTCGGGGTAAAAAATCCCGATTATTACAAAATCATGTTCAACGGCAGCAGCCCCAAATACCTGGATTATGTAGGCACACCCATGGAAAACGTCGCTGCGGAAGAACGAAGAACATCCTTAAGGGCCATGGAAATTGCACTGGCCGCTATTAAAGACGCAGTCAAGTGTCATGATGAAACAGAGCTTATGCACCATACAATAAAGCTCTGGATAATGATAAACGGCATAGTGACCCTGCACAACAGTATCGGCCTGAGGCAGGTTTTCAGCCAGGTTGACATTGTAATAAAGAGAATTACTGAAGAAATAATAAATTCCTACAGGTAGGATTCCCAATCCTCTGGACAGACCTTGCGACTTGATGGATAATTACCCCTGATGTCCTTTTGCAGGACAGGCATAAGACATCGGGAGGCGCTGATGATCAGAGACATTATAAGTTCACCGACAAACGTGCTTGCGGGTGTTCTGCTGAAAATTCTGGCAGCAAACGTCAATCTGAGGCCGGGCATAAGAAAATATCTGCGTTCAATTGACGGGTGGATAGACTTCACGCTGGGAATAAAGACCATTAACGATTCGGTCAACAGGGCTATAGCTTTCAGAAACGGCAAGGCCACCGTACTCGATCATATACCTGAAAATTCCGATTGCAGGCTTGTTTTCACAGACGAGGCAACGCTGAGGGATATGATAAGTCTGCCGCCGAATGAAGTCATGAACCTTCTTTTAAAGAACAGGCTTATTACCGAAGGCAACATGAGCTATCTTGGTATATTCAATTTCATTCTGTCAGTGCTTTTAAAGGACAAACAGATAAAGACCATGCTGCAGCAGCAGGAAGAGGAAAAAGCGAAGAAGGAATCTGCAAAAACTAAGGCAGGCAAACCGGCGCCCTCAAAAAAGGGTAAGATGCAGACAATGAAAGCTCCTTCGATTGACCCGGGCGTTAAATACCTTGATGATCCGTTCCTTTCAGAATATTCGCTCGATGACTTTCCCAGGGTCAGGAAGTTTCACAGGGATCATTTTACAATCAAGCCCGAGGTCTGTGCGGAAAGGCCTGCTCTCCTTACCGAATGGTTCAGAAAAAACGGCTTCGAATTCAGAAAGGACGGCTCTGCATGGGAACCTGAACTCAGACAGGGGTACGCCTTCAAATATCTCATGGAAAACAGGCTCCCCATAATTTCGGAAAATGATCTCATCGCCGGTACTACAACTACAAAACCTATCGGTGTAGTTATTTATCCAGACACAAGCGGAACCCTTATATGGGGCGAACTTCTGACAACTCCCTACAGGTCCCTGAACAGGTATGACATAAGCGAAGAAACCGTGCGTGTGCTTCACCATGAGGTTTTTCCCTACTGGGCAAAGAGAAACGTCAGGGAATGGGTGAGGATGAAATACGACAATCCCCTTTGCCAGAAGCTGGACGAACGTTTCGCCGTCTATTTTCTGTGGAAGACAGTAGCGCTTTCGCACACGATATGCGATTTCCCCAAGCTCTTCAGGCTTGGGACTAAAGGGATCATCAAAGAGATTGAAGAAGAGCTTTTAAAGATCGATCCAGCGGAAAAGAACAGGATTGCAACATTAAACGGCATGATACTCTGCCTTGAAGGCCTTGCATCATATTCAAAGAACCTGTCCCGGCAGGCCATGATCGATGCCGGTAAAACCGGAGACCCTGAAAGGAAAAAAGAACTCTTAAGGATATCTGAGATATGTGCAAGGGTGCCGGAAAATCCCTGCGAAACTCTTGATGAAGCCATAAACTGTCTGTGGATCGGATGGGTCGGCGTCCATATGGAAAACACGAATGCGGGCTTCTCGCTTGGAAGGCTGGATCAGTGGCTCCAGCCGTTCTTTGCATCCGACATCGAACAGCTTGAAAACAAGGCAGAAAAAGACGCCTATATAAAAAAGGCCATCGAGCTTGTCTCCTGTTTTTATATGCGGTGCACCGACCACCTGCCTCTAATCCCTGACATCGGAAACTATCTTTTCGGCGGCAGCTCATCGGATCAGGCCATCACTCTCGGCGGTATCACACCTGAAGGTGAAGATGCAGTTAATGACATGACGTATATATTTCTTAAAGTCACTGAAATTCTCGGCATAAGAGACCCGAACGTCAATGCCCGCTACAACAGGGAAAAGAATTGCGATACCTACCTGAAGCGGTTATCCGAGGTTAACCTTATTACAACCGCAACCCCATCCATTCACAGCGATACTGCAGTGATGAAATCGCTTGAGGAATTTTCCTATCCGGTCGAAGACCTCAGGGACTGGTCAGCAACAGGCTGTGTGGAGCCTACACTTTCGGGAAAGCATATAGGGCACACCAACTGCATGATGATGAATATGGTTGCTGCCCTTGAGATGGCGCTAAATAACGGCCTGCATCCTCTTATGAACCTTTCAGTAGGGCCGAAGACAGGGGATGATTTCGATTCATTCGAGGCATTCTTCAATGCATTCACAGAACAGTTCAGGTTCCTGATAGACAACTCTATCGAGTACAACAACATGCTGGGGCAGGCGCACAGCGTTATAAGACCCACGCCCTTCATATCCGCCCTTATCAGCGACGGCATTAAAACAGGAGTCGATGTAACGAAAGGGGGCGCAAAGCACAACTCTTCAGGTGCCGCGTGCATCGGCCTTGCCGATATTACGGACTCGATGATGGCCATAAAAAAGCTTGTGTTTGACGAGAAAAAGGTGAGCCTTGCTGAAATGAAAGAGGCGGTCAGGAATAATTTCGCATCAGATGCCGCACTTCATGCGATGGTCAGGAAAAAGGTCCCGCTTTTCGGCTCAGGTTCGTCCGAGGCCCTTGAGATCGCCAACAGGATAACCAGGTTCGCCCATGACTGCTATGGAGCACACAGAAATTTCAGGGGCGGGCCATACACGGCCGGGTTCTGGTCCATGTCCAACCATGTGGCCTTCGGAGGCCTTACCGGAGCGCTTCCTTCTGGAAGGCTTGCAGGCAAAGCTTTCACGCCCGGACTTACTCCTGAAGCGCATGCATCCAAGAACCTCCTTGACAACATCCGCGATGTATCGGGACTTGACCCGCTGAACATGAACAACAATATAGCATTCAACGTCAAAGTCGTACCGTCTGCAGCAGATTCCCATGAAGACTCGGTCGAGCACATCTATTCCTATGTAAAAACCTACAGCGACCTCGGCGGCATGCAGATGCAGTTCAATGTGGTTTCTACCGATACCCTGAGGGACGCTATGCTCAATCCTGAAAACTATCAGCACCTGCTCGTAAGGATTTCCGGATACAATGCATATTTCACGACCCTAAACCATGATATGCAGGTCGAACTCATCGAGAGGGCTGAATACGGGATATGAAAAAACCGCTGATATTCGAGATAAAGGGAAATTCCCTAGATGACGGTCCTGGTATAAGGACCGTCATTTTCATGAAAGGCTGTCCGCTTTCCTGCGTCTGGTGTCATAATCCTGAAGGTATGAGACCGGGTCCGGAACATTCATATGACTCGAAAGAGTGCATAGGCTGTCTTGCCTGTTTGAACATATGCAGCAATCAGGCAATAATTAATGAAGACGGCAACCTGAAAGTAGACCGGTCCAAGTGCTCGGAATGCCACACATGCGTCAGCGTGTGTCCGACAGGTGCGCTTGATATAGTCGGTAAAGAATTAAGCATTGAGTTGATCGTATCAGAAGTTATGAAAGACAGGCCGTTTTTCGAAACCTCCGGCGGAGGGGTTACACTTTCGGGCGGCGAACCGAGTATGTTTATGGATTTCTGCTCCGAGCTGCTTCAAGAATTTAATAAGCTCGGAATAAATACCCTGCTAGAAACCTGCGGGATGTTCGACATGGACCGGTTTCTTGAGAAAATGCTTCCCTTTCTGGATATGATTTATTTCGACCTCAAGCTCTTCGACAGCGGTGAACACAAAAAGTACTGCGGTGTAAGCAATAAAAAAATCATAGAAAACTTCAGAACGCTTTCATTCATGAATCCGGAGCATATACTTCCAAGGGTGCCTCTGGTTCCCGGTATTACAGATACGGCTTCCAACCTCAAGGCAATTGCCGACCTTCTTGTCTCCTGCAATGTCCGAAAGGTAAGGTTGCTGGCATATAACCCTCTATGGCCGGACAAGCTTGCAAAATTTTCAGCACAAAACAGGCCTGTTCCCGAAATGATGAGACAATTCATGAAACCCGAGCATGTCCGGTCTTGCTTTGAAATATTTACCAAACAAGGCATCAAGACAATATAATATGATGGCATTTTTGGTATATGTATCAATAATAATGAAGAAAATATTATCTATAATTTAATAATATTATGCTTGATTTATTATAATATTGGGCTATAATTTTACCATTCTTAATTATATTCCATTTGTTATATTTTTTAGGTTCTATCTGGGGACACGGAAGGAGTGATGAGTGATCTCCAAAGAAAGGCCTGAAAGCACTGGATTTGATCCGAAAAAGGGTGACAATTGTAACTCAGCAAACCCAAAGAAATACAACAAATCCGGACTATTATATCAAGGAATTATAAAAGCCTTGCCTGACCTGATTATCATGTCAGATATTGAAGGAAAATTGATATACATTTCAGATATAGCAATCGATATGTTCGGAATCAAAAGCGCAAAAGAGGCAATCGGCACATCCGTCTTTGATTGGATTTCACCCGATGAGCATGAGAGGCTCTCCAAAGGCAGGCGGGATATCATAGATGGGAAACCACCAAAAACTTCATTATACACTGCGGTAAGAAAAGACGGCAGCACCTTTCCCATGGAAGTACATAATGCAAGGCTTACTGACAAAGATGGCAATCCCATTGGAACTGTTGCAGTATTAAGGGACATAACGGAAAATAAGGAAAAGGAAGTCAAGCTCAACAACCAGGACATGCTTCTCAATGTACTGTTTGAAGATACTCCCGAAACGAGATTTCTTATCGACGTCTCGGGCAAGATCATCAAGGTAAACGAAGAAGGAGCGAGGAGGCTTGGGGTCAGGGTTGAAGACATGCCTGGCCGTGAAATATTTGATTTTTTCAATGAAGAAGTAAGGGAGCAGAGAAAAAAGAAATACCTTGAATTCATCAAAAATCCGGAACCGTATCATACCAGAGATAAGCGGGAAGGCAGATGGTATGATATACATGTATACCCTATTTTAGATATGTCCGGCAAACTGGTTCAGATTTCGGTTATGGCCACAGATATAACCGACAAGCTGTCAACAATGGAAAAGCTTGTGCAGAGTGAAGAGCGCTACCACAGTCTCTTTGACAACTCGCACACAATTATGCTGCTTATTGATCCGGTGACTTTGAATATCGTCGATGCCAACAAGGCCGCCGTAAAGTTCTATGGATACTCGTACAAAGAAATCACTTCAATGAAGATTACCGACATCAATCAAAATCCTCCTGAAGCAACTGCTGTCAATGCAAAGAATGCATTCAACGGCAAAGTTAACAATTTTATTTTTCCTCACAGGCTTGCCAACGGAGATATACGTGATGTCGAAGTTTTTTCAAATCCTGTAATGATAGGTCACAAATCTTTACTCTTTTCGGTAATACATGACATTACAGAAAAGAAAATTCTTGAACAGCAGGTCCACGATGCTCTCTATCTGAATTCAAGGATAGTGGACGAATCACCTTTAGGCATAGTTGTCTATAAGCTTACCGGCGAATGCATAATGGCAAACGAGGCGGCAGCAAAAATTACAGGCGGCCCCCTTGAAAAGATTCTTAAAACCAATTTTAAAAACCTTGATACATGGCGGAAATCAGGAATGCTGGATGCAGCCGATGAAGCAATCAGAACGGACAGGATAGTATCACGCCTTATAAGCCTGACATCAATATTCGGCAAAGAATTAAGTCTGGAATGTAAATTCGGAGCACTTGAAATCAAGGGAGAAAGGCACCATCTGCTTATGTTCGAAGACGTAACATCACGAATTAAAGCTGAAGAAATGCTCAGAATCAGTGAGGGCAGGTTCAGAAAATTCATGGATACCCTGAATGAAATGATATGGCTGAATTCAGTTGACGGAAAGGAAAGCATATATGTCAATCCGGCCTTTGAAAAAATTTACGGGCGAAATGTCGAAGAATACCGCTCAAACCCGGATATATGGCTTGATGCGGTACACCCGGCAGATAAGGAAATTGCTGTAGCAAGCGCAATAGAGATGGCAGAAAGAGGTTTTTCAAAATCCGAATACCGGATCATAAAGCCAAAAGGAGAAATCGTCTGGCTTCAGGATGTCAAATTCAAAGTCCTTGATGCCAAGGGTAAACCGGTTCAGACCGGGGGTATGCGACGCGACATAACGCAACAGAAGAATATGGATATGATGCAGAAAGGACTTAAAGACAACCTTGAAAAAGAGGTCGAAGAGCGTACCAGACAATTAAACGAGATCAACCTGAGCCTTAACAGAGCTACCAATGAGTGGCAGAAAACATTCGATTCCGTTCAGGACCTTATATGGCTTGTTGATGATGAGATGAGGATTCTCAGATTTAATCTTGCGAGCAAGAAAAAATATGGCGGCGATATTGAAGGCAAACACTGCTGGGAAGTTGTACACGGAACAGAAGAACCATTACCTGAATGCCCTGTTTTACAAATGAAGAAATCAAAGAAGAGGGAATCAGTCGAGCTTGAGTTGAACGGCAGGTGGAAGCTGATAACCGTTGATCCTGTTCTTGACAAGAACAGGAATATAATAAGCGCAGTTCATATCATAAGCGATATTACAGACAGAAAGAAGGCTGAAGCTGACAGGATAGAACTTGTTCAGCAGTTCCAGCAGGCTCAAAGGATCGACAGCATCGTGCTGCTTGCGGGCGGCATTGCACATGATTTTAATAACCTCCTGATGGCAATCCTGGGCAATATAGAACTGGCTCTCTTTGACGAAAATTCTTCGGCTGCGTCCAGAGAATATCTTAATTCAGCCGCAAAAGCAGTGCATAAGGCTTCAGAACTTACATCTCAGATGCTTGCATATGCGGGGAAGGGAAGAAACATTATTGAGGATACATGCCTCAACAACATCATCAAAGAAGCCATTCCGGTATTTGACACAAGCGTCTCCAACAGGATTTCCATCATAACAAATCTCGATCCGGCATTGCCTGTGATATCAGTCGATATAGGCCAGATGAGACAGATTGTAATCAACCTTGTAATAAATGCATCCGAGGCAATAGGGGACAATTCCGGAGTGATAACGATTTCAACCGGAACTGTTAACTGTAAGAAAAAGGACCTTGAAACACCATGGCCTGATGACTCGCTGCCTGAAGGGAGATATGTATTTTTCAAAGTGTCAGATACCGGGTGCGGTATGGACAGAGAGACGAAACAGAGGATTTTCGATCCTTTCTTTACAACAAAGTTCTTTGGCCGCGGACTCGGGATGGCGGCTGTTCAGGGTATTGTAAAAAATATGAGAGGTACTATCCGGATAGAAAGCGAACCAGGAAAAGGATCATCTTTCTGTGTACTGCTGCCTGCTCAATCAGCTCCGGCTGAAAACCATTTGGCGTCACAGGATGAAACCGGCGACAACCATAAAAAGACCATACTCCTTGTTGATGATGAGCAGATTGTCCTTAACGCAGGCAGAAAGATGCTTGAAGTGCTGGGTTTTAAAGTCATTACCGCGGCTAACGGTGCGGATGCTGTTGAAATATTCAAAAAGAACAGGGAGCAGTCAAATGAAGCTTCTGACCGGATAATCTGTATAGTGCTTGATATTGTAATGCCTGTTATGGGCGGTGAAGAGGCCATTGTCAAATTCAGGCAGATTGATCCTGATATTCCGGTAGTGGTCATCAGCGGCTATCCGGAAGACATTATCAAGAATAAAGTCGAGTTCAAGGACATCCAGCAGGTCGTTATGAAACCCTTTGAGATGGGTCTTTTGTGCAAAAAAATAATCGAAGCGCTGGGTGAAGATCTATCGGCAAACGCGCCTTGAAATCTTATCCTATTCAGGAAAGACCCCGTCAAAAACATCCGAATCATTCACCTCGCCGATGTCACTAAAAATGAAATCGGATGAGCTGAATTTTTTTTCTCCAGCCGATGTGGTCTTTTTCATGCCGACAAAGAGTGATTTGAAATCTCCCTTAATGTCAGATGACGTTCCTATCCCGTGCATGTTAAGCGGCATACTGAATGTATATGATGTGATCTCAACCCAGGTATGGCCATCAAATGAGCCTGAGGCCGAAATTGTTCTGCACCCGTTTGATATGTCCAGCTTTACGAATGGGGCATCGTGACAGGGGATGCCTGACGGCGTTACCTTGAAGCCCGGAATGAGTCTGGGCAGCCGGTTTTCCTTTGTACGCACAAGGACTGATAAAGGCAGCAGCGAAGAAGGCCTTACAACTGCGAAGTAAGGGGAACCCGGTGACAGACTTTCTCTTGCCATGATAAAGGCATTTGCGCCTGAATGTGAGGAACTGTCAGGCACTGATATGATCCCCGACCATGTCGAATCTTCGGCAGGAGCTTCTTCATAGAGGTATGTGAACGAATCCTTCAGGGATATGCCAAGTCCCCCGGAATCAGAAACAAGGCCTATTACGTCGGCCTTTTCTGAATAATCCGCCGGAATCCTGTCCGGGTCTTCGATACATTCGAAAGGATAACCGGAAGCGTTAAATGTATTGCTCCAGGGATATTCGATATGGTTAATCTCATTGATGGCTATGAGGTTTGCTTTCTGGTCTTTTGCATCGGTGAATTTCTCGGCGCTGTCGGCATAATAGACGCGGCTCACATAACCGGCATTATAGACTGCTTCCGGGTCGGTATCGTTCTCTTCATACTCCATGTTAAAGAAGACGGAATTTGCATCGCTGAACCCTCCGGTAACAAAACAAAGTCGGGTTAGGGCGTTTTCTCTGTTTTCACCGGCATAAGAACCATCTGTCGGGACGAAAATGAATTTGCCCCTTAGATCTTCAAGATACGGCCATCCGCATGAATTAACCGACTCCTTCAATGTTGCGGCACCGGCGCATCCATCAAGCAGATCGGCAGGGGTATATATCCATTCCCTCGGTATATAAGTGGTTATAAGGTCATCAAAATCCTGAGGCGTATGTTTTAAATCGAAGCCGATATCAAAGAAAACGGTTATAACCTCATGCTGAGGCATAATCTCATGAAAGCCTTTAAGCTGTGACAGAGCCTGAGAGAAAAGTTTGAAGTTGGTGTTCATGTCCGCAATATGATGATAGACAAGCCAGTCGCCGTCCGGGGCCGATTGAAGTTTTAATACGGGCTCTCCGTAATTTGTATGAAGGTCGTATTCTATGGTGCGCACCCTGTGATAAATCAGCTGGTCTATTATGCTTTCATCCCGCTGATAGGCGTTATGGGATGCCTTCTGTCTCACTTCGTTATATCTTACATCAAGGACCGGTCCCTGCTCGACCGGTAAAGGTTCAATTATATCATCCACAACATTTTGCACGGTTGATTCTTCCGCATAGATTATCGGGTCATTAACGACAGTGCTGGTTTCCGATGAGCTGCATCCTGCAAATATTGAAAAGACGGCCAGGAATAATAGTATTGAAAACCTTTTCATATCGTTCTCCGTTATGGATGGAATTTTAAATACTATAAAAGCAATACCTGTGCCAGAAAAGCCTGCAATATAACATGATGAAATATAATAATAAGTTGCTTTCAGGGGCAAGCAGCTTCATCTAAACAGGAGAAACTATTTCCCTGTAAATGCATGTAAATTCCTGAAATATAGTTTATTACAGTCTTTTGAATTTAAAGAAAGAAATCACGGAAATAACCGATACAAATGCCGCTGCGATAATAAGCCAGAAGGCGAGGGGATGGTTATATGGAATCGGCATCTTTACGTTCATTGAGAATATGCTGACGACAAGTGTAGGGATCATTATACCGATTGTGATGAGGGTGAGTGTTTTCATGAGGATATTGAGATTGTTGCTGACAATTGAAACCCTTGCATCCATGAGGCCTGCGAGAATGTTCGAGTATATTTCGGCCTGTCTGAAGCACTGGTTGTTTTCAACCAGGATGTCGTCCAGGAATTCCGCTTCTTCTGTTAAGAAGCCTATTTTTGAAGAAGAGTTCTTAATCTTTTCAATTACAACAGTGTTCGAGTGTATGGCGTTCAGATAGTACACAAGGCTTTTTTCCAGGGTGAACAGGTTGATGAGATACTTGTTCTCCATCGATTCGTTGATCTTGTCTTCTATTTCATCCGTAAGCATATTGATGATTTTAAGGTGCTCCATGAAGTGATAGGCGCTTCTGTTGAGAATCCTTAAAAAAAGGCTTCTAAGCGATGTAACCCTCATGAACTGCTTGCCTTCAAAAAGAGGTACGTCTTCTGATACTACTATTACGAGCCTGTCTTCGAACAGGAATGCACCGGTCGAGGCTACCCTGAATAGGAGCTGGTCATTGCCGGAATAACTCTTTGGCATTTTGAAAATGACCGCCAGGTGGTTGGGCTCGAACTCGAGACGGGAGATTTCATCAGGGTCAAGTGCCGAATTCAGCGTATGTTCGTCAACCTTGAGGTCTTCGATAAGGTAGCGCTTTTCTTCGGGGTCCGGATTGATAAATACCTGAATCTGGCAGTCTCTTGAAGTTTCACCGTTTGTAATTTTGCATTCGCAGAGCTGGTATCCTTTCATCATGGCAAGTCACCCGTGTGTTAATTTTTTTTGGATTGACTCTTTACCAGGCTTCATTAAGGGCCGGCACGGTCATCCTCTTCCACCCCGGGTCAAGGATTTACCACGCCTGGGGTGTATCTCACATGCATCTATTACCGTTACTGTCGTCGTTATCCATAATGG
>CAYNVT010000078.1:0-18582 GCA_964400685.1 uncultured Bacteriovoracaceae bacterium | reverse complement strand
GCTGCCTAAAGAACTGCATCACTGCTTTGAGGTTAATGGCAATTAATACAAATCTGATAGGGCTGGTCTTTTAGTAAAAGAACTAGGTACCGAGAGATATTTTTATGCCTTTAAATAGAAATGTTAGATAACTGGGGGAAACCATAACTTTCCTGGGGACTGAGATAGTTATCATTCATCGCAGAAATGTGTAGTCTGGCAGGAGCATTGTGTTCTTACAACAATTGATAGTTTTGCTCTCCGAAGCGTTTGCTGCTATCTTCGTAAAAGATATTCAATTGGTGAAACTTCATGTTGCGATTAGAGATATGGGCTTAAATTTAATCATGCTTTGCAAATATTCCATGATAATACGAATTACGTTTTGCTGATAATAAGCATTAAATACATAATCCTTCAAATATAACTATTTGATTTGAAAAGTATATTAGTGTAGATTTTAAGCATTAAATCAAGGGAGCTGTTTGAAAAACAGCATAAACGTTTATTACGTATATTAATTGTTATGTGAATGCGAGCATGAAAATAAGCACCCAAATAAAATCCGAAATGATTGCTCCATGTGGGATGAATTGTGTTGTTTGTATGGGACATCTTTTACGGGAGAAAAATAAATGCCCAGGTTGTAGAGGTGATAGCTCAAACAAACCTGTAAATTGTGTTAAGTGTGTTATAATAAATTGTGTTTTTTTGAAAAGTAAAAACTTAAAATATTGCTCAGCAAAATGCGAAAAGTATCCTTGTACCAGATTAATTAATTTGGATAAAAGATATCGGAGTAAATACAGTATGAGCATGATTGAAAATTTAGAAAATATTGAACAACAGGGTATTAGAAAATTTGTAAGCAATGAGAAGGCTAGATGGGCTTGTCCAGAATGTGGTGGTATAATCTGTGTACATCGTGGGATTTGTTCAGAATGTGGGAAATATAAAGAATAATTGAATTCATAATTTTGTTTTTTTCTTTAGATTTTAATACGAGTTTCTAATCCAAGCGTCACATAACGTTGGCTTTCACCGGAAAGCCTGATGAGACGTCGGTTTCCCGTGAAGCCAGGCGTTAGCCCAAATGAAGAAGAAAAGGTGCCTGGCCTTTATTCTTGACAAATTCATTCAATGCCTCGCTTCAACCCATGAGATGTCAAGACTCCTAAAGTCCATATATCTTAAGGTTATTAAAGGTTACCATGTTCTTAATGGTCTCATCAGGACATATATACTTGTCGATAAAAAGATACATTGCAGAAATCTCAACAGAATAAGGGCTTAAAGGTATCTTCCTTTCACTCTGTGACAAGTTCTTTTTACAAAAAAGTCAGGCTGTTTCCATAATATGCTGCCACAGGATTAAATCCCGGGTTCCTATCTTTTAAAAAATAAGCAGCAGGCCTTATACCTGCTACTTTGACAGCTCATAAGTCTTTCCTGTTTCAAGCATGGCCCGGAAGTTCTCTTTCCTTGCTGCGGCGGGCAGACTGCATGCTGTTGACAGGATATGCCCTCCGTCCCCGCCCACTTCATCGATGAGCCTTTTGCAGTAATCGGCCACATCTTCGGGTTTCCCCAGCGACATAAGCGTTGGATGGACGTCGCTTGCTATGCACAAATGGTTTCTCAGGACTTCCTTGGCGGCAAAGATATTGGTCATGCCGTCAAGTTCGAGAATGCCGGACTTCCTGGGCAGTTTTTTGAAATAGGGGATGTTCTTGTCCCAGCATGTATCCAGATGAAAACTTATCATTATCCCTTCGGAATTAAAGGCATCGACGATCTGTTCGGTATAAGGCCACCAGAACCTTTCGAAAATGCTGAGCGGGTAGAAAAAAGCGCCTGCGCGCTCTTCGGCCATCTTCATGATGGTTACGTTTGCCGCCTTGCACAGGCCTATGCCGAACTCGATAAAGTCTGTGGTCATTTTTTTAAGCGCTTTTTCCACCATCGCGGGCCTGTAATAAAGGTCTTCCGTGAATTTAACCATGGAGCGGGAAAGCGAAAGAGTGAAAAACGGATGGTTATTGGGCTGGGCATAATAGATATACACGCCCCTTTTTCTGTACTCGTCAATTGCCCGGATGGTCCCGCTTATCACATCAGAGAACAGCATGTCGTATTCCGCTTTATCTTTGATGTCGGATATCCGGTAGATGAGGTGTTCGCTTACGAAGTTGGTCCAGCCGATTTCCGAGATGATTTCATAGTCTTCATATCTGGTGTCTTCTCCCTCTATAAATTGAACCTCGGGCGAATTTTCGGTCGGCCTCTTCACCCTGAACCCGCCCGCCGTGTATACCTCGGGCGTCAGCGCAGGATTGGCCGCATCCCAGCCGCCATACTCATCAAAGAATTTGAATTCCGCATCCTGCTGGGCCTCATATCCCTTGCTCGCAACCTCCCAGAATTTTTGATCGGTCAGCGCACAGGCGGCAGACGTGGTTATGTCAGGCCATATAGGTACGCGGTCAGGCTTTTCAAGATTTAAGGCGCACTCCATTCTTTCAATTGAATTCATGGTTTCGCTTCGCATTTCAGCTTCCTCCCTTAAAATTTAAGATTCTGTAACACATAACTCTTTAAATGCTTTTTTAAATGCGGTTGCTGCTGCCTCGGGCGCGACACCGTATACGATGATGTTGACAGTCATTTCCGCCCTTCTTATCCCTTTTTTCAATTCGCCCTTCATGCTCACCGGTTCGTCATGCGAGGTGAGGCTGAACATGAGATATCCGGCAGTTCCCGCGGTAAAGAGGCCCTTGATATGGCCGATAAGTTCGTACCCTTCGTTCATAAGGGTCTGCGTCAAATCCCTTAAAAACCTCTCAACCCTTTTTCTCAGTTCCGCATCCTCAATGACGGTATTAAAATCGATGCCCATCTTTTGTGCGAATACGACTGGAAGAATATGTTCGTCAGTTCTCAGCATTCTATCCGGTCCATTATCGTTTTCAAATCAGTCCCCTTTTCAAGGGAGGCGGCAATAATATAGCCGTGATTATTCATGCCGCTGATATCCTGAATGATATGATCCACCTTTTCGGATTCAACCGAGTCGGTCTTGTTTATTACAATTACATCCGCTGCTTTTATCTGTGAGGATAAAAGGGGCGTCATCATTTTCATAAGCATTTCATATCTTCTGGCATCCACAAGAGTGATAACTTTTATGCATTGTAGCGCGAACCGGCACAGGCCAAGACTGTTTACAATATCTTTCGGATCAGCTGCGCCTGTGGCCTCGAGCATGACGGTCTCAGGATTAAAATTCAGATTCAGGCTCTCAATGGTCTCGACGAGGCCCGATGACAGGGTGCAGCATATGCAGCCGCCCAATAATTGCCTGACCATAAGACCTTCAAGCTCAAGATAATCCCCGTCAACGCCTACTTCCCCGAGTTCGTTTTCTATTATGGCTGTTTTCCTTGAGGCTGATGAAAACAGCTTCGCCATCTGAAGGAGCAGGGTGGTCTTGCCTGAACCCAGAAAACCGGCGATTATTATCACTTTCATTTAAGAGATTGTATCAAACGCTGCTTTGTGAGGTTTTTTCCGCCATGACCTTGAGGCAGTAATTCACCCCGTCCATTGCGTTTGTTGATTGAAAATCAGCCCCGATATGGTCCTTGAGGATGGGAGTCGTCACCCCTCCGCCCACCATGAGCTTGAAGCCATCCCGAAGGGCTTCCTTTTCAAATATATCAGTGAGCTGTTTCATGCTGGCGAATGAGGTGGTGATGAGCGCCGAGAAGCCCACAAAATCAGGTTTGACCTCTCTTACCTTATCCAAGACCAGCTGCGGATCAACGTCCACCCCCAGGTCGTATACCTTGAACCCCTGGCTGCTTAATAGCGTTGCAAAGATGTTCTTTCCCAAATCGTGTATATCGCCCCTGGGCGTTGCGAGCACAACACTGCCGCGAGGCTCGGGGGAACGCGAAAGAAAAAGCTGAGGTTCCAGAATCGCAAGGACTTCCTTGAATATCTCGGCAGCCAGCAGCATCTCTCCAAGGTAGATATCACCTTCCTGGAATTTCTTCCCGACAGCAATCATTGCAATGTGCGCATCATCCAGAATCATTAACGCCTCATCGCCCTTTTCAATCCTTGATTTAACCGAAGCGAGCACCTCATCCTTTTTTAATTCGATAAATCCACTGGATAAATCAGCAAGCATGGAAAACCCTCCCTTCCCTTTATCATTCAATCCGCCGGCTAAAAACCCAACGGCTGATCATTCATCTCATTAAATAAAATTATATCTCAATTACAGCAAATAGCACAAACCGGCCATTTCATCTTGGAGAATAAACACTTTCTTTTGTAAATTTGTGCTCGCCCTGGAGAAGATCAATAGCCCGATATGTTATTATGAATCCTCATCCTGATTTGAAACCGCTAACCTCTTTAAAATCTGAATTGAGAGCATAGAACTGATGATTTCATTTTTTGCCTGAAAGCCTGTACTGCTGAGGGGTTTTCTGCATGTGTCTGAGGAAGACCTTGTTGAGATAGCTCTGGTCGTTAAAGCCGGAATTCTGTGCGATCTCCGCTATACTCAGCTCTGTATTCACCAGAAGTTCGGATGCCCTCTCTATTCTCAGCTTATTGAGCATCTGCGAGAAGCCGCATTTGTAATGCTTTTTAAACTGGCGTGAAAAGTGCGCTGCCGACATGCAGGCCATGCGTGCCGCATCATCCCTGGTTACACTTCCGGACAGATGTTCTTTCATATATTCGCATGCCGTTTGCAGCTTATAAGGTTTCGAGTCGAGGCTGTGTATGCGGATCGAATCCATTATTATATCCAGAGTGCCTGTCAGCCAGAATGAAAGGTCTTCCTCTGTCCTGATTTTGGAAAGCTCGACGAGAGAGGCGTAATTTTTCCCCAGCAAGGTGTCCGCCGCCCCGCCCAGCTCGACGGCGGTCCTGTACATGGTTATGACAAGCTCAAGGAACTGACCCTTTATATGTTCGAAATTGCCCTGACCTTTGTACATGATTGCAGTAAGCAGGTTGTTGATATGGCCGCGTGCTTCAATTTTATCGCCGTGTCTGATTGCGCTGAGCAATGCGGGTTCGATCTGCGAATACATTTCCCTTATCCCGGAAATACCCAGCGCCTTGAAATAATGGATTGAATGGGCCCTGAACTCCTCTTTTTTATTAAATGCCTGCCGGCTTTCAAGGAGGTCCATATTAGTCATATTGAACCCACCTGCAAGCCTCATCAGATCGGCGGAGGCCTTTACGATATCAAGAGCGGCCTTTCCCGTATTGTCAGGAAAGACCGTGTTTTCAGGGACCTCGGCGATTATTCCGCCCAGGACCTCCCGGTTGAACATGAGGGGAACCGCCCAGAGAAAATGCCTTCCGGCGCAGAGCTTGATAACCGGCTCACCCCATCTGAGGGCCTCCGTTATGACCAGCTTCCGGATCTGCCGGCATTCGGGCAGGCCGCAGAGCTCGCAACAGGTTATATTGTTGCCGCCGTCACCATCGGGATTTGTCAACTGGAGACTGATGCCCCAGGATTTTTTATAGACCTTTTTGAGTGAGGTAAATTCCTTTTTCCCGGAAAGTGCGGCATGGCAGGAACCAGGAAAAATTAGTGCATCGGGATTAAGGACTTGCGCAGGAACAGCGTGATGGCCTTTATCCGGACTACTTCTCATCGTTTAACAGCTTATCGGCAAAAGCTGAGATCTTTGCTGCGGTCTCTTTTCTGTCCAGCATGTCATGCCCCGTATATTCTCCTATTACAAGATGCCCCAGATTGTTCATCCCGCAGAAATCCGCCATCCTTGCAAAGCTCTGGACCACAAGGTCGGCCCCGTCGAACTCGTCGCCGCCTGCTGTAAGTACAAGTGCGCATTTCTTGCCTTTGACAAGTGAAACGATAGGTTCCTTATCATATTTCCCAAGGCAGAACAGCCTGTCGATAAAAGGCTTTATCTGGGCTGCATATGACCAGAAGAATACCGGCGCGGCGAATACTATGACATCAGAGCTCAGGATCTTCTCATACATCTCCTGCATGTCGTCCTTGATTTTACAGCCCGGTTTTTTGCCGGTTTTCTGGCAGGCAAAGCATTCGATGCAGGGCTTTATCTTGTAATCAGGGAGAAACACCGTCTTTGGCTTTGCGCCATTTTTCTTAAGCGTTTCGCTCACTTTATCAAGCAGACGTGCAGTGTTTCCATGTTCACGCGGGGAACCGAGAAAAAATGTTATGACTGGCTTCATAATGCCCTCCTGTCTAATAGTAATAAATTACGCCGGGATGCAGCAAAATGCACCTCAAACATGCTACAAAATTTCCAATTCTGTCAATTGTCAAGTCCGGATGTTTTCTTATCCCTCTTCCAATATAAGATCATCTGTTTTGAAAGAGGCTTTAGTGCTACAATTTTCATCA
This sequence comes from uncultured Bacteriovoracaceae bacterium, assembly GCA_964400685.1. GTDB lineage: Bacteria > Desulfobacterota > Desulfomonilia > UBA1062 > UBA1062 > DATCTV01. The sequence goes on along the minus strand of CAYNVT010000078.1, from coordinate 12,170 downwards.
TGAAAGATGAAAAAACATTCTTTCTGCGCAAAAATGTTTTACTCCGCCATTTCGCCCTGTTCTTCTTTGCCTTACAGCTGTTGGGCCTGATCTTCTGGTCGGAAATCCATGCAGCAGGACAGTTCTTCAATATAGAGGCACAACGCTGGACTGAGGCCGATAAGATCTTCCGATCAGACCCGCACTGGCTGGGCGGCGATGGAGCAACATCTATCGACCTGGGGAACGGCCGGGTGCTCTGGCTTTTCGGTGACAGCTTTATCGACCTCTCAGGAACAGGCACACGCCGCTCGTCCGATCTTGTGCGCAACAGCATTGCCGTCCAGACAGGGTATGACCCGTCAAAAGCCTCGATGAAGTTCTATTGGAACATGCGGGAAGGAAAGCCTGGGGCCTTTTTTGCTCATAAGGGAGATAAATGGTTCTGGCCTGCCTCCGGCATTATGATCGGCAGACATTTAATTATCTTCCTGATGGAAATCAAAGAAGCCAGGAATGCACTCGGTTTCGATGCCTGCGGCTGGAAGGCAGTCTGGATCAGTAACCCGCAGGAGGAACCTGAGAAGTGGAAATTGACCTTTCTCATCAGCCCGCAGATAAAGGGCCTCGTTATCGGCTCAGGCAATCCCATCCAGGAGAAAGGTTTCCTTACGGTATGCGCAGCAGACAGCAAGGATCGAGCGGTATATCTGGTGCGCTGGCCGGAAAGTTCAGCCTCTTACGGAATACTCACAAAACCCCAGCTCTGGGCCGGTGATAAGGCCGGCTGGGAGCAGAGCGAAAAGAGCAAACCCGCACGTATCATAAGTGGTGGTCAGATGGAGTTCACCGTTGAATACCAGCCTCAACTTGGGAAATATCTCCAGGTCCAGACACTAAGCATAATGAATCCCTGCCTGGCTGTGGCATCCGCAAAATCCATGACCGGGCCCTGGTCAGCACATACCTGCTTTTTTACCCCGGCCGAGCAGGGCAGTCCGGAGCTTCTCATCTATGCGGGCAAGTCCCATCCGGAACTCAAAGGGGAGGACATGGTCTTCACCTATGTTGTGAATACGACAAAGGAGGACCGGCTCCTTGACGATATGTCCATCTATTTCCCAGTTATGCTCAAGGGGCGAATAGTTTTTGATCGGGCCATACAGTGAAAGTGGTGAGTTGCCAGTGGTGAGTGGTGAGAAAAATCTAGATCTATCTGAAGGGTTCCCAAATCCTGATTTTGCCCTGTAAGAATCGGCTTCAACCATGACTGCGGCAGTTAGTTATTTAGGCAGCAATGTCCCCTAGTTGGGTCCTAGTACACCTTTGGGGTTTTAGAATCAGTTTGGTAGTTTTTAATAAATCAAGGTTGTTCTGGATGTAGCTTTCCTCTTATGATTTCTTCATAATGAATTAATAACAGAGTACACTCAAGCATATTATCAAATTGATTAACTTCTAAACCTAATTGAGTTGCCATTGATTTATATGTTTTTGGGGGAATATCTTTTCTACCCTTAGGAACTGTAATTCTATATATTTTCCTTCCTTCAAACCAGAACCAACCATTAAATTCACTACCATCTCTGAATACTATTTTAAGTTTATTCTCGCAGATACGCTTGATGTCATTGGTATTGTATTTATTGTTATCCACAAGAGTTAAGCAACAATTTTACTCAATAATACTAACTTGATAGCATTCCATTCATCAGTAAAATTATCATCACCAATAAGATCATCATAAAGTGATTCTATCTCACGTTTTAGCATCTCGATAGCTTCAGTTCGAGTATCTCCGCATCCATACAAACTTGGAATCTCCGGGATAAACACAATAAAACCTGTTCCATCTGGTTCAATAATAATATTGAATGGTGTTGCTAATTTTTTATTAGGTAAAGAATCAATTATGTTATCAGATATAGTAATATTCAAAGTTGGTGTAGAATAAAAAAAATGAAACATTCCAAATAAAGTTGGTGTGTTTATGTTTTTGTCAACTATCCCAAATGTACCTACTGAAGTTGGTGTGTTTATGTTTTTGTCAACTATCCCTATCCCGAATGTACCTACTGATGACTGTTCTGTATATGTCCCACCAGTAAAATTAGTATTGTTATATGTATGGCAAAATATGTTCATATATACTATTTTTTGGATTTATTAATATCTTCCTTGATTTTTTCAGCTTCCTTAATTTTCTTCCCCAACCAATCATAAATCGTCATTGCACCATCAAGGGTTAAGATTATTCCGTTCTGAATATATCGAACAGCGACTTGATCTTCTGGTTCTCTATTAATTATTTGACCCAATTTACCCTCATCGGTAAGTTCATGTGTTTCTTTTATTGGCAATCCAAGTCTTTCTAAATAAAAACTGATTGCTAATTCTCCAGATGGCGTTACTCCTCCCCAAGCTCCATTAACAAAAACCGGATTATAATCATCAGGGAAGATATACTTAAATGTTATATTTGACATATGTTACCTCTAATTGAATTTATCGGAATTGTATATATACTACTTTAATGCTTCTTTAAATGCTAGCAGATTGTATTTATACGGCTCTTAATAAAGAGATTCAAACTACCTCAAATTTTTTATTTTTTGGGACATGGAATCGTGAATTATTAGACCGTTAGCATATTGTAGGGTTGTGCATTATCATATTTGACACATCACTGGTAGACTTTTCTTTCAGGGCGTCAGAACAAAGCAGACCGAGGAGTGACGAAGATGAGGAGTGAGGTATACTTTTAATGTATTCCGCAACGACGAATCAAGGAGTGACAACGATATGCAAATTTTTGCATCACAAAAATTGACGCGACGTAGTCGCGCCCGAAGGGTGAGGGCTATCTGCCCGAATCAAAGTTATCACGCCCTGCCCCCGCTATAGCCCGACTTGTGGAGATAGTATTCGTAGTCCCCTTCATATACCCGCATCTCCCCATGATCTATTTCAAAGACGCGGTTTACCAGCAGCCTCAGGAAGTGGCGATCATGGCTCACCAGTATGACTGTACCGGAAAAGCCCTGAAGCGTTTCAAGGAGGATCTCCCTGGTCAGTATGTCTAGATGGTTGGTGGGCTCATCCAGAATCAGCACATTTACAGGCCGGGCCATGATGGTTGCCAGCACGACCCGGCTCTTTTCACCGCCGGAAAGGCTGAATATCTTTTTTTCCACATCATCTCCCTGAAAAAGAAAAGCTGCGCACAGGTTGCGAATGACGCCCAGGTTGGCGTTCGGCATGGCCTCCTGAATGATCTGTATAACAGTTTTGTCAGGGGCAAGCAGGTCCATTGAATGCTGGCTGAAATAGCCGATATTTAGGTTCGCCCCGACATTAAAAGTCCCTGTGGTGGGCTCGGTCTGTGATGAAAGCACCTTTAAAAACGTTGATTTGCCTGCACCGTTAACGCCGACAACGGCGATCTTCTCCGTGCGTCTTATCAGGCCCGAAATGCCGCTGAAAACAGGCTTAATACTGCCGTCAAAGCGCGTCCAGGTCTTGCCGAGGTTTTCAAGATAAAACACGTCATCCCCGCTCCTTGGCGGCTCGGTAAACTGAAACTTCACCCTTCTCTGCTCGGGCGGCAGTTCTATACGCTCGATCTTTTCGATCTTCTTTACACGTGACTGCACCTGTGCGGCATGAGAGGCGCGCGCTGCGAAGCGGGCGATGAAATCCTCCTCCTTTGCAAGCATCTCCTGCTGGCGGCGGTAGGAGGCCTGGAGCTGTTCATTCCTGACCTCCTTTTCACGGAGGTAAAAGTCATAATTGCCGCTGTAGGTGTTTATGGTCTTTCCCGCTACTTCCACAATGCGGCTCACAATCCGGTTCATGAAGTCGCGGTCGTGGCAGGTCATTAATAGCGCACCTTTAAAAACAGTTGCCAGCCAGTCTTCAAGCCATATGATCGATTCGATGTCGAGATGGTTTGTGGGTTCGTCCAGAAGCAGCACATCAGGGTTGAGCGTCAGGATCTTTGCAAGTTCGATGCGCATCTTCCAGCCGCCGCTGAAGGTCTCAACCGGGTTGTTGTATTCATCAGGCCCGATGCCGAGTCCTGTGAGCACCGTCTGGGCGCGGCTTTCAAGGTCGTAGCCGTCCCTGTGCTCAAACTCGGAAACCGCTTCCCCATAGCGTTCAAGCAGGTTTGCCATGTCATCATCGCTCAAGGGTTCGCACATGGCTGCCTCCATTTCCTTTATCATAACTGCGAGTTCTGAAATTTTAACGGAAGCGGACATTACTTCATCAAGGGCTGATCGGCCGGACATGTCGCCCGTGTCCTGGGAAAAATAGCCGATAACGGTCTTCTTTGCCTTGATTATTTCGCCGCTGTCGCACTCCTCTTCGCCCGTAATGAGGCGGAAGATGCTGGTCTTGCCTGTTCCGTTTGCGCCGACAAGGCCGGTACGGGTCCCGGGAAGAATCTGGAAGCTCGCGTTTGTAAAAAGTATCTGCGCGCCGTACTGCTTGCTTATGTTGGTCAGATGTATCATGCTGCGATTCTCCTCACAGGAAATAGCTGTTAAGCTGTTGAGCTGTTAAGCAAAATCTTTATAGTATCTGATTCTGCTTTGCAGCTTATTAGCTGATCAGCTTATCAGCTAATCGCTACGCCCTGCATTTCATTCTTGACTATATACTTAATAGGTGCTGATTTTTCTCACCACTCACCACTTTTTTCCATTGAATGCACAACGGAAGTAAATAAGACCGCATTCGGGTATCACAGGGTAATGAATGCATCAAGGTGATAAATTTATATGCAAAAAACAATTGATGGTTATGGCCGCAGTTTGGAGTATGTAGCATGGACATGGACGGACAAAAAAGATCGGATATAAGGCCGGGCGCCAGGGTTAAGATCGTATTGAAAGAGGACCAGAAAAGCGGCAAATTAAGAGAAGGGATCGTCAAGGATATACTGACGAATTCGGCCACGCACCCTCACGGCATAAAAGTGCGCCTGATGAGTGGAGAGGTCGGGCGGGTCAAAGAGGTTTGCCAATGATACCTGGCAATTTTGAAATGGGACATTTATTCAATATGTCAAGTGTCAATGCCACCACTGTTTCAATATTATTATCCTTGCAAATTAAAACTGCTTCTTTAAATATGCCAGGATGATTGAAAGGTTTTCATAAAAAAAGGTGTCTGGCCTTGGTTCAAGGCTTGCCACCGGCCTTCTTCCAGCTCAACAGCTTATTAGCTTAAAAGCTATTTCTTTCTGCATTTTTCTCACCACTGACAACTCACCACTAACATTCCCAAAAACAATTTATGATTATAACATCGGTTTGGAGTATGTAATATGGATATGGAGACTAAAGAGATATGCCAGTGACGATTAACAGTTCCGATTTAATAATAGCCGATTTGCAGATTCCCGTTGAAAAGGACGGCATTGATGAATACCTGAAAGCCGCCTCGATAATGATGGGGGTCGAAAATAAAAATATCAGGTTTATAAAAATACTCAGTAAAGCCCTTGATGCCGCCTGCAAAGAGCAGTTCTATTTCACGGTAACAATCGCCGTAAGGGTAGAAGGCGATCTCGGCAGCAGGGAAAATTTTCCCATATATACAGAAAAAAAAGAGCCTCTTAAAAAGATGCGAAGATCCAGCGAGAGGCCTCTCATAATCGGCTTCGGCCCTGCCGGAATATTCGCCGCCCTTGAGCTTATCGAGAATGGGATCAAACCCGTAATTTTTGAAAGAGGCAAACCCATAGAAGAACGCAGCCTTGATGTTAATAGGTTTATGAATGAAAGGGTGCTCGATCCCGAATCAAATATCCAGTTCGGGGAAGGCGGTGCAGGTTCATTCTCGGACGGCAAGCTCTTTGCCAGGGTGAATAATTCACGCTACGCGAACAAGGCGCTCGATACCTTTATAAAATTCGGCGCACCTGCTGAAATAAGGTATATCCACAAACCCCACCTGGGCACTGACGTGCTGTGCAGGATAGTCATCAACATGAGGAAGTACATACTCGATCATGGCGGAGAGATTCATTACGGCTCAAAGATGACGGACCTCATTATAAGAGACGGCAGGGCTGTCGGAGTAGTAATAAACAACAGGTCGGAATACCTCTTTTCAAGCATCTATCTGGCGCTGGGAAATTCCAGCCGTGATACATTCGAGATGATGCGCGGAAAAGGCGTTGCCATTGAGCCTAAGCCCGTTTCCGTGGGCGTAAGGGTGGAGCACCCGGCTGAAGTCATCAACCTCATGAGATACGGCGATAAGTATAAGAACCATACAGCTCTGGGCGCAGCAACTTATTCGCTTAATTTCAGGGACAGAAAAACGGGGAGGAGCGTGAACGCCTTCTGCATGTGCCCGGGCGGCGAAATCATAAACGCCTCATCCGAACCCGGAATGATGGTTTTAAACGGCATGAGTTATTCCGGACGCTCTTCGCCGTTCTCAAATGCGGCAATTGTCGTTAGCTGCGGAGTAGATGATTATAATGAATCAGGACCGCTTTCCGGTGTTGAATTCCAGAAGGTAATTGAAAGAAAGGCCTTCATTGCCGGCGGAGGAAACTGGAAAGCCCCTGCCCAGAATATGGCGGATTTTTTATGCGGGAAGGAAACAGTCAATCTTAATGAAAATTCGTGCAGGATGGGTACTGTTCCGGCAGACCTGAAGGCGATTTTCCCGGACTTTGTGAGCGCTTCGCTTCTGGCCGCATTCAACAAATGGAATGAGGATTACCCTCTATTTATTTCAGAGCATGGGATATTGCTGGGGGCGGAGACAAGGACATCATCACCCGTAAGGATCAAACGTGGCAGAAAATATGAATCAATAAATATAAAAAACCTTTTTCCGATAGGAGAAGGTTCAGGTTATGCAGGCGGCATAACCAGCTCGGCCATAGACGCCATAAAGGCTGTAGAGTGCTGTCTGAAGGCAATATAGCCGAGAATGAAATGATCATAAATTTCATTTGATTAAGATTTGCTTTTTGATGTAAAAAAAGATGTTTCAGGTAAGCCAAATACCAGGAATACCGGATTTTTTTAAACCCGAGTAAACTTCATGAATGGAGGAAGCAGATGAACGCATTTAAACCTTATGATGTAACTACGATCCCCGGCATTTTCAGAAATCAGGTTGAAAAATCACGCGATGTAATTTTTCTTAAAATTCGCGATGAGAACAAAAATTGGAAAGACTATTCCTACGGTGATATCAGCGGCAGCGTCGACGCGCTGGCATCGTATTTTCTGAAAAAAGGCATTAAATCCAAAGACAAGATAGCCATATATTCAGGCAACCGGCCTGAATGGGTCATTTCGGACCTTGCCATACTGGCCATAGGCGCTGCTGATGTCACCATTTACCCGACAAACTCAGGCCCGGAAGCCGAATACATACTGAACGATTCCGGGGCAACGATATGCATGTGTGCAGGCAAGTTCCAGGTTGACAACCTGCTCGGAGAAAAAGAACGTCTCAATACTCTCAAAGAAATAATCGTCTTCGACGAACTTGAATACGAAGACCCGATGGTGATCAGACTCTCAAAGGCCCTTGAAACTGGAGGCCGTAACCTTGACCTCAAGGAGATAGACGAACGTCTCAGAAACATCGATGTCGAAGAAACGGCAACCCTTATTTACACTTCCGGCACGACAGGCAATCCCAAGGGGGTCATGCTGACCCACAACAACCTCGTGTCCAATGTCAAGCAGTTCATCGAGCATCATCCGTTTCCGAAGCTTGTTTTAGGCGTATCTCTCCTGCCCCTTTCTCATGCCCTGGAGCGCACGGTAGGCTACAATACAGTTATGCATGAAGGGGGGACACTAGCCTACACAAAGGGAGCCGAAACGCTTGTTGAAGATCTGAAGGACATCAGGCCCACACTGGCCGTTTATGTGCCGCGAGTACTGGAAAAGATTTACGAGGGTGTGATGAGTCAGCTCAGAAAGGCCCCGGAAAGCAAGAAAAAACTTTTCAAAGCAGCGATGAGCGTAGGCAAAAAAGCCCTGCCCTATATCCTTTCCAACAGGCCGATACCCTTTCCGCTGGGGCTTGCATACCGCTTTTTCGACAAGCTCATTTATTCCAAGCTCCGTATGGCCCTCGGGCTCGACCGCATGCAGGCCCTCGGAGTAGGCGGAGCACCCCTGTCCGATGAGATCAACGCATTCTTCCAGATAATAGGCGTTGAAGTGCACCTTGGCTACGGCCTTACGGAAACCACCCCGATAACGCACCTGAACACGTTCAAACATATCAAACCGATAAAGCTGGGCACTTGCGGCCCGATCTTCCCGCGCACGGAATGCAAAGTAGCGGACGACGGGGAGATTCTGATACGCGGCCCGCAGGTCATGAAAGGATATTACAACAGGCCCGAGGATACGGAGCAGGTCCTCACTAAGGACGGGTGGTTCAGCACCGGCGACATAGGCAAGATCGACAATGAAGGCTACCTTACAATAACCGACCGCAAGAAAGACATCCTGATCACTGCGGGCGGCAAGAATGTTTCACCCCAGGTCATAGAGGGGATGTTTACTATTCATCCGCTCATTGAGCAGATAGCTATTATAGGGGATCAGAAAAAATTTCTGGTGGCCCTCATCGTTCCGTGCTTCCCCGAGCTGATCAAATGGGCTAACTCAAACAATATAACCGAGACCGATCCGAAAAAGCTTATCGCAATTCCGGAGGTAATTAAAAAATTCAACGAGACCGTCGAAGAACTGAACAAGCCGCTGGGCCGAGTCGAGCAGATCAAACGCTTTACCCTTATCGACCGCACCTTCAGCCAGGAAACAGGTGAACTAACGCCTACTCTGAAGGTAAAGCGCAAAGTCGTTATGGCCCATTTCAGCAGCGTTATCGAGGACATGTATAAAGAATAATCATGCGACATCTTCTGCGGCCAGGAAAAAATAACTGCTTCAGCAGGTCTTGATTTATTCGGATAAGACTCCGGGACCATTCCCTGGGTCTTATCAATACCCAAAGTATATGTTATAAGTTTATAAATTCTGATGATTTGAAACATAGGGGGTTACATGAAACCGTTCTATGATTTTCGCAAGTCTCTGGTTGAAACCGAACTTATAGAAGCGCTTGGCCCTGAGAGGGTATCTACATCGCCCATCGACCGCTTGTCTTATTCCCGCGACATGATCGTTGAATGGAACTGCCCTCAGCCCGAAGGGGAATTCGAGCCTCCCCAGGCGGACTTTATCGTCTGGCCCAAAACCACCAAGGAAGTCTCCGAGATTATCAAGATCGCAAATGTCCACAAGGTGCCGGTGACTCCCGAATGCGGCGGCGCACAGGGAAGCGGCAGCACCCTGCCTCTGTTCGGGGGGATCCTCATCGACACCAAATCGCTCGATAAGGTGATCGAAATAGATACCGAAAACCATACAGTGACCACTCAGACCGGTCTTATCTGCCAGGAACTTGAAAGCAGGCTCAACGCCGTCGGCTTCACATTGAACCATCTGCCGCAGTCTCAGCATGTGAGCGGCATTGGCGGGTTCCTGGCCGCCCGCAGCGCAGGCGTAGTCTCTACCAAGTACGGCAAGATATCCGAGATGGTGCTGGGCATGGAGGTCGTGCTGCCCACAGGTGAGATCATGCGAACCAAGGCAGTGCCCAACTCGGCGGCAGGGCCCAACTTCAACCATCTGTTCATGGGGTCCGAAGGAACGCTCGGCGTTATTACCGAGGCCACCTTCAAGATAAGACCTTTGCCGGAAACGAGAAAATTCCTGGGGCTTTTATTTGCTGATCTTCCCGCAGCCATGGACGGTGCGCGCATGATCATGCGGCGAGGCCTGTGGCCTGCGGCAATGCGCATATCCGACGAGCTCGAAACGCAATATTTCCATCACCATGATTCAGGCTCTGAAATGATACTTATGTTCGACGGATTCGAAGACCTGTGCACGCTTGAGCACAGGGAAGTGATGAAGATCGCGAAAAAGCTCAGGGCCGAAGATCTCGGCGAAGGACCTGCAAAGAACTGGTGGGAGAACAAGCGGTTCTCGGTGGCATTCCCTTCCAGCGGGCATCCGCTCTTCGGCATTCCGACCCCGGGGTTTGTGAGGGTATCGGGCTGCATCGATTCGGCAGGCACGTTCGATTATCTGGTGAAAGTCCAACGCGGGCTTAAGGAGATAGTCGAGGGCATGCATATGTTCCTGGCCGCGCATTTCTCGCATTTCTATACATCAGGCGGCATGATTTATCCGACCTTTGTCGGCCAGCTGATAAAGGGCAAAGAGGCCGCACGTGCGTACAACGAGGTCTGGCGCAGGGGCATAGAGCTGTCGCACAATCTGGGCGGCACCATAAACCACCATCACGGGATAGGGATCAACCTGGGGCGCTTCATGAAGCTGGAACTGGGCGAAACAGGGCTTGAGAATTTCCGCCGGATAAAGAAGGCCATGGACCCCAACAATATCATGAACCCCGGAAAACTCGGGCTGTGAGATATGGTGATCAATTCACTCTCAAGGAGATGAACGAATGAGTGACCTTATAGAAAACTCCCGGCTTTGTTCCGTATGCTTCAAGATGTGCAGAGATGTCTGTTCCGTAGCCGCCGCCACCCGCCACGAGGCCGATTCCCCGCACAACCGCGGGTTTTTCGCCTACCGCATCATGCAGGGGAAGGATGGCCTTAACAGCAGGATCGTGGATTATTTCTACCGCTGCTCGATGTGCAAGGCCTGCCGTGAGGGCTGCGAAACAGGCATCGACACCGGCGATATCATGCTGAGCGCCAGAAGCGGGCTTGAAGATTCCCTGCTGCCTGCATCCGTGCTCGTAAAAAAGGCGGATATCGTTTCAGGCATAATCTACCCCTCTGATTCAGAGGACGTCAGGTCGATTCTCAAGCCATATATCGCAAAGGCCGGTACGCACACCCTTGTGTATTTCGGGCGAAGGCTTCGTGCACTCGGATCGGATATGGTAAGGAGCACGGTAAATATTTTTGAAAAGCTCGATGTCAAATTTTCCGTCCTGCCCGAAGAGCCCGATACAGGACAGCTTGCATATTTCCTGGGCTTTACCAGCGAGGCCACAGGGCTGGCAAAAAAATTCAAGGTTGCGATGGAATCGAGTGCGCCTAAAAAACTGGTGGTCATGTCAGCCGATGACCTGAGGATGGTAAAGCTTGAATATCCGAAGCTCGGCCTCGAAATAAAAAACATCGAAATCATGAGCCTGCCGGAATTCCTGCTTGCAGTTCTCAAAGAAAAAAAGCCCGCACTTTCACGCTTAAAAAAAAGAAAGGTCACTTACCACGACCCCTGCGGGCTGGGGCGCGAGCTTCGTGTTTTCGAAGCTCCACGCGATATCATACGCATGGTTCCCGGCATAAAGCTTGTCGAGATGGCATTTTCGCGCGATCAGGCTCCATGCTGCGGCTATGGTTCCGGGCTCGAGATAAGCCACCCTGAAGTCATGCGCGAAATGGCGTCCCGCTTGATTGCCGTTGCCGTGGAATCGAAGGCGGATGTCCTTGTGACGGGCTGCCCCACATGCCGAAGTGTGCTGCTTGAAAACATGAAAAACTGCGGGGATTCCGGACCTGAAATTCTCGACATTACAGGGTTAATTGAAAGGTGTCTTCCATGAGCAGAGAATTGATTTCATGGAGCGCGAAAGACCGACCGGAATATATTAAAAAGCTTAAAGAGAGCACTTTCGATGTATTGATCGTGGGCGGCGGCATTACGGGTGCAGGCGTCCTGCGCGAATGCGGGCTGCAGGGGATAAAAGCGGCCCTGATCGAAAAGGATGACTTCGCCTTCGGGACATCATCCAAAAGCACGCGCCTGGCTCACGGCGGGGTCCGCTACATCATCAACGGCGAGTTCGGCCTTGTGCGTGAAGAAACACACGAGCGCGACTGGATGAGGGGCGCATTTCCCAACCTTGTGCGGCCGGTGCCGATCATATTCGCGTGCTACAGCTTGAAGGAAGCTCTTATGGTCGGGATAGTCCTTGCCATTTACGATGCGCTCTCCGACTGGAAGAATTACCGCATCTCCCGATTTTTGAGCATCGAGAAAATCAGGAAACTCGAACCGGATATGACCTTTAAGGGCATACATTCAGGATATCTTCTTTACGAATGCATAACCAACGATGCAAGGCTTACCGCCGAGGTC
>CAYNVT010000077.1:0-18645 GCA_964400685.1 uncultured Bacteriovoracaceae bacterium | reverse complement strand
CCTGCTTTGAGATTCTTAAGCAAATCATCGCTTTTATCCCAACTTGCTTGAAACAACCGCATTCAATAAAACCATTATTCTTGTGAAATTTAATGCTTCCACTATTGAGCGAAGATACATTTGCTAAAATGGTTTTAATACCTCTTTTTCTTCCTTCCCTTTCGAGGAACTCAAGTAGAATTTTCCCAAGTCCTTTTCCTGTCTGATCACTACCGATAAAATAGGTTATTTCTGCAGTTTTTGAGAACGCAGGCATTGGATTATATGTTCTCAACATCCCAAATCCAAGGAGATCGCCTTTATTGTTTTTTATCGTTGCTGTCGGCAAATCTTTTGACATTTGAAGAAATAAATCAAATGCCTGGTATGGCAGTTTGCTTTCCGGATAGGCTGCAAATGAATTTTCAACATAATAGTTGAAGATGTCAATTATTGATTCTCGATCTTCAGCTGAGATCGGACTAATTGAATACTCCATTTTTGTCTCCTTTTTCATGCCCTAACAAATAATATAGCCTATGGACTTTTCACATTATTTCTTAAGTTAATACTTTTGTTACAGCAAATGAAAAGCAAAAATATATCGAAAAAATAACATATATCAAATCTAGGGGGGGGTATTTTTTTAATAATAAAGACAAAAAGTCCAGCGGGTATATCAAAGAAAAATTGTCCCAAATAGGCGATCTCGAAGCATGGCATCATAACATATCTCTACTCGGTAAAAGTATATATTGCTTATGAATAACACAACAAGAGGTTCCATCAGCCCAAAGGATAATCACTGCAAGAAAGCCAATGTCAGCAAGTGGTGTATATCTTGAAAGCATATATATTTAAAGCTCCACCAGGAAATAGTGGGGGGCTTTATCATGGCTTTCAATACGCTTTTTCCTTTCTCCATTTCCTCCGCTCTTTTTCAGACTGAACAATTTCCTGTTTTTTTAACACAACGTTATGTTCAGCCGAATTTTCGGGCTGTGACTTCTTGTTTTTTCTCTTCTTTTCCTTTATTTTATAGTTAATTTTAATGGCGTTGGTGGCAGATCACGCTCATCCGTTTGTGAGGAGGTAAGACGCAAACCGCATAGCCCTGATTCAAAGATTGCTTTTTTTATGTTTTATTTAAGGAGAAATGACAATGAGGATAATTCTTAAACCCGGACTTATTATCTCGCTTATCCTGTTTTTACTTTTATCAGGCTGTTCTTCAGGCAGCAGTGAAGACCCTGTCAGTTCGTCAGGCCCGGCTGAAGATTCGTCCGGACAGGCTGTTCCGGATATTCTGTATGCAGGTGCAGGCAAGGCCGATGTAACCGGGCCGCCCGCCATGGTGCAGTTTATGGGCATGGCCGAGCCTTCGCAGAAGGGTGAAGGCCTGCTTGCCCGCACTTACGCAAGGGCGTTTGTCTTCAAACAGGGCGATAAGAAGATGGCCTATGTCACATCCGATGTCTGCATGATTTTCCAAGGCGTCAAACAAGAGGTTGTCAGGGCCTTGAAGGACGAAGGATGGACGGACGACAACATCATGCTCCAGGGAACGCATACCCATGCGGCGCCCGGCGGCGCTTCGCTGACTCCCATGTATAATCTGGGCGGCGGCGGATTTCTTAAAATCAATTTCGATGTGCAGGTCAGCGGCATCGTCAAGGCCATACGAAAAGCGGAAGCCTCCCTTAAGCCGGCGGATTTGAGAATCAATGAGGGCAATCTGTTTAAGTGCGGGTGGAACCGATCGCCTCGGGCCTACATCAATAATCCGCTGTCCGAACTCGAGCATTACGGCCGCGTTTCCGACATCACTTCCATCGATAATGAGGCCGGCTTCAGCAATATGGAAAATCTTGATCCCGAAGACAGGGAACATTCGGAAAACGGCCTATCCACAGGCTATGTGAACGGCGTTGACTGGAACAACACCAACAAACGCATGACCCTTCTGAAAATAGGCGATAACGCCATGGTCAACTGGTTCGCTCTGCACCCGACATCTCTCGGTACCAATTTCCGATTTATTTCCGGCGACAACAAGGGATATGCCGAATCCCAGTGGGAGCGCCGCTTCCCTTATATGACCGGCGCCTTCGCCCAGGCGAACTGCGGAGACGTTTCCGGAAACATCATGTACGGACCCCCCAGCAAGACTGGAATATACGACTGGCTGCATACCAAGGAGCTGGGCAAAAGGCAGTTTGACAAGGCGCTTGAGCTCTACCTGAATGCCAACGGAGGCGAACATAAACTTAGTCCTGTCATTGATTACCGCCATGTCTTTGTCGACATGTCCTCCCTTGCAAGCGAAGACCGGAATAATCCCTGGCAAACCGCCCGGGCGGCCATGGGCGGTCCTATGACTGCAGGCAGCACTGAAGATTCCGGGTCGCCCGCGCCTCTTTTCAGAGAGGGTGTTACTGTTGACGATCTGAGTCCCGACGGTATCGCCAGTCTCACCGAGCGTTTCATTGCCCTTCTGGCCCCTGACCTGTTTGCTTTGATCTCCCCCGGGACCTTAGGTTCTCTTACTGACGAATATAAAGCCAGCCAGTATCCGAAGATTATTCTTCTGCCCACCGGATTCATCCAGGTATCATCAGTGGACGGCGATACAGGGAAAGACATAAAAATCCCGTTTTGCTCCAATATTCTCCCTGTCCAGCTTTTCAGGATTGGAGAGCTGATAATATGCGCCATGCCTGTTGAGGTGACCACAATGGCCGGACGGCGTATCGAGAACACGATAAAGCTGATTTTTAACGGCGATCAAAACCTCGACGGCTGGGCTGACGAAGAGGGGCCGGTCCGGTATGTCGTCGTTGCCCAATGCGCCAATGACTATGCAGGTTATGTCACGACCCCTGAGGAATACCGGAAGCAGTATTATGAAGGCGCCTCCACGCAATTCGGGCCGAATGAACTGAAGGCCTTCCAGCAGACGGTTGCAAAACTGGCCTTATCAATGAAAAATAACTCCCGTATGGACAAGACCGGCGAACCCGTTCCCCCGTTCCCGGATGCAACAGCAATGGCAAAGTCTGCGACGACCACGCTCAAGTGGCCTCTTTTTGACCTGCAGGGCACGAAAAATCCGTTCGGAGGCATTGTCAAGGGCCCATATTTCGAGGATGAGCCGGACGGAATCCGCTATCTCAAGCTCAGGATATGGGGAGCTTTCCCCAACCGCAATCTGATGACAGACGGGACTTACATGACGCTCAGAACGCCGGCCAATGATGTTTACAAAGAGGCCCCCAAAGATTTCCTCTACACTGACGCCGACCCTGAAACACGTTTCCAGTGGGAGGAGGCTGGCTTCAACCAGTCCATAATCACGCTCTGGTTTGACATGACAGACCAACCCGAAACCGGAATTTATGAATTTACATATGAGTCTGAGGCCAAAACCCTAATGAATGAAGTATTGCCGATCAGAAAGAAATACAGATTCAGAATCGAAGACGCAGGCGATCCGGATATTACGGTTGAAATCACGGATTTCTGAGGGATGATCTGTCAGATCGGATCAGGATTTATATTCTGATACCTCAGACAAAATGCTCGGTCTTGCTCGTTACGGATTTCTTTACCGTATTGAGAGTATCCGTCAGAACCGGGATGACATTTTCCCTGATGTCGCCTGCCACTGCGATAAGCAGCAGGTCGTCTCCAACTTTCAGCTCGCCCTCGTTCACATGAACCAAAATTTCAAATATACCCGGTCGTGATTTCTGGGCGGTGATAATATCATCAAGTTTTTTTCTGTCCGCCTTTACAGCTACACCCGTTACTTTTCTGCCGTCGCGCGAGGTTCCCCTGACTATCCCGTTGTGGCAGAGTATCATACCCACCGAATCTGCTCCGGGCATGGCCTTTATCTTTTTTACCATATCATCCAGCGTTGTATGCTTTTTCATCAATGTCACCTCTTCTTTTTGATAAGCCCGAATTCATCAGCCTTGATATAAAACGTCTTGTAATTCATTCCCGATTCACGCGCAGCCTCTGCTATCACACCATTGTGTTTCTCAAGGAGTTCGTTTATGAATTTGAATTCGAAGTTATCAAGCATCTTCTTTTTCTGTTCATGATAATTGCCCGAGAGCTTCTGACTGGAAGAAGAGACAGCTTCAGAGTCCGGTAAATCGATACTTTCCTGGCCCAGTATAAACGGGAATCCTTCAATGTAACCCGCCTGTGCCGATACTATCGCCCGCTGGACGACATTTTCCAGTTCGCGGACATTGCCGGGCCATGGATATTTCATCAGTTCATCTATGGCTCTGGGGGTGATTCCCTTGAGAGCAGGATTGAGTTTCCTTCCGTACTTGTTGATAAAATGCCCGACAAGCATCGGGATGTCTTCCGTTCTTTCCCTCAGTGGAGGTATAATTATGGGAAAAACGCTTATCCTGTAATAGAGGTCTTCCCTGAAGAGCTTTTCCTTTATCATGTTCTGAATCGGACGGTTTGTTGCGCATACCAGCCTGAAATCGAGCTCCACCTCTTTGTTGCTTCCAAGTCTTGTGATGCACCCGTCCTGTACCACCCTTAATATCTTGGCCTGCAGACCGGTCGGTATGTCACCGATTTCATCAAGAAAAAGCGTTCCCGTGTGCGCCTTCTCAAACCTGCCTATCCTCTGGCTGAGGGCGCCGGTGAACGCGCCCTTTTCATGGCCGAACAATTCGCTTTCCAGAAGGTTTTCCGGCACTGCGGCGCAGTTTATTGTTACAAAAGGCCTGCCCCTGCGCGGGCTTCTGTGATGGATGGAGCGTGCTACAAGTTCCTTGCCGGTCCCTGTTTCACCGAGTATCAGAACAGTGAGGTCGGTATCCGCAGCCATGATTATCTGGTCATAGACCTTCTGCATCAAGGGGTGCGCCCCTATGATCTGGTCCAGCCCCTGTCCGTGCTGCTGAAGCTGGACTTTGAGCTCGAGATTCTCCTTCAGGATTTCCTGTTGCCTGATGATTTTTGTCAGGGCAATCTCCAGTGTATCCATGTTGAAGGGCTTTTCAAGAAAATCATATGCGCCGTATCTCATGGCCTCAACCGCGAGCGAGACATTTCCAAATGCCGTGACGACAACGACATAGGTTCCGGGGTGCTTTTCATTGATTTTTTTAAGGAGCGCCATGCCGTCCATACGTGGCATGCGCATATCCGTTATCACTATGTCGAAGGATTCCAATGACATTTTTTCAAGTGCTTCCATGCCGTCGCAGGCGGTGCTTATTTCAAATCTCGGGTGTGCGTGCAGGAGAGCTTCTTTGAGCTGTTCGACAAATACCTCTTCATCATCAACAAGCAGAACTTTTTTGTTCATATTGAGGGCTCCGTATATTTTGAGTTTCTCATGGTCTTCGTGGGGTCAAGCGGCAGTCTGATAACAAACTCGGCGCCTTTTTTAGGGACATTGCGGGCAAAAACATAGCCGCCATGAGCTTCAACAACTTTCTGGACAAGCGAAAGCCCCAGGCCGGTACCCCTCTTCTTCGTAGTGAAAAACGGCTGGAATACTTTTTTGAGCTCATCCTCGGGAATCCCGGGGCCTGTATCGCTGATGCTGATTTCCAGTGCGTCCGATATTACGCGACCGCCCTCTGTCTCAAAGCTGTGAGATTCAAGCAGGTGTGTCTTGAAGGCCAGAATGCCTCCCGACTGCATGGCATCCATTGCATTATCAAGGATGTCTTCTATTGCCTGCCTCAACTGTATGCCGTCGGCCATGACTGAATCGGCCCCTGTATCATAATCGGTTTTAACCTTGATATTCCTTTCATTGAACTCGGTCTCATGGTTGAATATAAGCCCGTCGATTATGTTGCCTACATGGTAGATCTTAAGCTTGAGCTTTCCGGACCTGCTCCAGTCAAGGACTTCTGTTACGAACCGTTCCAGGTTTTCAATTCCCTGATTGACGCCTTCGAGTATCTTTTTCTGTTTTTTGTCCAGTGATATTGAAAATGAGAACAGTTCGAGGCCGGTCTTGATTTTCTGCAACGGGTTTCTGACCTCATGGGCGACATGGGCGCTCATTTCTCCGAGAATGGCCATTTTTCTGGTTTCGGCAAGCTCGCGTTCCATGCGCTTTCTCTGAGTGATGTCACGAATAATATTCTGCGTGGCCACACTGCCTTCATATTCAATCAAAGCGGGCGTTATCTCAAAATCGCCCCAGTTGCCGTCTTTTCCCACAAACGATATTTCATACTGGTCAGGCACCTTCTCGCCCCTTATGCGTCTGACGTAGCGGTCCTCTATAAAGTCGGCAAGTTCAGGGTGCACGATATCGCGCAGACCCATTTTAAGGAGCTCTTTTTCCGAATAGCCCAGCATCTCTATAAACTTGTGATTCGCATACCGGAAATAATGATCCTGATAGACAAATATTCCGTCATTGGCCTTTTCAACAAGTATGCGATATTTTTCTTCCGAGACCCTGAGCTTGTCCCTCACCAGATTTATAGGCCTCAGATCACGAAATATGTTCATTGTTGCAACCGGGACACCTCGTTTATAAATGTAAGAAACTGAAAGTGAAATGGGGATAAGGGTCCCGTCTTTTGCATAAAGGGTGGTTTCTTCTCCGACAAGTTTGAGAGGTCTGTCTGCGGTTCCTTTGTTTAAAATCGAAAGGATTCTTTCCTGCTCTCCTCGACCCATAAAGCGCCTGAATGAAACCTGTTTGTTGAGCAGGTCCGCTGCATTGTATCCCGTCATGTTCTGGGCGGCTTCATTGAAGATAAGAACGTAGCCTTTTATATCCGTTGCGATGATGGCGTCGCTTGAATTGTCGATCAGGCTAAATAGAAAATCTTCTTCGAGTTTATATAATTTTTTTGTTTTATCTTCCAACTCTCAGACCCCTTCAAATTTATCGGAAAACTATATCAGTAAATTGCATTGAAGACAAATTAGGGATAAAAGTTTATGAAACCATTGTGATTGACGGGGGGGCTCTATGGAATACATTCTGGGCGGCAGAAAGATCGAACTCGTTAAAGGCGATATTACGGCTCAAGATACAGGGGCCGTTGTCAACGCCGCCAATAATGAGCTTGCACCGGGCGGTGGGGTTGCAGGGGCCATACACCGGGCGGCAGGTCCGGAATTGTGGAAAGAGTGTTCAGGGCTCGGCGGATGCCCTACAGGCGAGGCACGCATCAGCAAAGGATATAATCTGCCGAACCGTTATGTAATACATACCGTGGGCCCTGTTTACAGGGGCCTGCCTGATGACCCTTTATTGCTCGCTTCATGTTACGGCAGCTCGCTTGAACTGGCGGAAAAATATGACATAAGAACGATTTCTTTCCCGGCCCTTTCAACCGGGATATTCGGCTATCCGGCAAGGGATGCGGCAAAGGTTGCATTAAGCACGATAATTGATTACCTGAAGAAATCATCAGTGATTACACTTGTTCGAATGGTCCTGTACGATGAAGCATCCTTAAGAGTTCATGAAGAAGTGCTGAAAGAGCTGACTGGAGGAGAGTAAATGAAGATAGTAGCCGTAATACCGGCCAGGTATGAATCCACAAGATTTCCCGGCAAGCCGCTTACCGATGTCTGCGGCAAGACCATGATCGAACGTGTCTATGAGCAGGCTGCCCGGATAAAAGGCATTGATGGTGTCATTGTTGCAACCGATAATGAAAGAATAATGGCTGCGGTAAGAGGTTTTGGCGGCAATCCCGTCATGACAGGAAGGGATTGCGCATCCGGGACGGACCGGGTGGCGGAGGCGGTTAAAGATATTGTTGCGGATGCAGTCATCAATGTACAGGGTGATCAGGTGATACTCGATGCAGGGGCGCTTGCAGGCCTTGTGGAATGCATGGCTGGCGGCGAGAAGATGGCGACAATAGCGGTGCCTGCAAAACCCGAAGACAGGGATGATCCCAATATGGTAAAGGTTGTCTGTTCAATAAAAGGCTACGCCCTTTATTTTTCACGTTCCACGATTCCCTATGAAAGAAGCTCCGGCCATTACCAGATGCTCAAACATGTAGGCATTTACGGATATACGAAAGAGACGCTGTTCAGCTTCAAAGAAATGCCTCAGTCGCCTCTGGAGATGAGCGAATCGCTTGAACAGCTGAGGGCGCTTGAAAATGGCATACCGATAAAAGTGGTTGTTGCAGAGGGAGAGTTCCACGAAATCAACACCGAGCAGGACAGACAGAGGATAATCAGTACATGGCCCGTCTGATACTGCTAGCCTACCGCATACTTGCCTGGATAGCACTGATACCGCTGTGCGTGGCGGTCCGGAATCATCCGAATTTTAAGGGCACACTTCGTTCAAGGCTTGGTATTGATATGCCGCCCCGAAATGCTGACGAGGGACTTATCTGGCTGCACTGCGCATCGCTGGGCGAGGTGAAGGCGGCGGAACTTCTGATCGATGCCTTAAAAAAGATCAGGCCTGACCTCCTGATTTATGTATCATCAATGACAGTAACCGGCCGGGATGCTGCATGCAAAATAAAGGGGATTGATCATGTCTTTCCTTTTCCCTTCGATCTTGCGCCTGTAATCAGACGTTTTATGAAGCATCTCAGGCCTTCGGCACTGATTATAATGGAGACAGAGATATGGCCCAATCTTCTTAATGAAGCGCAGAATGAAAATGTACCGATAGTTTTTGTCAATGCGCGGATGTCTGGGAAGTCGGTTCGAAATTTTAAGATTATCAAACCGCTGATATCTGAGATTTTAAAGAATGCAACTGTCCTTGCCATTTCAGATGCCGATGCAGAGAGGTTCGCAACAATCGGGGCCGGAGATGTGAAGGTGATCGGGAATATCAAATTCGATGCCATCAAATCGGCTGACACCTCAAAAAAGGAGAAATTGAAGGAAAGCATAAATGCATCAGACAGGCCGGTCTTTATAGCAGGGAGCGTGAGAGAAGGGGAGGAGAGGTTCGTCGTCGATGCAATCAAAGTTGCTTCATCTAAAATCCCCGGGCTTATATCGATTCTCGCACCCCGCCATTCGGGCAGTGTGGGGTTGATGTCTGAGATGCTGAACGCTTCGGGGCTTTCATTTTCTCTGAGAAGCAGCGGGAACACAGCGGATATAATTATTGTCGATACGATGGGAGAGTTGTTCAACCTGTACGGGGCATCCGATGTCGCCTTTGTGGGGGGAAGTCTTATAGATTTGGGCGGCCAGAATATACTTGAACCTATTGCATGGGGAGTTCCAACGATTCACGGGCAATATATGTCGAATTTCAAATGGGCGCTCGATGTTGTGAGAGGGTTGACTGTTGAAATTGACAGCCCGGAAAAACTGGAAGTTGCCATTGTTAATGTGCTCGTTAATCCTGACATCTATAAAAAAATGGCTGACGATGCCCTGCTTTGTATTTCAAAGCTAAAGGGAATATCAATACAATATGCTGAAAATATCGCATTATTCCTGAATAAATGAGCATGATAACAATGTATTGCGGGATTTTAAAAGACCTGTTATTCGTTTTGATGGTTATGTTTCTGATTGCTTAAATTTTATTTGAATTATGGAAATAATCTTGAAACAGCTTACTGCACAATTGAATGAAAAGTCATGGTTTTTTCACCATGATCGACGGAGTTTTTACTGATTGACAATAGAGGGCGGTTCAAAAAACAAATCCAAAAATTTACAGGTACAGGAAGAAAAAATGATTAAAAAAGGCATTATATTGGCTGGCGGGTCCGGAACAAGACTTTATCCTATTACAAAGGCAATAAGCAAACAGCTGCTGCCGGTTTATGACAAGCCCATGATCTACTATCCTTTAAGTGTGCTCATGCTTGCTGGTATAAGGGATATCCTTATCATCAATACCCCGCATGAGCAGTTTCTCTTTAAAAATCTCCTGGGCGACGGAAGCCAGTGGGGCATAAACATCAACTATGCGGTTCAGCCTAATCCCGAGGGGATTGCCCAGGCATTTATAATAGGCAGGGGCTTCATAGGAAATGACGGCTGTACATTGATTCTTGGTGACAACATCTTTTACGGTCATGACCTTATCAAGGGATTGAAGCAGGCCGCTGCTCAGAAAGACGGCGCAACGGTTTTTGCCTACAGGGTCAAAGATCCTGAACGTTATGGCGTTGTCGAATTCGATGAAAAAGGCCTGGCAATTTCAATTGAGGAAAAACCTGAAAGGCCGCGCTCGCATTATGCAGTCACAGGGCTTTACTTTTATGACAATTCCATAGTGGATGTTGCGGGCAATCTTAAGCCTTCCGCAAGAGGTGAGCTCGAAATCACGGACGTCAACAGGGAATATCTGAAAAGAGGGCTCCTGAAGGTGGAGACCCTGGGCAGAGGCTTTGCATGGCTTGACACCGGTACGTATGAATCGCTGCTTCAGGCATCCGATTACATCGGGACAATCCAGGAAAGACAGGGCCTGATGATAGCCTGTCCCGAAGAGATAGCATACAAGTGGGGTTGGATAGATAAGGATAAAGTGCTGGCCCAGGCTGAACCATTAAAGAAGAACAGCTACGGTAAATATTTAATTGATCTCATCAATAACGAATAAGTTTAACGAGGTGTCATGTGATCAATAAACGGGAGATACGTCATATCATTGACCTCATAGTCGTTCTGACTCAGAAGGAAATGAAGGTCAGATATAAAAATAATTTTTTAGGCTATCTCTGGTCTGTTCTCAATCCGCTTGCCTTTGCCTTTGTTTTCTTTATCGTCTTCAAGGTTGTCATGCGCATACAGATGGAAGACTATACATTGTTTCTGATAGCAGGACTTTTCCCGTGGCAGTGGCTGTCAAATTCAATGAACATGTCGCCAACGGTCTTTCTGGTCAATGCATCCATCATAAAAAAAGTTAATTATCCGAGGAATGTCACTCTTCTTGCCGTCATACTTCAGGATATGATTCATTTCATTCTGGCAATTCCAGTGATTATTTTTTTCATGTTTGTCTATCATAAAACCCCCTACCTTTCATGGATTTATGGCATTCCCCTTCTCTTGATCATACAGCTTTTATTGAGTTATGGCATATGCCTGGCCATTTCATCGATCAATCTCTTTTTCAGAGACTTGGAGAGGTTGACAACCATATTCACCATGTTTCTCTTTTATTGCACACCGATTATTTATCCCGAAACGATGATTCCTGAAAAATATAAATATCTGTTAAATTTTAACCCCATCGCCCCGTTGATGGTTAGCTGGAGAAACCTTTTCCTGAACGGCACATTGAACCTGGAATCTATCGCAGTATGTTTTGCCTACAGCCTCATCGCATTCGGAATCGGCCATTATATATACAGTAAACTTGTCTGGAGATTCGCGGAGATACTATGAACAATCCTTTAATCAGCTTCGAAAAGGTCAGCAAGACATATCCTCTGTATCATCATATAACCGGAGGGATAAAAAATTTTCTTTTTCATTTGCCGAATGCAATAAATTCCATGCGGAAATTCAAGTTCGAAGCTCTCCATGATATAACTTTCAGTGTCAATAAAGGTGAAAGCATCGGCATAATCGGAAGAAACGGGGCAGGCAAAAGCACGATGCTCGGTCTTATGGCTGGTGTTTTAAAACCCACGGAAGGCCGAGTGACAGTCAACGGAAAGGTGGCCCCTTTGCTTGAACTTGGAGGCGGTTTCCATGCAGAGCTCACTGGCCGTGAGAATATAATCCTCAATGGCATCCTTCTGGGAATGACGAAGTCTGAGGTTAAAAAAAAGATGGATGTGATAATTGAATTTTCTGAACTCGGGAATTTCATAGAACAGCCTATCAGGATGTATTCTTCAGGCATGCTCGCCAGGCTCGGCTTTTCAGGGATAGCGAATCTTGAACCCGATATTCTTCTGATTGATGAAATACTGGCTGTCGGCGATAAGGATTTCCAGAAAAAATGCCTTGAAAAGATGAAGGAGTTCAAGAAGCTGGGAGTAACCATGGTACTTGTTTCACATAACATGGGAGATGTCGAAATGATGTGCGACAGGGCAATATGGATCGAGGATCATTACCAGAAAATGGACGGGCATCCTTCCGAGGTTATTCAAAACTATTTAAAACTCTGAACTATATGGACATAAACACGAAAGAATACTGGAATTCACGATTTGAAAAGGACTGGGAGCTGTTTGATGGTCCGGAACAGTCTTGTTTTTTTACTCGATTGGCGATTGAAAATTTGCCGTGCTGGTTCATGGATCAGATAAAATCAGGGCATTTGACTCTCCTGGACTGGGGTTGTGCACAGGGTGACGGTACGGAAATATGGACAGACTACATTGACAGCAGCAGAATCACCGGTGTTGATTTCTCAAAAGTTGCAATAGATAAAGCTGCTGAAAAATATCCTGAGATTTGTTTTATTAATGAAGACTGGCTGCAGGGTAATGAAGGCCGGATTAAATATTACGATGTTGTTTTTTCTTCGAATACCCTTGAACATTTCCATAATCCCTATGATGTTCTGAACATTTTATGCCTGCATGCGAAAAAGGCCATTGTCCTGGTGTTGCCGTTTTGTGAAATCGACAGAATAGAAGAACACCTTTATACGTTTACAGAAGATAACATACCGGAAAGCCTGCCGAACGGGTTCAGGCTCTTCTGGTCTAGAGTTGTTGATAGCAGTAAGCTTCCCGGTTCTTTATGGCCCGGGGAACAGATTGTTTTAATATATGCTGATACACAATGGAGTGACAGTTCCGGGTTTACGATCAAGGGCTGTTAAACAGAAAGTAGAACATTGCATTCTCGGCTTAATAAAAAATACGATAACAAAATGCGGAAAGTGATTATGTTTTATAATAAGTTGACAGAATTATTGTTTAATAATCCTGATAAGTTGATATTACTCTGGAGGCAGAAAGGAATCGGTATGCTCTTTTTAAATAAGTTCAGAAAACTCACATCCCTGAGAATCGGCAAAATTGTAAATAACAATGATTTTCCCTGTTCCAATATCATGTTCCTGAAAAAGATCGGGATTGATGTTATTGACAGGGATTTTCAGGTTAAAGACATTAACGTTCCATTTTCCATGATTACAACTATAAAAAATGAAGGTTCAAATATAGTTGAATTTTTAGAGAGTATAGAATCGCAGAGTCTGAGACCAAACGAAGTAATAATAGTTGATGGCGGGTCAACAGACGGAACCGTGGATCTGGTGAAGGAATATAAAGATAAGTCCAGAATGAATATTGTTTTCATGGAGCATCCCGGAATCAACATTGCTGCCGGTAGGAACATAGCAATCAGAGAGGCCCGGAATGAAATACTTGTCCTGACAGATGCGGGCTGCAAGCTGGATGTGAACTTCTGCAAGAATCTTGTTGGTGCATTTTTGTCTGACGACGGGGTGGACATGGTTGGCGGGACATACAAACCCATCGCCGAGTCTGACTATGCAAATTACTTTATTCCCGACTGGAATAATGTGGACTGGCAGGATTTTTTGCCTTCTGCCAGGTCTCTTGCAATTAAACGTTCGATTGCTCTCAATATCGGAGGCTATCCTGAATATCTTACTTTGACCGGGGAAGATACATTATTTGACGTAGACTACAGAAGGATTTCAAATAAATGGGTTTTCAATAAGAAAGCCTTTGTATATTGGAGCGCACCGCTTACCGAGAAAAATGCATATAAAGTTGCTTATATGTATGGAAAGGGTGATGGAGAAAGCGGGTTAGGCGACTACAGATTTGCAAATATGTTTCATGACAAAATTAAGGATTATAAACATCATGGGAATGTTGATATTCCAAACCCTGTCTTGAGAGGGATGTTTATCGGTTATATGGATGGCTGTAAAATGCGAGCCAGGGCAGAAATAGAAAAGAGAAAAATTAATGGAGTTGTTCTGGTACTATCAATCAATTCGCTGTCAAAAATGGACAAACCGAAAATCGAAAGCATCAAGGGTCTGATTTCCCGTAACTATAAAGTATTTTTTGTTAATGTGAACAAGTGCAGTACTCCAAAAAAAGATAACTGGTTTGATATGGACTATTCCCTGCTTGAACTGGCATCTGTCAAAGATTTTGACTGGGAAAAATTCATTGAGGAATATTATATCAGGATTCCTGAAAAGACTTTTGTTGTAGATACAGAATGGCATCCTCTTCTGGGATCGGTAATGGATAAATTGAAATCAAAGTCTGGTAACGGCATAAGAATTGTTAACAGTTTTAGTGATGTTTATGAAATTTTGAAGGAAACCACCTTGCCTGCTCACGAAAGAAAATCCTCTCTTAAAAAAGACAATGCAATAGAAACGACTGACGGGAGCCCCCTTTTTTCCGGATCCCGAAAAGTTAAAAACAAACTTTTTTATGCCTATGAAAAGCTGATGAAGATTAAACTTTACGGATCCATGTTTTATTCCCACACGAAAACATTCGGATTCAAAGAGACAATGTATAAAAGCATGAGGAGATTAGGGTTTGATATAAAATGGAATTATAAACTGTTCAACCCGAAGGTGTTTTTAAAGTCGGCTGTTTTTAAATCCAACAAAAGCAATATGCCTGATATTATAAGTTTTCCCATAATGCCGTGGTTTTCCAGAAAACAGAGATCGCAGCAGCTTTTGACCAGATTTGCAGAAAATGGGACCAGGGTTTTCCGGGTTGACAGGGATTTCCTGGTTGGCAAAAGCGAAGACAAATATAATCTGCTGGAAGTACAAAAAAACATACTTCAGGTGACTTTAAGAAGTGACAGGAAATTGAGCATATATTCGGATAAAATCGATGATGAGTCTTTGAAAAGGATGATTGACTCCTTTGATCAATTGAAAGCGGATTTTATGATTGGCGAGGCAGTCTGTGTAATTGAACTGCCATTCTGGTACCCCGTAGCGAAAAGACTGAAAGAGAAGTATGGCTGGAATATAATATACGACTGCATGGATGAGCATGCAGGTTTTTCTACCAACGATCAAAGCATGCTTTCTGATGAATCTGAAGTTGCCGGAGAGGCTTCTTTTGTCACTGTCTCTTCAAAGTATTTGTTGGACAAGATGAGCAGATACAATCAGAATTGTTTTCTGATTCGAAACGCTACTGATTTTGATCACTTCAACCGGCTGCCTCAGAATGACCTGTTGAAAAAGATTAAGAAGCCGATTATCGGCTATTACGGTGCGATTTCAGACTGGTTCGATATCGATCTGATTGTTTATGCGGCATCAGAAAGAAAAGACTGGAATTTTGTTCTTATAGGCGGAAACGACAGCGGTATCGACTTAAGCCCTCTTAAACAGCTTCCCAATGTGAAGCTGTTAGGAGAAAAATCCTATTCCGAACTTCCCAAATATGTTTACTGGTTTGATGTCTGCATCATACCTTTCAAATTGACAAAACTCACTGAGGCGACAAATCCGGTAAAGTTATATGAATATCTCAGTTCGGGAAAACCCGTTGTCTCGACTATGCTTCCTGAATTAATGCTTGTCTCTGATTATCTGTATCTTGCTAAGGACAAGAATGACTTCATAATTAAAATCAATGACGCTTTGAGCGAACGTGATTTTAACCTGGTGGAAAAGCGTATAGAAATGGCAAAAGAAAACACCTGGGAAACGAGATATAAAGACTTCTATCAGGCTGTCCGAAACATGTATCCTCCCGTGAGCATAGTAATTGTAACATACAATAACCTTGATCTGACAAAGGCTTGCATTGAGAGTATATATGCGAATTCCCACTACCCGAATCTGGAGCTTGTTATCGTTGATAATAATTCATCAGATGGAACCAGGGATTATTTGAATAGAATTCAGAATACCTACAGTAATATTTCTTTGATCCTGAATGATGACAACAAGGGATTTGCCCCGGCAAACAACCAGGGGATCAGAAAAGCCAGCGGAGAAAATATAATTCTTCTGAACAATGACACAATAGTCACACCGGGATGGATATCGAGGTTGAATCATTATCTGGAAGACAAAAGCATAGGAATGGTAGGTCCTGTCACCAATATGTGCGGAAATGAAGCAATTATTAATGTTCCTTATGACGTCAGTACGCTGGAAGGCTTTGATGAATTTTTAAATTCTTTTTTTAAGCGAAGCATTAAGGGAGATTCGTTTGATATAGACATGCTTTCAATGTTTTGTGTTGCAATGAGAAGGGAAACAGTAAATGAGATAGGTTACCTCGATGAAAGGTTCAAAACCGGAATGTTCGAGGATACAGACTACTCATACAGGTTAAAAGAAAAGGGGTATAAGCTCATCTGTGCAAGAGACATATTCATACACCACTGCTGCCGTGCCTCTTTCGGCAAATTGCCTTCAAACGAGTACAATAGAATTTATGAAGAAAACAGGAAAAAATTCGAAGAAAAATGGTCAGCAAAGTCAAAGTACTGACTTAAAGATAGAAGATTAAAAATTATGATAAAAACCATGTGCGTTATGGGAACACGACCCGAGGCTATTAAAATGTCCCCGGTTATTCACTCGTTAAGAAATGATTCCAGTTTTAATGTAACAGTTCTGGCAACAGCCCAGCATAGACATTTGCTTGATCAGGTACTTTTTTTATTCGATATCAAGCCGGATATAGATCTTAATATCATGAAGCCCAATCAGGCTCTGGCAACCTTAACGGCGAACCTTCTTCTTAGTCTCGACAAAGTTCTGCAATCCGAAAAGCCTGATATTGTACTTGCACAAGGGGATACGACAACAGTCATGTCCATAGCACTGGCATGCTTCTATCAACGCATTCCGTTCGGTCATGTTGAAGCGGGATTAAGGACATGGGACATGGCAAATCCGTTTCCTGAGGAGATGAACAGAGTCGTTGCAGGGCGGCTTACCAGATGGCATTTTGCTCCTACCGAGAGCGCAAGACAGAATCTATTGCGTGAAGGGGTATCTGATAACGATATAACTGTAACCGGCAATACAGTGATCGACGCGTTGTTAAGTGTCGCAGAAAGAGACGCTGAACTGCCGGCTGGAATTGATCCTGCAAAACGTCTTATTTTAATGACGGCCCATCGTCGTGAAAATTTCGGGGAACCGTTCGAAAATATCTGCAGTGCAGTACTAACCCTGCTGGATAATAATCCTGATGTCCAGATTCTCTACCCTGTTCACCCAAATCCGAATGTGCAGAGCATTGCCCACAAGCTGCTTGGAAACAATAAACAGGTAATATTATGCGAACCTTTGGATTATCTGCCGTTCGTTGCTTCAATGAAGCAGTCCTATCTGATATTGACTGATTCAGGCGGGGTCCAGGAAGAGGCGCCTGCCCTGGGTAAACCCGTCCTTGTTTTAAGGCAGGAAACAGAACGCCCTGAAGCCGTGAACGAAGGAGTCGTAAAACTGGTGGGAACGGATAAAGAGGCTATTGTGTCTGAAACACAGCGTTTGCTGGATGACAAAAATGCTTATAAAGCTATGGCGCGTGGGGTTTCACCCTATGGAGATGGCCGGGCATCCGAGCGTATAGTGAGAGTTCTGAGGGGTTATCAGCCATGCGGCTGATATATTTATCTCCTTTGCCATGGTGCAGCTTTACTCAGCGTCCGCATGAGTTTGTCTGCTATTTTCATAGAGTCACAGAAGGGGAAGTTCTTTGGATGGACCCATACCCCTCACGATTGCCTAAATTAACTGATATAAACCGTATGAAAGTGAATACGAGTTCTTTTAAAAGACCGGAACCTGAATGGTTAAAAGTGTTAAGGCCAAAAGCACTCCCTTTTGAACCTTTGTCAATGATTTCCAATATTAATAAAATTATCTGGAAATCGGTTATCGATCAGACAAGAACATTTGCAAAATCAGATGATACGGTCATTGCTTTTGGAAAGCCATCTGCCATGGCGGTTCAACTCTTAAACATTATTGATTCAACATGGTCGTTGTATGATGCAATGGATGATTTCCCAGCATTTCATACAGGGCTTTCACATAGATCAATTGAATATTATGAAACTACTCTTGCCCGAAATGTTTCTCAACTTATTGTTTCTTCTTCGAATCTAGTACAAAAATTTGCGATTCAATCACGATCATCCACATTAATTCGAAATGCGTTCAGCAAAGATCTTCCTATGCCTTGTATCAGGGAAAAGAATCTCACACGACCTCGGATCGGCTATATCGGGACCCTGAGTGGTTGGTTCGATTGGGAGTTGCTAACTTATTTGGCTAAAAATAATCCTAATTGCGATTTTATATTGATAGGTCCACTTCTGTCAAAGTCGATAAAGAATTTGCCGACTAATATTTTCATAAAACCGCCACTGGAACATAAATCCGCAATGAAAGAACTGTCTAATTTTGACGCTGGTATTATTCCATTTAAAAAGAATATACTTACGGAATCAGTTGATCCGATAAAATATTATGAATATCGTGCATTAGGTTTGCCTGTAATAAGCAGTGCATTCGGGGAAATGAAGTTGCATCAGGAAGAAGGTGTGTTTCTGATTAATGATGATTCTGATTCAAGAACTGTCATATCCAATGCATTGAACTATAAATGTGATGAAGAATCGGTTAAGAGGTTCAGAGATAATAATTGCTGGGATAAACGGTTTGAAACTGCCGGGCTGTTTAAGGAACTCAGTAGTATTCCTCATTAGTAAAATGTATTAGTTCCGATC
>CAYNVT010000076.1:9961-18721 GCA_964400685.1 uncultured Bacteriovoracaceae bacterium | reverse complement strand
ATTACATCAGGCTGTCCCAAAACGCCCCTACAAACTCGCTTCGATAGAAAGCAGAAGTAAGACTACTCAAGTTGAACTGGGTTTCGGGGTAACAGTCGGGGGCAGGAAGATTGCAATAATGGCAGGTCCCTGTGCTGTCGAATCGCCTGAACAGATCGATGAGGTCTGCCGGTCGATAAAAACCAGCGGGGCACATGTTCTGAGAGGGGGAGCATTCAAACCCAGGACTTCACCATATGCATTTCAGGGACTCGAAGAGGAAGGGCTCAAGCTTCTCGCCTCAGCAAGGAACAGATACATGACGCCTGTCGTTACCGAGGTGATGGATATTGAACATATCGGCATGATTTCGGAATATGCCGATTGCCTGCAGATAGGGGCCAGAAATATACAGAATTTCGCACTTCTCAAAGAGGTCGGCAAGACAAAAAAACCTGTTCTGATAAAGCGCGGTCTCGCAACTACCATTGAAGAACTTCTCATGTCTGCCGAATACGTTCTCGCGGGCGGCAATGATAAGGTGATACTCTGCGAGCGAGGAATCCGGACATTCGAAACTGCAACCCGCAATACCCTTGACCTGAGCGCCATACCCGTACTCAAGGAAAGGACACATCTGCCGGTCATCGTGGATCCCTCCCATGCGACAGGGCATGCCAGATATGTGAGCCCTATGGCATATGCGGCAATCGCAGCAGGGGCCGACGGTCTTATGATTGAGATACATCCAGACCCTGACAAGGCCCTTTCGGACGGCCCGCAGTCACTTCGTCCGGCAGAGTTCGAAATGCTTATGAAAGGGATAAGGCAAATGGCAAAAGTCATGGGAAGGGGTATCTGAAAACATGAATTACGCATCTTGATTTCACGGCCGGGAGACTTTAATATAAAGGATATGGGACAGTTCAATCCATTCCATAAGAGTGTGCTGAGAGCAGGCTCCGATATAGCCGACAGGGTAGTCATGCGCAATACCAGGACAGATTTCAAAAACAGGTATGACGTATTCACACTGGCTGACGGCTCTCACGGCGAAGGGCTTTCTGACTCATTTGCAAGGCTTATGTCATGTGAAGACAACGGCAGGATTATTCACTACAGGATATGCCTCAATGATGAGGACATCATGGAATTTCTCAGACAAAACCCGGAAATAGATATGCTCACTTTCATCGTGTTTGTAATGACACATGAGCTTGTCCATATTCACAGGTTTTCAATGGGCGAAGCCGATTTTGACAAGGTTAATCAGGATGAAGAGATCATTGTGGATAACCTGACGCGTCTGTTTCTCGCAAAAACTCCACCTACAGGAAGGGAAAGAATTTTCAGGCTACTTGACAAACTTACACCACCGCCACTATATAATCACCGCACAATATTTGAAACAGGAGGTCGTTTCAATGCCTATCTATGAGTACAAATGCTTGAAATGCAGCAACGATTTCGAAGCAATGCAGAAGTTCTCTGATGCTCCGATTTCAAAATGCCCCAGTTGTGGAGGCAAAGTTAAAAAAAAGATGTCCAATACCTCGTTTCAACTGAAGGGTTCAGGCTGGTACATGACGGATTATGCAAAGAAAGGCACAAGAAGCCCTTCAATCGAAACGAGCGAGACGAAGGAGAGCACACCAGCCCCTGCGGCGACTGATTCGAAACCTTCAACATCCAGTGACACAGAATAGGTAATCCGAGTTGCCGCTTTCACATATAGATAAGGACGGCAACATCAATATGGTGGATGTCGGAAAGAAAGACCCGACAAAACGCATTGCGGCAGCCCGCGGTAAAATCTCAATGAGCAGAGAGGCCTTCGAGGCCATCACATCAGGCGCGGTCTCCAAGGGAAATGTCCTGGCAACGGCAAAAATTGCCGGCATCATGGCGGCGAAGAACACATCATCAGCAATACCCCTCTGCCATCCACTGCAGATTGAAAAGGTATCAATTGATTTTTTCCCTGATAAGAAAACCAGCTCTTTCGAGGCTGAGGCCATCGTAAGTGTTTCAGGAAAGACAGGCGTTGAAATGGAAGCAATACATGCCGTCAGTATTTCGCTCATGACGATATATGACATGGCCAAGGCGATCGACAAATCCATGATAATAAGCGATATCCGGCTGATGGAAAAATCAGGCGGAAAGAGCGGGCATTACAAACGTATTTGAACTGGTCAAACAGTAACGACTCTCCGTTATAAAAAAAACTAGCCGCCAAGTCTGGCGCCAAGCAATTTGGCCCCGACATGGCCAAGCACGATCTGACATCCCACGCAAAGGATAAGCAGAACAATAACTGCAATGGCGGCATTTATCTGTAAACCATAAAGGAATACGATCACCGCAATCATGCAGCTTAATAAGAAGAAAATGCCTGCAAAAAGAATCTTTATTTTCAGCGCGGGTGTAGTCAGTTTCTTGAACCGGACTTTCGCGTCAATCAGGCCTGTCAGTACTGCCAGCAGGGAAAAGAACGGCAGCAGCAAAGACAGCACTCTCGCAGTGATCAGGATGTCTTGGCCATAGATTTGTCCGAGAACAATGCCAGAAAGAATGAATGGTATCAGGACGACAACAAAGGCCTGGGGAAAATGAACAGTGATGGGGTGCATGTGAAGATTGAGAATCAGGCCCCTTTTCCGTGAAATGTTATCCTTGTAGGGTTCAAAAACTTTTTTCGGCAATCCGCACGCCGGACAGACATCTTTAAGCTTGTCCTCTTCAATAATGTAACCGCAGGCCCTGCATCTCAATAAAGTTCGTTCCACAATAATCCCTTGTAATGAGCCGGTTATAAAAATGGAGGCTGTACCCTTCAGCAGCATCGATACAGATTTATCATATGCCCGCTCACTGTGATTTTATAACTGATTTTTCAACAGCGTCAGCAACCTTGTTATACTTTTCATGTATCATATTCCTGTCAAACTCATAAAACCCGGCAAGCATGACGTCCTGTTCCTCTTTCGAAAAATATTCCATTATTGGAAAGAAAAAGTGCTTATCCTCTTTTTCGATATGTCTGGGATAAAATTCCGTCAGCGTCTTGAGACAATCAGTCATTTCCGATAGTGCTTCCGTGTTGCCTTTTAAAAAATCTTCTTTGGCAGAGACAAGCTTTCCGACGGTTTTTCTGGCAAAGACATGCTCTTCGACAAGTTCATTCATGATGCGTTCATGTTCGGCTGACAGAGGCTTTTTTTTCATATCCCTGAAAAGGATGTCCTCTTCTTTTCCATGGTGTGTACGGTCTGCATATATACGTATGAAATCGACAATCGTATCTATGATAACTGGATCAAAACCTGAATCGATCTGAGCAGTGACCTTCTCAACAGAATGAAGCATGCGCTCTATCAGCCTGTGTTCCCACATTAAAGGACCAATGGGCTTCATTTTGCACCAGGATATAACACCATATTATCAGCCTTGATCGAGTCTATCATGTCACCCTTCCCTGTTCATCCATATCAGATTTTTCTGAAAAAATATTCAATGTAATAATGATGAACAATCAGGGAGATACTGATATCATGCTTCCAAATCCCTGAGCAGCTTGAATTTAAAATATACCGGTCCAATCTGGCAGGTAATTCCGGATGTCGCAGATAATGAATCAGGGGTCGGATATATTACTCTTCTCTTCTCAGATGCAGCAGGTGGCCTGAAAACTGAACATGCACTGGGCAGTAAATAAAGTTCGCGTAAATTGACATCATATTAAAGAGTGCTAAAATACATATGTTTCTTATTTTTAGACTTTTTTAAACCCGAAGGTTTTTGGATTTGCTGACGGTATTACATGTTAACTTAAAAGAAATATCTCAAAAAACAATATCAGGAGTTTGATTTTATGAAAGTGCTGATAGCGTATTTTTCCGCCACAGGAAACACTCAGAGAATTGCTCATGCTATTGGAGCAACTCTCACAGAGATGGGATGTGAAGTTGTCATGTATGACATTACCCCATATGCGAGCAGGAGAAAGAAAATTAATTTGAAGCAGTATCATTTTATACTGTTTGGCGCTCCGATTCATTCCTGGCGTGCTCCGAGAGTTGTGAGGGAATGGATGAAGACGTTGGAAGGCCAGGGTAAGAAATGCTCCATGTTCTTCACATATGGCGGTTTTGGCGTTCATCCGACCCATTATTCAACAAGGCGGATATTGGAAGAACGGGGATTTACCGTTGTTGCATCTGCAGAATTCCTTGGAGCTCACACTTTCAATATCGGAGGATGGAAAGCGATGGAGGGCCGTCCTGATGAATCCGATTTTGAAGTGGCAAAAGAATTTGCAGGAATAACATTCAGGCGGTTTACAGGTGAGGATGATAAAATAACCGGTGAATTTGAAAGGACCGACCATACAGAAGAACAACTGGATTCCATAGAACCTTTCAGGTTTAAAATACTCACGCGACTTCCTGCCAGAGGAGGCAAGGAGTGCGGCATGTGTATGATTTGCGAGGAAAAATGTCCCGCAGGCGCCATGAATGCTGAATCCGGTACAGCTGATAAGGAGAAATGCATAGCCTGTCTTGCTTGTGTCGCAAACTGTCCTGAAAGTGCTTTAGAAATAAATGACATGTCGGACAGCTGGTCCTTCAAGCTGGAAATGGAAAAAATCACTGAAGACGGCATGAAGGGTAAAAAGAGTAAAATATATCTGTAGATTAATGAGACCGCCTGAAGGTGAACAAATATCAGTAATAAGTCAGTTCGTTTGCAGATAAAAGAGGACCTCAATGAAAGACGTATGGATTGCTCTCGGTTTGACTGTTTTTGCAGGAATGGCAACTTCAATAGGAAGCATTATTGCGTTTACAGCCAGGAGGAACAGCTACCGCTTTCTGTCTGTAACAACGGGGTTTTCGGCCGGAGTGATGCTCTATGTGTCTTTTGTGGAAATCTTCATAAAAGGCTCCGAGTCGCTTGTCCTGCGCTATGGAGATACTCTGGGGCACTGGATTAACACAGCCTCGTTTTTTGGCGGAATGCTGCTGATAGGTCTTATCGACAACCTGATCCCTGCAGCCGAGAATCCTCACGAGACCCATTCCGATGCCGAATCGCAGCCGCTGCACGATCCTGCCGCGCCTTTACCTGACTTCACAGCCCTGGCTGCTGCTCATGATATGTCCCCAGACACTCATGATCACTCTGCACACAGAAAGCTTATGCGCATGGGGATATTCACCGCGCTGGCGATTGGTATTCACAACTTTCCGGAGGGGTTGGCCACATTCCTTGCAGCGCTTCAAGACCCCGGCCTGGGTGTGGCTATTGCTGTCGCTATTGCCCTCCACAACATACCGGAAGGGGTAAGTGTTTCAGTCCCAATCTTCTACGCTACGGGCAGCCGCAGAAAGGCTTTCCTTTTCTCGGTGGTGAGCGGTTTGGCCGAGCCGGCGGGGGCCCTCATAGCGTATGCTGTGATCCGGTATTTTCTCGGGGGGAACACCGGGATTATACCTTCTCAAATAATGGGAATCCTCTTCGGTGGTGTTGCAGGAATCATGGTATATATCAGCCTTGATGAGCTGCTCCCGACAAGCAGGGCTTACGGGAAAGGACACGACAGCCTTTTGGGACTTGTCGCGGGAATGATGGTTATGGCTCTGAGCCTTTTGCTGATGAAGTAGCAGATGTCTCGTATATATTTCTCGATTATATGGAAATTATTTGACTGCAATGCAATTTGTATTGTTAAATATCAGTTAATATTCGGTTAAGATTGTTTTTTGTTGAATATGAGGGGAAAATCATATGGGGATAAGTTTTCTCAAAGGTGTCTCAAGGCGTAACTTCATAAAGATCGCCGGATCGGTTTCCGCAGTTTTTGCATTTGCCAGTCCTGTCAGACTTCTTGCCGGAACCGCAAATTATTTCAAGCCGGTCGTTAGAAACGATCTTGATGCGGCAGCAAATAGTACCGGTTCGACCGGAATGAGCCTGGACCTGGTCAATTTCTCGCAGGTGTCGGATGTCCATATCACGGACATCTCATGTCATTGGGTGGTGAGAGTATGAAAAAGATTATATTCGGATTGATCCTGATTCTTATGGTACAAGGCTGCGCTGATTCGGGTACAGATTCATCAACCGAAACCTACCCGCTGGATGTACCTGAGCAGCATGAAATAACTTTCGAAGAGGAGCTGGGCGGCTACGGCATCTATTTCGGCAATATACATTCCCACAGTGCAATATCCGACGGAGAAGGATCGGCTCAAGATGCGATGGAATGGGCGAAATTCGAGACCGATTATGATTTTTATGTAATTACGGACCACTCAGAGATGATTCTTCCGGACGAATGGAAAGAAATGCAGAAGCAGGCAGACCTGTACAATGAAGACGGCGTATTCACGGCAATGAGGGGTTTCGAATGGAGTCATCCGCTGCTGGGACATGTATGTGTGTATAATACCGATAAATTTACCAATTTCATTCTTACGCCGTTTTTATGTTCGTTCTATTCCTGGCTCGACGAACATGATGCACTTGCGCAGTTCAACCACCCCGGTAGGGAGATTCTTGTTTTTTGTGATTTCGAATATTCTGAAGAAGTATCCGATAATTTCTTCGCCATGGAGACAGGAAACAAAAACGACGGTTGCAACGACCTCGAATACCTGAATTATTATCCCGCTGTCCTTGATAAAGGCTGGAGGGTGGCTCCTACAAACAACCAGGACAACCACAGTCTGAAAACCAACTCTCACAGGACTGTTATCGTATCAGAACATCTCTCCCGCAGCGGGATTATGGACGCTATGAAGGCAAGAAGGATTTATTCATCGGATGATCCTGACATGAAGATCATCTTCAAGCACGATGATTCGTGGATGGGTTCGGAAATCGAGACATCGGAAGAGACTTTAGACTTCAAGATATGGATAAAGGACAATGAACCTATAAAGAAAGTTACGCTGCACACAAACAAGGGGACCGTGGCAGCAGAATTAATTCCTGATCCCGAAACACTGGAAGTAAAATGGACGCCCGAAGTTGAGATAGTCGATTCAACATATTTTTATATCCAGGTCGAAGAGGAAAACCTGCTGGATGACGATCTTGAAGTTCAGATAGCGGTAACCGCTCCTTTCTGGGTGACCAAAAAGTAAACAAACGGGAGGTTTATAAATGCGTAAATCAATGCTTCTGATAATTCTGGTTGCGTTTCTGGCCGCTTTCACCTTCTCTGCCTGCAAGGAGAAAAAAGAACTCGATTTAACGGTTATGAGTTATAATATCCTCTTCGATTTCCCGAATGAAGGCTATGACTCATGGAAAGAACGCAAAGGCTACGTAGCTCAAATCATCGAAAACCACGATCCCGACCTGATTGGTCTTCAAGAGCCTCTTCCATGGCAGGTCTATGACCTTAAGAAACTTTGCCCCGAGTATGCAAGCGTCAGCATTCCTGTTCACACGGACTCCACTATTCTTTATAAAAAAGACAAATTCTATCCATTGGCCCACGGTAACTATTGGCTGAGCCCTACCCCGGGAAAGCCCCTGAGTTCGGGTTTCGGAAATTTCCTGCCCCGGTATGTGATCTGGGCGAAGTTTAATAATCTTGAGGATGGAAGGGAATTCTATTTTATTAATACACACTTCGACAACACATCTCCGTTTCAGGAAACCGCCGCACCTCTTTTTCTCGAGCGGACTGAGCCGCAGGCAGCCGAACTCCCTGTAATAATAACAGGGGACTTCAATTCAGTAATCGGTTCAGAGGCATTCGACATACTTACGGACAAGACATCGGAATTCTTCCTAAAAGACGCATATCAGATTGCCGGTACTCGTGAAATCTATAATTGCAGCGGGGATTGCACCGATTCCACACATAGCGGAGGTGAAGGTCAGATAGACCATATATTCCTTGCCGATGATGACATCACGTGTTCTGTCTGGGGTGTCGACAAACTGACATGCGGTGATCTCAACAGATCGCCTTCGGACCATTTCCCCGTAATCGCGAAGATACGGCTTCCAGCAGTTAAATAAGAGCAGTATTACAGGGCAACAGGGCAGCGGGCTTCCCAGAGACAATATGCCATCTTAAAAACAGGCAGGCCTCTTATAAGGCGGCATTTGTCGGTTTCCTGAATGAAGGATGTAACTTAGAAATCCTTGTCGACCGGCATTAAGACACCTCCCATAAATGCCGGCCGGCTGATGATATCATGCCGATCTCCATGCTTTCATTCAGGGAAGTAATAAGCCTGATGCCAGAAAACCCGTAATCAATATTTCTGATTTTCAAGATCAGACTGCAGCTGACGCAATGTAAATCCTTTCTTTATATCAGATGTCATAAGATTTTTTTAGAAACATGCTCGTCTCTCTTTTTCTTCATGAGAAGTTTTTCATCAATGGGCACGAACTTTGATGCCGAGCTGATGAGAGATGCGGCTGTAAGCCTGGGAACGCCATAGACCTCGACTATGGAATTGTTGTCATTTCTTATTTTTTTTACAAGCAGGTCAAAGTCCCCGTCACCCGAAGCAAGTACAACAACATCTGAATCTTTTGCATATTCCACTACGTCAAGCGTGATGCCCACATCCCAGTCACCTTTGGCCGAACCGTCGCTTCGCTGTATGAAAGGCTTCAGCTTAACCTCAAATCCGATTCCCCTTAATATGTTGTGAAACTGCTTGTGCTTCTCATCAGCTCTGGCTATGGCATAGGCGATTGCCTTGACGACATTCCTGTTCGATGCAACCTCAGCCCAGAAGGCATTAT
>CAYNVT010000076.1:0-9951 GCA_964400685.1 uncultured Bacteriovoracaceae bacterium | reverse complement strand
TCGAAATGAGCGTTATAGACCTCTTTTGTCGTGTAATAGATGTTCTGGACATCAACAAAGATACTGACCTTTTCCATTTGCACCTTCCGGATTCACAGCATAATTTGTTATGCTCTCCCGCGCAAGAATGATCGTAATAAAAACTGTTTCAGTTCAAGTTATCAGTATCCTAAAAACTGACGAATTTAATATTTGATATTATCGTATATTTACGATATACGAACGGCATGGCGCAAAATAAAAAA
This sequence comes from uncultured Bacteriovoracaceae bacterium, assembly GCA_964400685.1. Taxonomy (GTDB): domain Bacteria; phylum Desulfobacterota; class Desulfomonilia; order UBA1062; family UBA1062; genus DATCTV01. The sequence continues at coordinate 9,706 of CAYNVT010000076.1, read as the reverse complement.
AATGAATTCGATGCAGAACTCCTTATTTTTTCCGACTTCGCTAAAGCACTGTCACATCCGGCAAGGTTGGCCATATTACAAGAGCTCGCCCGGAAAAACACATGCATATGCGGTGAAATCGTAAACGTGATCCCCCTTGCCCAGTCGACAGTTTCCCAGCACCTGAAAGAACTTAAGAATGCAGGAATAATAGGGGGCGAAATCGACGGCCCCAAATCATGCTACTGCATCAACAGGGCTAAGCTCAATGAAATGGCGCAATGCCTGATGAGGCTCTTCAACTCGCTTGCTGAAAGCGGGTGCTGCGGAACAAAGAAGTGAGGTTAAGTTATGGAATGTTGCGGAACACAGAAAAACGATAATAAAGACACCCAAAGCTGTTGCTGCTCTGCGCCCGAAACCATAAGGAATATTTCATGCCGCTCAAGCAGCCTGCCGCCCTGGGTATCTGAGCTGATTGAGACAAAGGCCGGCAATGTCCCCGGGATTTCACCAAAATGGAACAGAGACGATTATTGGGGAATGATAAAGTCGCGCTCGACCGCCTTCAGGATGGACTATGCGGTTCCGCCAGGAGTTTATGCATTGGGTTGTCCTGATGAGAATTCGGATATATTCGTCAGCGCAAACTATAAGCTCAGTTTTGATACGCTCAGGAAAGCGCTCGATAACATCAACGCATGGATACTTGTCATCGACACAAAAGGTATCAATGTCTGGTGCGCCGCCGGCAAGGGCACATTCGGGACCGATGAACTGATCGGCCGCATAAAAGCGCATAAACTTGAATTGCTTGTAAACCACAGAAGAATCATTGTACCCCAGCTGGGCGCACCCGGTGTCAGTGCTGACGCAGTGCAAAAAGAGACGGGATTCAGGGTATATTTCGGACCGGTCAGGGCAAGTGATATCAAGGCATATATTAAGGCGGGCTGCAAGGCAACAAAAGAGATGCGCGAGGTGAAATTCAGCCTTATTGACAGGCTTATCCTGACCCCGATTGAGCTAAATCCCGCCTTCAAGTCCCTGCCCCTGCTTGCACTGGCAATACTTCTCTTAGCAGGCATTGAACCTGACGGCATATTGTATAGAAGCATTCTAGCTGACGGCCTTCCCATGCTTTTCATGCTTATCATTTCGATTCTGAGCGGGGCGTTTTTGACCCCGGTTCTTCTGCCGTTCATACCCGGCAGGTCCTTCGCAGCAAAAGGATGGATCGCGGGGACTATCATAACAGGGCTTCTATTTGCGTTTGTCCCTTATTTCAGACCTGTAAACATATTTTATGCAGTATTCGGGTTGGTTATTTTCCCTGCTTTGTCTTCGTACCTTGCGCTTCAGTTTACCGGGGCTACCACATTCACTTCCATTTCAGGCGTCAAAAAGGAGATCAGATATTCAATGCCCCTATATAAGGCGGCTATAGCAGTTTCAGTGCTAATGTTCATTGCATACAAAATCAAAGAGTGGGGAATTATATGAGATATCTTAAAAATATATCCAGCCTCAGATTCAATCCCGAGAAGTGCAAGGGCTGTGCGAGGTGTGTTGAAGTATGCCCGCACGGAGTCTTTGCCATGAAGGATACAATGGCAGTTCTGATTGACAGGAACGCCTGCATGGAATGCGGTGCCTGCCGGATGAATTGCAGTTTCGGCGCAATAGAAGTGGATGCAGGGGTCGGCTGCGCGGCGGCAATCTTACAGTCCATGAGAAAAGGCGGCGAAGCCACATGCGGCTGTTGCTGAATCGAATAAAACCATAAAATATCCGGGGACCAATAAATGAGAAATCCTGAACAGACAGTGGGAAACATGATCGATAAGGCGGGCGTCTCGATGATAAGTTCCGTTGACGAAGATGGCTTTCCAAACACCAAGGCTATGCTGCCGCCCAGAAAAAGGGAGGGAATAAGATATTTCTATTTTACGACCAATACATCTTCAATGAGGGTGAAACAGTATTCCGCCAACCCTAAGGCCTGCGTCTATTTTTTTGATAAAAGATTTTTTAGGGGCGTCATGCTCAAGGGTACGATGGAAGTGTTTCATGACAGCGCCTCGAAAGAGATGATCTGGGAAGATGGAGACGAGATGTATTACCCGGAAGGTGTAGCCGACCCCGACTACTGCGTGCTTAAATTCACCGCACAAACAGGCAGGTTTTACAGCAACTTCAAGTCGGAGAATTTTACGGTAAAATAGAGGCATCGGTAAAATTAAAACCCTTCTCACTAATCATAAAGGCCGTCAATGCATTCTAATATCGGTCTTGCCTTATCATATTTGAAATTGATACAATTGCATCAAACCTCATATCAAAAACATTTCCCTGTCAAGATGGAGGTAAGACCATGAAAATATCCTTTAAGCTTCGCGATACACTTCTGGGAGTAATGTTTCTGGCAATTTCCGCAACGGGAACCCATGCCGCCGAAATCCCGCCGTATATAACTGACTGGGGTTTTTCCGGCAAGCTTTCAGATTCAGGCGTTACCCTGACGCAGATAGCCAGGCAGTCTCCGGCTGCCGCAGCAGGCCTGCAGGCAGAAGACACAATCACAGCAATCAACGGCCGTCTGGTCAAGTCAGGATCGGATCTAAAAAGGATGCCCTATGTTCCGGTGAGGCTTCTCATCAGGCGCCAGGGCGTTGAATTTGAGAGAACGGTCATCCCGGGCGGGCTGCTGAAGCTTGAAGTGACAGATCTCAAAGAGGATTTCATCATCCCCGGAGTGCTTCCCGATGTTGTACCTGCGGGTCTCAGTTCAATCGGAAAGCTTGATTACATCAATGTGCTCGACATGGCCATAATTGACAGAGCGTCTGGCCGCATTGCCGTAATCGGCCATTACGATGATGCCTATGACACAGGGAAGATCCAATATCTGGACATCCTTAAAACCGCGCTGGCCTACCCTGATCCCATTTTAAATCTCGTTCCGACCCCGGATACTGAAAAAGAGATAAGCGCCGCGGGTGATACTGTCAAATCCAACCTGACCATTATGGTTAATGCGGTAAGAGGACATCCGGGTTTTATCAGAGAGCGGCAGATCATGATAGAAAAGCTCTCCAAAGCCTACGGTCTTACACAGCAGGAATACGTCTCATGGTATAACTATGTAAAGCTGGATACAGCCAAGGATATACAGCCGACTGCCTTTATCTGTGCAATCCAGATCAAGGTGTTTAACAACCTCGGATTCAAGGATACCGCTCAGGCGCTGGAGCTTGCCTATAAAAATACGCCTGAGACTCTGATGAAATCCCTCGAAATTCTGGGAAAGGGCGATGAGGCCCTGGCAATTCACTCCAGAGATGCCGCTTCGAAAGAAAAGCTCCATGCAGACCTTACTGCATCGGCATACCTTGCAATCCTTGAATCCACCGACATTGTCCAGCCGGATGTGTTAAAAAACCTTCGCGAATGGTACTCTGAAGGTAAAATGACATGGGAAGCCGCCATCAGGAATGTCCAGAATCTGCTCATGCCGTATGAACCCAGGGGCGGTCAGTTAAACATAATGAATGAGGCCTTTAACGGTATAACATTATCAACACAGGCCGCCGAATACCTTGAAGGGTTGAATAGACCCTACGCAAATCTCGTTCCCATAGACCTTGACGGAAGCTCCCAGCTTGCCATGATCATGTACGAAGCGGACTATGCGCTAAAAAGCATCAATGTAAGGCCCGAGATGTTCAAAGACATCCCCGGCAGCTTGAGCCGTACGGAATATGAGATTAAAAACAATCTTTTCAACAAGAGAATGAACCTTCATTACCGACAGTGGCTTGAGCCCCAGATGGTCGATATGAAAGTATCCCCTGATGGAACGATCATCGAATTCGGCGCTTCAAAAATGCTGTATCTTTTCAGTGATGACAGCCCTCACTGGGGTCTGCCGCCTGACAATGAGATTCAGGCTGATTATGCAGACTGGTGCAGACAGTTCATGGACAATTATGATGCATACGCCCGCAAAATGCCTGCCTTTCATAAGATAAGGGAGGCTTCCAAAATGATAGCTCTTGCCAGATGGGCACGCACTACTGGCATTCAGATAGACCTGAGCGGTATAAGCCAGGACAAATGGGCTGCACCTGCAAAAGTTCCCGCCTTCTGGCGGCTGGGCCAGGCATTCTACACTGCGCCGGACGGCAAGATCACAAGCAAGATGCCCAGAGCCTTTGAAGGTGGCGTATCCTACAAGACAAAAGGCAACTGGTCACAGATGACCCCTTCTACCGAAACCACTACAGAAGCGACATCCCAGCTGATGCTGAGCAGTCAGCTCGGCATGCTTGCGGTTACTCAGGCTGAATCAGGCGAGCTGGAAGAGGCCAGATATCTGGCCGAATTAAGCGCCCAGGCCCTTGCCGGAACCCTGTCCAAAGAAAGCTTCGACAAGATGAATATCCCCCTGCCGCGGGCCGTTGCTGTACCTGCAACAGCAGACAATATTCAGCTTCAGAAAGAAATGCTGAAAGAAACTGACAAACAGATCAGTTCGCTCAAGCATAATCCGGCCGATGCTCAGGCAAAGGCCGGGCTTGATAGTATCGGCAGTTTATACGGAAGTGCAGCAACCAATCCTGCGGCTGCCTCGGACTATCTTTTAAGACTGCAGACCGGTCAAACTCCTGCCCCTGCGCCTTCAACCACACAGCCTTCAGGAAGGGGAGGCCGCAGGCCGGTTGCAATGGCGCAGGCACAGGTACAAACCAAGCCAGCCATAACATCACCATGCACCGACGCCGACATTTATGATGTCAGTATGGACCCCGAGCGCCTCGCCTTCCTGAATAAACAGCTCATCGAGGCAAGGGACAGGCTTAAGTACATAAATACGGCGCTCAAAAACCTTATCAAACAGAACGAGGCACAGCGGGCACAGATCGAGCAGACTACGGCTGCAATATCCAAAGCTTATGGGGAATCCGTCGACAGAGCATGGAATGTTGTCTTCGATCTTATGACTAGCCTTCCTGCTGATAAGTTCATGGACAACTACAATGTGGCAAAATCAAAGATCGACGATGCGATCAAGGTCCGTACAGGTATGCTCACAACACCCCTTGATGCTGCAGACCTGCAAAAGGTTCAAAGCGAAATAAGGAATCTCGAAACTGCCAGGCTCAAGCTCGACGACATCTATCTGAATTCATCGAAACTCCTGGATGTCTTCAAGGGGACAAATTACGGCTATGAGATCGACAAATGGAACAGTGATGAAAAAGCCGAATATGAGAAGGCAAAAGAGGGTGCAGTTATGATAGGTAAAATTCTTCTTGATCACCCTGCACTTGAAAAATATTTGAGCACAAAGGCATTTTTTGCAGGCGAAAAATACTGGCAGGTAGCGGCCATGGGGAAGATGGCTTCATACGCCACCGGTTTTTTCTTTGACATTCTGAACCAGCAGTTCGCCTGGAGCCCGCTGACGGCCGGACTGATGGAGAATATCCAGAAAAATGCCCTGGCAATGGATATGCTGAGGTTCAAGGCTGAAAAAACATATAAGGAAATCTCATGCCTTGAGGCAGCCCTGCAATAAGGGTTGATTAACAGCAAAAGGGCTGATTCCCCTTAAGAATCTCTATACAGCGTCATCATTTCCGGCTGAGGACAATTCCGGTAATATATGAGACGGCCGAACCTCTCGTATTTTCGGTATCGCTCATGATGCCGAGTGTTGCCTTCTCAGGCGGATTTGTACCGAAGGCCCTCCTGTAATCGGCTATGATATTCACGTTTTCCTCCACCCATACACCTGCTTTTCTGTCCCCTCTTTCAAGTATTATCATCCTGCTGCGATCTGTGTATGAGCTGGTTATGATATCGGGCGCCGTGGATTCGCTGGCCCATGTATAGTTCAAAGAGCTGTGCGGCGGGTACTCGCCGTAGAGGAGTTTGACCGAACCGTAAAGAGCCTTATCAGCGGCCGTCGATTTTTTCGGATTGTATTCAAAAGAAATATAGACTCTTATCGGCGAATCGTCAGTCTCTTTTGTTTTAAGGTCGGCGCCTTTAAGGACATTGTCCACCTTCCACCGCCATCTGATATGCGGATATTCATACGGGTTGAAAGGCGCCCTGTAAACAAGCGCCGAGGCTGAGGAATGGCTTTGAACCTTCAGAAACGTCTCTTTCCCGTCGGCTGCAGCGGTATACCTGGTACGGGCTGAAATCTTCGGGAAAAGGACTTCTTTCCAGTTCGATAGATCAGCGAAATTTTCGGTGAAAAGGATGTCTCCGGCTGCTAATATTACAGCCGGGAAAAGAACGATAATCGCAACGATATTGATTCGCGTTAACATTATCTCCTTTATAATATCAAGCTTCATGCCGATCAACTTTTTCGGCAGTATCATGACCCCGGCATGCAGTTTTACTGTTTTTTCATCAGGTATTGCCAATTTTTTTTGAAGCCGTTATGGATTACTTCAGGAATTAAGAGTTTTGTCATAAAACCATGCACCAGCAAATGCGGTAGGATTTCCCGGTTTTTAAGGAAAGCGGATATGAAGAAAAAGGTAATGGTCGGCATAAGCGGTGGCGTCGATTCAGCTGTGGCCGCCAGTCTGCTGAAAGACAGGGGATATGAAGTTGTAGGCGTTACAATGTGCCTTGGCGTCGCCCCTTCGCCGGGCAGCAAGATAAAATGCTGCGGACCCGAAGAGATAGAAGACGCCAGACGCGTTTGCAGGGCTATAGGCATCAGGCATTATATACTGGACTTTGCACGCGAACTTGAAGAAGACGTGATCGAACCCTTTGTGAGTGATTACCGTCTGGGCATAACACCCAATCCATGTGTTGTCTGCAACAGGCGGATCAAATTCGGTGCGCTTCTGGATAAGGCCCTGGCCATGGGTTTTGATTTTCTTGCCACCGGCCATTATGCAGGGATAGCTGAGACTGAGAGCGGCCTTGCTTTAATCAGGGCAAAGGACAGGCGCAAGGACCAGACATATTTTCTTTATGCAATCACGCAAAAGTCGCTTAAAAATGTAATATTCCCGCTTGCCGACTTGACCAAGGACGAGGTCAGAAAAATCGCCATTGAAAAAAGTCTGCCAGTATCAAATAAGCCTGAAAGCCAGGACATATGCTTCATACCGTCTGGAGGCATTAACAGCTTCATGAAGGGTAGATTCAATCATGAGCCGGGCGATATCGTTGATATAAAAGGCAGAAAAATAGGACGCCATAAAGGTATAGCATCCTACACCGTAGGACAGCGCACAGGCCTTGGGATAAGCAGCCCCATGCCTCTTCGGGTCATCTCGATTGATGCAGGGAGGAATCTGATCGTGGCGGGAGAGCGTAAATACCTCTTTGCCGGAGGCCTTGTCGCAGACACGCTGAATATGTTCACGATAGACCTGCCCGAGAAGGCATCCGGCAAGATCCGTTATGCACACAGGCCGGCAGCCTGCCGTGCTGAAATTGCCGGCGGGGCGCTTGTCGTTACCTTCGAAGAGCCCCAGGAATCAATTACCCCCGGCCAGTCTATTGTACTCTACGACGGCGAGACTGTTCTCGGCGGCGGCATTATAAGATATGCCACACAGAGAGCAGAAGAATTTCTCAAGGCGGAGTAAAATGAAAATCACACCATCACAGGAAGCAAAGCTTCAAACCCTGAAGGATATGCTGCGCACATGGGGAAACTGCGCAATAGCATATTCAGGCGGCGTGGACAGCACGTTCCTCATTACTGTAGCCCACGAAGTACTCAAGGAGAAATGTCTGGCGGTGATTGCCACATCATCGACATATCCTAAAAGAGAATATCTGCCGGCAATCGAGTGGCTTGATAAAAAAGGTATCAGATATGAAAACATCGTCTCTGAAGAACTCGACATACCCGAATTCCGGGAGAACCCGCCGCAAAGGTGCTACTTCTGCAAAAAGGAGCTTTTCATAAAAGTCAGACAACTCGCCGAGAAACACGGCATCAAGGTGATAGCTGACGGCGCCAACCTTGATGACACCGGAGATTTCAGACCCGGCATGCAGGCTGCAAAAGAGCTTGATGTTAAAAGCCCGCTTAAGGAACTGGGCTTTTCCAAAAAGGATATCAGACAGCTTTCCTCTGCAATCTACAATCTTCCGACTGCGTTCAGGCAGGCAATGGCATGCATGGCTTCCCGTATCCCGTACGGCTCTCCGATCACAGCCGAGAAACTCAGGCAGGTTGAAGAGGTCGAAGACTTTCTTGCAGCGAAAGGCTTCAAAACCTTCCGTGCCAGACACCATGGAGATGTGCTGAGAATAGAACTCGCCAGGGAAGATATGTCTTCAGCTGTAAATAATTCTGCCGAGATCATAAGCGTTGCAAAAAAGGCCGGATTTATCTTTGTCACACTTGACCTTGAGGGATTCAGATCCGGCAGCATGAATGAAGTTTTAAGCAAAGAATAGATAAGGAACCTTCAAAGCTTTATGCACTGCAATTGTTGAATCATGTCTGATGTTCATGGAATATACAGGCAATTCCGGAATATTGGCCAAAAACATTCATTTATGATAGGATTATTTGAACTGGACGACGACAATGAATAAAAGCTTGATGTACATGCATCAGGAAGAAGGTCCAGGTCACAAATTGCATTACCAAAAATGGAGGTATTCTATGAACAGAACAGGTCTGGTCATATTTATAATACTGCTTTCCGGATTATTCGGAAGCGCGGCTTTCGGCGCTGCGAAAATATCAATCGAAGAATATTCTTATTCGGCAGGGAATGTCATGCAGGGCAAGGCAATCGAACATGATTTTGCAATAAAAAATTCCGGCAATGAACCGCTCACACTGGAGTTAAAGTCCTGTGAGAGTTGCAACGGTCTGAAAGTCACCGTTCCTGTCGGGCCGGTTGAACCGGGAAAAACAGATAAAATTCATGTAAGAATCCCAACCTATAATATGAGAGGAAGCTTCAAAACAGGAATAGAGGTAATTACCAATGATCCTGATAAAAAGAATGTGACTTTTATTGTACAGGCTTTCATCCAGGAAGTGCTGTCCATAAAACCGCAGTATATAAGCCTTGGGCGGGTAAAAACCGGATCGAAATATCAGAAGGCGATTACCATTGAGAATTCGGGTAAGGAACCCGTGAGCATCTTTGATATAGAGGTATTGCCGGCAGAGCACCTGACGTTATCCCCGAAGAACAAGATGGTGATAAAACCGGGTGAGAAAAAGACACTTCTTCTCAGCATAATCTCAGGAAAAGAACCGGGGATTATCGAAGGGTCAATATTTTTCAGGACCGACCTTAAGCAGATGCCTCAGAAGCTTATCCCTGTGCAGGCGGATGTAATCGTTGATAAAAAAAAGCCTTAGCCGTTCAAGTATATTAAAACATGAAATGGAGGGTATATGAACACCAGTATTATGAAAGCTTTGAAACTTGCTTTCTTTGCAATATTGATTTCCATGATTTCTTTGATAATACCGGTTCATGCAAGCACAGAGAATCAGACCGATGATTTCCCTGATAAACTATCAGATGAAAATAAAGCCATTGAAAAATTATTTCTGGAATTGAGGCCCCAGATTGATGCAGCAGCAGGGATAACCTATAAGCCGAAGGGGAAAATCAGACATACTGTTTATATGTTCTCAAGCACTGAATGTTCCCACTGCAGCATTGCGGCAGGCGAAATAAAACCCCTTCTTGACAAATACCAT
>CAYNVT010000075.1:0-19623 GCA_964400685.1 uncultured Bacteriovoracaceae bacterium | reverse complement strand
GAGACCTTGATAAAACTCTGCCTGCAGCGCTTTACGAGGTCGATGATGGAATCGACATCATCAAGACTCTCACCGGGCAGACCTGTCATGAAATACAACTTGATGTCCATGATTCCCGCAGACACGAGAGCTTCGATATCATTCAGGATGACTTCGTTGCTTATGTCTTTTGATACCGACTTTCTCAACCGCTCGGAGCCGGTCTCCGGTGCAAGGGTTACACCTTTTGTGCCGGAGCGTTGAATAAGCCTGATAAGCTCAGGCTTAATCATACCTAGTCTGAGTGATGGGGGCGCAATCTTCAAATCCAGGTCATTTATAGCCCCGAACATGTCCTCGGTCTGTGGATGATTGTTCAGGGATGCACTGACCATTCCTAGTTTAAGCCCCGATTTCTTAGCCTTTTCAAAAGCAGGCATTAGGTTGACAAGTCTTACCGCCCTGAATGGAGAATATATCTTTTTTGCAGCGCAGAACATGCATGAAAACGGGCAGCCTCTTGCGATTTCAACCAGGAACATGTCGCTGAAGGTACTGGAATCAGTTATTATTTCGGTTTGGGCAGGAGACGTAATCGGGTTTATTGTACTGACAGAAAATGACTTCTCAATAGGCCTGCCCGGTATATAGATGCCGGGATTTCCCGTAAGTCTGTCCAGGAATTCCTCATAACAAGAGCTTTTCATAAAGGCATCATTAAGCATATGAGGTGCGGGTTCTCCGTCACCGAGAAAGCAGAAGTCGAGCATGTCGGCCACAGGTTCGGGATTCATAGTTACTGCCGCTCCGCCCGCTATTACAACCGGAGCGCCGCGCCGCTCGGTTGCCAGGACAGGAATATTAGCGTCTTTCAGTATCCTTGCTGCATTTATCCAATCAAGTTCATACGAAACCGAAAAGGCTATTATATGAAAACCGGATAAGGCCCGGGCGTTTTCAACAGACCTGGGATGATCTGTAAAAAACCGTTCGCAGACGATTCCAGGATTATCGTTGAATGCCCTGTACATGGCGTGAACGCCGAGATTGGACATACCGACGAAATATGTATTCGGATAAACAAGGGCTATATTCAGCCTGCCGCCAGGTTCTTTTCTGACAGCGCCTTTTTCATGCATCTATTTCAAGCCCTTTGATCTTGCGATGAAGGTTGCTTCGTTCAACCCCTATCATATCTGCGGTCCTGGAGATGTTGTTTCCGCATTGGGCCAGCTTTTTGGATATGAATATCCTTTCGAATTCGTTCCTGGCGTCCTTTAAGAGATCGATATCGAATATCCTCTCGAATTCCGATGTGGTTTTCGATGTCAAAGGGGAGACATTATCCGCCGTGATGGTGTTCCCCGGAGTCATGATGACCAACCTTTCGAGGATATTCTTAAGCTCTCTGACATTTCCGGGCCAGTCATGCTGCATGAGTTTTTTCACTGCGCCTTCGGTTATGATTTTTTTGTTGCCGTTGTTGAGGACCGCGTACATTGCAAGAAAATGTTCGATAAGCTGCGGGATGTCCTCTTTCCTTTCCCTTAAAGGCGGGACATATAGCGGAATCACGTTCAATCTGTAATAAAGATCCTGCCTGAAGTTGCCGTTCGCGATCTCCTCTTCGAGATTTTTGTTTGTCGCCGTCAGAACCCTGACATCCACCTGTATAGTCTGGGAGCCTCCGACACGCTCGAACCGCTGCTCCTGGAGAATGCGCAGTATCTTGGCCTGGGTGTTCATGCTCATATCACCTATTTCATCAAGAAAGAGCGTGCCGTTGTTAGCCAGATCGAATTTGCCTCTTTTGCGCTCTGTCGCCCCTGTGAAAGAGCCTTTTTCATGGCCGAAGAGTTCGCTTTCAATGAGTTCGCTCGGAATGGCGGCGCAGTTGACTTCGACAAAAGGCTGATTATTCCGTCTGCTTTGCTTGTGCAGACTCCTGGCCACGAGCTCCTTTCCAGTGCCGTTCTCACCCAGTATGAGAACCCATGAATCAGCAGGCGCGGCCCTGTCTATTTCTTCCTTCAGCTTTACGATGGCAGGGGACGATCCGATCATTTCGGCATCTTTTTCAGTCTTTTTCTTTAAAAGGGCGTTCTCTGCAGAGAGTTCCTTCATATGAAGTGCATTGTTTATGGTAATTATTATGCGGTTGAGGTCGAGAGGCTTTTCAAGGAAATCGAGCGCTCCGAGCCTGGTTGTTTTTATCGCGGCATCGATCGATCCATGGCCGGTCATTATTATTACCGGGAGGTCAGGATTTGTTTTCTTGATTTCCTGAAGCGTCTGTATCCCGTCAATACCGGGCATCCATATGTCGAGCAATACAATGTCCACATCGTGTTTTTCGAGTATCTTGAGGGCATCCTCACCGGTGGATGCCTGTATGACGTAAAAACCCTCATCTTCAAGACTGCCTTTCAGCGAGAGCCTGATATTATCTTCGTCGTCTACAATCAGTACTGTGTATTTCATGCCTTCTCCTTAACGGGTAGTTCGATCGTTATAATTGTGCCGGTCGGCTTGTTGTCTCGTACGCGGATGAATCCGTTGTGGTCCGTAACAATGCTTTTCACAATTGCCAGCCCAAGACCTGTTCCTGTTCTCTTTGTGGAAAAATACGGCTCGAACATTCTTTCTTTCACTTTTTCAGGGATGCCTGGGCCGGAATCCATGATCTCGAGTCTGGCAAAGCGTATATCTCGATTATATGAGGTTTTTGCCGTGATTTTCTTAATGGGGACATCCGATTCCTTCAATGCGACAGTTGCATTTTCCAGAAGGTTGGTAATGGCCCTGCTCATTTGAGAACGGTCTATCTCAACACCTGTGAGGGTTTCATCTGTTTCCAGAATATATTCGATATCGGGATGGGCCTGCTTGTAAAGCGCTACGGCATCAGACAGTACTTCGTTCAGATTGTCCGGCACAGGCATTGATGAAGGCATCTTGGCAAAGGCCGAGAACTCGTCTACCAGCAGTTTCATCTCCTCCACCTGTGATACAATCAACCGTGTGCATTCATCAAAGACCTCAGGGTCATCATTAATCTTGTCAAGATAGCGCCGCCTGAGCCTCTGGGCCGAGAGCTGTATGGGAGTAAGGGGGTTCTTGATCTCGTGGGCGATCCTTCTTGCGACCTCGCGCCACGCAGCCACGCGCTGCATGCGCTGAAGCTCGGTCAGGTCGTCGAAGACAACAACCACCCCTATGTATTCGTTGTTATCGTCATAGAGCATGGAGGCATGGATAAGAAGCGAGAGCCTCCTGCCTTCAATGCTCAGCACTATTTCCCTCTCGATCACCGTTCCTTTGCTGTTGTTAAGCGCATCGGAAAGACCTGTAACGATAGGTAGATGTTCTTCCTTCATGACATCCCGCCATTTCCGCCCGATGACCTTGTCTATTTTTATGGCAAGCATTTTCTGGGCGCTGGCGTTGATCATTGATATATTATCGTTTGCATCAACCGAAATAACGCCTGTTGATACGTTTTTAAGAACGGTCTGAATATACCTGTTCCGCGCGGCAAGCTCGTTATAGGTCTGCTCCAGATTCGTCCTTGAATTCTTGAGGTCCCCCACCATCTGGTTAAAGTCCTTGATGAGTATTCCCAATTCATCATCGGACGTCACATCGACGGAAAAGCCTAGATCTCCCTTTGAGACCCTCTGAGTGCCTTCAACCAGCTTTTCAATGGGGTTTGTAAGGCCTTTGGAAAGGTTCAGCCCGTACCAGATTGCAGAGAAAATGACCAGCAGAGTTACAGAGGTAAGGGTTATTATGAACTCTGTCTTTATCCAGCCCTTGAACCTGAGACTTTCGATATAATCGTCATATGATGAGCTGATGAGGTCGAGTCTTCCCGAAAGGCTTTCAGGCACATAATAATCGACCGCAAAAACGCCCACTATATCTTTTGGATTAAATGATGAATGTATCGGCACTATGCCTTCGATAATATCAGCCTTTCCCGCCTGGATAACCCTGCTGGTGCTCTTGCCGTTCATTGCGGCCTTGACAAGGCCTGATTCCGGGTCGGGCAGCGTGGAAATACCGAGCTTGGGTGAGACTATTTTTACAAGCTCCTCACCCTGTGCCGAGAAAACCGCCACCGCGGACAACCGGAACATCTCCATCCTGTCGTCGAGGAGATCTTTCAATATATCGAGGTTGCCTTCACGCAGGAGCCTTCTCTGTGTTATCTCCTCTGATATGAATGCCGCATAATGCTGTGCATCGACGGAAGCCTCTTTATAATAAATGTTGGCCACATTCAGAGATTCCGCAATGGCCTTTTTGACCTCTTCGGAAAGCCAGCCTTCCATGCTCCTGTCAATAAAGATTACACTGGTGAAGAACAAAACCATTGCTGGAAAGATCGTGAGCGTTACAAACGACGCAACCAGTTTGGTGCGCAGCTTTGAGCCGAGCATGCCTCTGCGGCGCTCCAGCATGAGCTTGACGACATTCCTCACTACAAGGAAGATTACCAGGATCAAGAGGACGATGTTGAGGTTAAGAAGCGCCAGGAAAGTCACATGGCTTGACGGCATAGCCTGGAATTGCGGCAGGTGCTTTTCCACCCAGACAAGGGCAACGATAAGGCCCATCAGTAGAAATGCAATGCCGAATTCTATTGTCTTTTTTGACATATCATTCCCTGCCTGATGATTCCGATAATATAGACTTTGCCATCTCGACATGCAGCCTGTGGTTTGCCCTTGATGCTTTTATCAGGCCTGCAACAGGCCTTCCCAGCAGCCACAGGTCTCCCAGAAGGTCAAGGATCTTGTGTCTGATGAATTCATCTTCATATCGAAGGCCTTCGGGATTAAGGATCGTATCATTATCCACGACGATGGCGTTATCAAGGCTTCCGCCGAGAGCAAGCCCCATGGCTCTCATTGCATCCACATCCTTAAGCCTTCCGAAGGTCCTCGCAGGCGCGATCAGTCCTTGATAATCTCCCCCGGAGTATACATATGTCTGCCTGCCGATCGCGGGTTCCGGGAAATCGATTGAATAGTTTATGCGAAAATCTCCCGGTTCGATTTCAACATAAGCCGTATCATCTCCTACCCTCATTTTTTTATTGATGATGATGGGTTCAATTTCTCCTATGATGCGTGTTCCTGCAACTGAAAGGGCCTTGAAGAAGGGCAGGGAGGAACCGTCCATGGCGGGCATCTCGTCGCCATCCACATGGACTTCGCAGTCGGTAATTCCCAGACCGTATAATGCACTCATGAAATGTTCGACGGTGGAGATGAGAACACCCTTAAGGCCCAGCATTGTGTTGAGTCTCGTATCTGTTACAAATTCAGGTTTTGCAGGGATTTTTACACCATCCCTGATGAACAGTATGCCGTCTTCCCCGGCCTTGATATTCAGATGGACCGTATTGCCCCTGTGAAGGCCGGTTCCTTTAATTGCTATTGTGTCCGCAACTGTTTGTCTGAGCATGAAATAAGACTATTGCAGGTAATCCCAATAGTCAACCTGCGTTAGTAAATTAATGAACACTTCATTTGCATAAATTCAACGGATCTTGAATTTTTTATTTATATTACAAGGCGATTATTTCGATAAATGATTGAATAACAGATATAAGGAGCTGTCATGAGATTACTGGTCCTTCTCCGTCACGGGGAAAGCGTATGGAACAACGAAAACCGTTTTACGGGCTGGACGGACGTCGGGCTGTCCGAAAAAGGCATAACCCAGGCGCATGAGGCAGGGGTGTTGATAAAAAGGGAAGGCTACATTTTCGATGTAGCATTCACTTCCCTTCTTAAAAGGGCGATTGATACGCTCAATATTGTTCTCGATGAATGCGGGCAGTACTGGATACCTGTTGTCAAGAACTGGCGGCTTAACGAGAGGCATTACGGGGCGCTTCAAGGTCTGAATAAAGCTGAAACAGCTGAAAAATATGGTGCAAATAAGGTACATCACTGGCGCAGGGGGTACTACAACAGGCCGCCAGCGCTTAACAGATCGGACAGCCGCTGGCCCGGACACGAGATCAGGTACAGGGATGTAAGCGACGATGACATCCCCCTTACCGAATGCCTTGATGACGTGCTCAAAAGGCTGATGCCGATGTGGCACAGCGATATCAAACCCTGCCTGAAATCGGGAAGGAATGTTCTCATAAGTGCGCACGGCAATTCTCTGCGCTCTCTTGTGAAACATCTGCAGAATCTGGATGAATCTCAGATTGAAGACGTGGATATACCTACCGGAATACCGCTTGTATATGAACTGAGTGATGACCTGAAGCCCCTGGACATCTACTATCTGGGTGAAAACGACAAAATTGATGCGGCGTATAGATAAAACAAAGGAGACAGTAGGGTGAGGCAGGAGACAGTAGACAGTAGAAAAGCAGGAAAAACCAGATTACTTTTTTTAGATTTTATGCTGACTCCTCTCTCCTGTCTTCTGCCTACTGATTTTCAAAAAAAGGAGGATGGATATGCATGACAAAATATCGAAATTGCTTGGCGGAAAAGCAGCAAAGGATTTGCTTGAGCACAAGTGCATTGTGCCGAAGGAGAATTTGAATCTGCCGGGGCCTGATTATGTAGAAAAAAGTCTGATGCTCTCCGACAGGAGCCCTAATGTGCTCAGGAATATGCAAAGTCTTATCAGTCATGGAAGGCTCGGCGGTACGGGCTATCTTTCCATTCTGCCAGTCGACCAGGGAATTGAACACAGCGCAGGTGCCTCTTTTGCACCGAACCCTCTGTATTTCGACCCTGAGAATATAGTAAAGCTTGCAATCGAGGCAGGCTGCAGCGCGGTCGCTTCAACTCTGGGTGTGCTCGGTTCCATTTCCAGAAAATATGCCCACAGGATACCTTTCATACTTAAAATAAACCACAACGACCTGCTGATTTATCCGGAAAAGCATGATCAGATACTGTTCGCAAATGTCCAGCAGGCCTTCGACATGGGCGCAGCAGCGATCGGCGCAACCATCTATTTCGGTTCCGAGGAAAGTTCAAGACAGGTCATGGAAATATCCGAGGCATTCGCACATGCTCATGATCTGGGGCTTGTCACTATTCTGTGGGCTTACCTCAGGAACGACGGTTTCAAGAAAGGCGGCGTCGACTACCACACAGCCGCCGACCTGACAGGACAGGCCAATCACCTCTCGGTCACGATAGAGGCGGATATTGTCAAACAGAAACAGCCGACCGTGAACGGCGGTTATACGGCGATAGGCTATGGCAAGACATCACCGCTGGTCTATTCACAATTGACCACCGACCATCCGATAGACCTTACCCGCTATCAGGTTATGAACTGCTATATGGGAAGGATGGGGCTGATAAACTCAGGCGGTGAATCAAAGGGAGCAACCGACCTGGCGGAAGCTGTCAGGACTGCAATTATAAACAAGCGCGCCGGAGGCATGGGCCTCATTTCCGGAAGAAAAGCATTTCAGCGGCCGATGAAGGACGGTATCGAGCTGCTTCAGGCCATACAGGACGTCTATCTCTGTAGTGGTATTACGGTTGCGTAATAATTTGACACCCTGATTTGTTTCATCCTATAAGGTCTCGCATGTTTGGCATAGGTGGAATGGAACTATTCATAATACTTGTGGTAGCCCTTATCGTTCTGGGGCCGAACAAGCTGCCTGATCTTGCCAAAATGCTGGGTAAGGCAATGGGGGAGTTCCAGCGGGCGACAGGTGACCTCAAACGTGAAATAGACATTGCCGGAGAAAGCAGGAACTATTCATCAAAATCCGAGACCGATGTCAAAGACAGCGAGACTGAGAATCCCCTGGCTGAACCTTTATCTGAATCAAAAGAATCAGGCGATGATAATAAACATAAGCAGGGGGCAGACTGATTGGATGATCCGAAGCTGCCCATTACAGACCATCTCTCGGAGCTGAGGTCCCGGCTTATAAAAAGCCTTCTTGCAATAGCGGCCGGATTTGCATTGAGCTATGGCTTTTCAAAAGAGATTTTCAATTTCCTGACGAAACCCCTTGTCAAGGCATTGCCGCCGGGGAGCCATTTGATATACACTGCGCTGCCTGAGGCATTTCTGACATATATCAAGGTCTCTTTTTTTTCAGGCCTTGTGCTGGCAACACCGGTGATATTCTATCAGGTATGGAAATTTGTAATGCCTGGGCTTTACGCTAACGAGAGAAGGCATGTAGGGCCGTTCGTTCTTGCTGCAACATTCTTCTTCCTTCTGGGTGCCTCATTCGCTTATTTTGTCGTCTTTCCGTTCGGGTTTAAATTTCTGCTCGGTTATGCATCCGGCGACATCTATGCAATGCCCAAGCTCAATGAATATCTCAGCTTCATAGTGACTCTCCTCATAGCTTTCGGGTCCATATTCGAGCTGCCTGTGGTCATTTTTTTCCTTGCAAAGATAGGGATAGTCTCTCCTCAGTTTCTGAGGAAACAGAGAAGATATGCGATACTGGCCATCGCAGTCGTTGCCGCTGTCCTTACCCCGCCTGACCCTCTAAGCATGATGTTCATGATGATACCGCTTCTGGTTCTTTACGAATTCAGCGTGTGGGTGGCGAGTTTTGTCTGGAAACCCAGGGTAACAGCAACTCCCGGAGAAAAATCGGGGAGTCAGTAAGCTTTAGGCGGTCTGGGTCCGTATATCAGAGTCCCTATTCTGACGAGGTTTGCACCTTCTTCTATAGCGATCCTGTATGAATCGCTCATGCCCATTGAGAGCCATTTCATTTCCGTATCAGGCAGATTTTTTGATTTAAGATCGTCAAATATCGTTCTGGTCAGTCTGAAGCAGGGCCTCAACAACTCAGGGTTATCGACAAAGGGTCCCATTGTCATGAGTCCGTTGAGCCGAATATTTTTAAGCGTGATCATATATTCAGCCAGGGCCTGGACTTCTTCAGGCATTGCGCCTGCTTTCTGCTCTTCGCGCCCGCTGTTTACCTCTATCAGCACCGGCATGGTCCTGCCCAGCTTTTCCGCAGTCTGGTCGATCAAGAGGGCCAGCTCCTTTGAATCGACGGTTTCCACCATGTCGAACATGGGGATGATATGTTTGACCTTGTTCTTCTGGACATGACCGATGAAATGCCAGGAAGCCTTGTCCTTCAGTTCTTCGATGATGCCTTTGGCATCCTGCAGATAATTTTCTCCGATCATCGTTATTCCTGCTTCGATGGTCTCTCTCACTTGTTCCAGGCTTCTTGATTTTGCGGCTGCAACGACGTTCACGTTTTCAGGAATATCTTTGAGAATCCTTTTGATGTTATCGGTAATATAGCTCACATAAAACCCCTATTTGTAGTGTATCAACCCGAAGCAATATTAACATCTTTTTCTTTGACAAAAAACGGCCAATCCTCGTATCTTATCAAAAAGCAGGCGTAGATGTGAGGGAATCATGGTTGGTTTCAGGATGGATGAAATGATGATCGGGACACATACCTTTTCCGGCGGCTCTTATGGCGGAAGGGAACTGCCGCTTAATTTTTCCCTGACATGGGGCAATGATAACCTGATAAAGTTTCTGAATCCCCGCTCGGAAGAGTTTCTTGTGAGCAGCGCCAGAGGCTTTATTACGGTTGGAGGTCTGGCGAACAAGGCAGACTGCAAAGGGTTCCTGAAGCTCATGTATTTTTCAGAACGCAAGATTCGCTATGAGCTCGATTTCAAAGGAGACGATGGCAGGGCATACAGATATGTAGGCGAAAAGGTGAACATCTGGCCATGGAACCTTCACAGGACTCATGTCACCTGCTATGCAACTATTAACGATACAGAGACGGAAAAAATCATATCCAGTTCCGTGGTGTATTTCCCGTTTAGAGAAATTATTGATTTTCTTCTGTCTTTAAGGTTTGTGAAATCCTGACATTATTTAATGCCTTCTAAGGAGATGGGTATGCCTTATAAAGTTCTGAGCAAAAAAGATGCGAAGATTATCGCCGCAATGGCAGGCGGAATAATTCCCAGGGGAGGTGCAAGCTTTGAACTCGGTGCTGCCGATATTGAGGATAAGTGGCTTCCAAGGACGGATTTCATGCTTTCAAAGGCGTCTTTCACAACCCGGTTCACGCTCAGGATGGCGGTGCATGTACTGAATTATGCCTGGCCTATATTATATATGAAAAAATTCAGGCAGCTTATCAATATGGATGAACAGGAGCGTACCGAGCTCCTGCATCTCGTCGAGAATTCCGCGTTTCCCGGGCCGCTGTCATTGCTGATTATCAAGGTGCTGGTGTTCCCGGCATTTTACGGTGTCAGGGAAGTGAAAGACGCCATAGGATACAAAGAGAAGTTCGATCATGTTCAGGGCTTCGACGGCATCAGGGACTAGGGGTGGCGCATGATAAAGGAGTGTAAAGATATAAAGGGCCATGTAGATATTGAGGCCGATGTATGCATTGTAGGAACAGGCGCCGGCGGAGCAGTCGTTGCAAAGGAGCTTGCCGAAAAAGGTCTTAAGGTCGTTGCGCTCGAAGAGGGCAGTTATTTCACAGGTAAAAACTTCAATCAGGACCCCTGCGATATGATGGGTATGATGTACCGTGACGCTGGAACGACAATGGCATTTGGATTGCCTCCGGTGTCAATAACAATGGGCAGGACCATAGGCGGTACGACAACCGTCAATTCTGCTACATGCATGAGGACGCCGCGCAGAGTTGTTGAAGAATGGGCCGCTCATTATGACTGCGAAGGGATTGATTACGATGTCCTTACCGGATATTTCGATAAGGTTGAAAAAGAGATTAATGTTACGGAACTGAGCGAGGACATTCTGGGAAATGCCTACCAGATAGCCAAGCGCGGGGCAAAGGCCCTGGGTTATGAAGCGAAACCGCTCAAACATAACGTCAGGGACTGTAAAGGCGCCGGAAGCTGTCAGTGGGGCTGTATCAAGGGCGCCAAACAGTCAATGGACGTATCTTATATACCTAAAGCGGTTGCAGCGGGTGCGGATATCTACGCCAATTGCAGGGTGACCAAGGTTAGTATCGGGAACGGACGCGTTAATGGTGTGGAAGGTCTTATAATCGACCCGGTGACAAAGAGGAGGCGCTACAGGGTGAAGGTAAAGGCCGACGTAGTCTGTCTTGCAATGGGTGCCTTGATAACTCCCGCTTTCATGCTTAAGAACAGGCTTGCCAACACCTCTGGCCTGGTTGGAAAAGGTTTGACGATACACCCGTGCGGCAGGGTGGTAGCTGAGATGGATGAAGAGGTGAACGGCCATTACGGGGTTTCGCAGGGATGTTATATCGATGCCTTCAAGGATGAAGGCATAATGCTCGAAGGGATATTTGTTCCTCCCGGGGTTATGGCAATGGCATTGCCCGGTGTGGGGGAAGAGCATAAATACCTTTTGAAGCATTATAAAAATCTTGCGGCTTTCGGCGTAATGATTTGCGATACAACCCGGGGTTCTGTGAAACCGGCAATGTTCGGACAAGCTTTTCGCGCGTACTATTCAATGAACCGGGAGGATAAGGAAAAGCTTCATAAAGGGTCGTGCATAACTGCGGAGATGTTTTTTGCCGCAGGGGCGAAAAGGGTATTTACCTGCTGCAATACAATGCCTGTTATCAACAACAAGGTGGAGCTGCACCGTTTCAGGAACCTCAAAACAAAGCCCTGGAATTATGAGGTTATGGCTTTCCATCCGCTGGGGACATGCCGTATGGGCAATGATCCCGGAAAATCCGTTGTCGATTTAAACCTGGAATCTCATGATATCAAAGGCCTGTTCATTCCGGACGGCAGCCCGTTTCCGACCTCGCTTGGCGTCAATCCTCAGGTTACCATAATGGCGTTTGCAGCAAGATGTGCGGAATATATTTCATCGAATATAAATAAATACAAAGGGGAATAAAATGAGAAGCATAGTTGCAGTTCTGATAAGTATTGTTTTTTTTCTTCCTGGGACAGTGTTTGCACAGGAAAAACTGAATCTCAAGATAGACAAGGCGAAGCTGGAAGCAGGAAAGCTCCAGACGTTCACGGTCGAAATGAAGGTTGAGGGCGAGGGCAAGAAGAAAAGGGGCATAGGCGTGCTCCTTATAAATGCTACTCCTGAGAATACCTGGAAATATCTATGCGACTGGAATTCTATGGGCGAGTTCGTACCCGGTCTTGAATACTATAAAACAGTCAGCGTTATAAAACCCATTGAACCGGGAGAGGCAGGAGAGGTTCTTTTTGAAGGCAAACTCAAATTTCCCATTCTGACAGTTATATATACCCTTGATGTAAAGTTCGACGGTAAAAACATGAGGCAGGAATGGAGTCTGGTTTCGCAGCGCCAGGTGGATGAGTATCAGAAGAAGGGGATAAAGATAATCAGGGCCACAAGCGGACTCAAAAACGTCGAAGGATTTGAGTATATCGAGCCGTATGACAACGGAAAAAAGACCGTTTACTACTATGCCCCGATTGTAGAAACATCGGTTCCGGTTCCCGGCTTCGCAGAGAGGTTCATGACAAACAGCACCCTGCCGGGCTACATGGAAGGCGTCAAAAAGCGCGTTGAGTCGAAAGGGACATATAAGAAATAAAAGGGCTGTCTTAGGCAGCCTTTTTTATTTTCCGGTAAATTTAAAGTAAGGAGGGGAGAAAATGGAAGCAGTCGCATTCAGATCAAAAGGCGTCCTCATTGCGGTGGTGGTAGTGGTGTTGATAATACTCTTTTCGGCAAGGCCTATTGTGGTGATTCCTGCGGGATATGTAGGTGTTAAGGACTTTTTCGGATATGTGTCCAATGAAACTCTTTCTCCGGGAATAAGGCTGATCATCCCTTTTACTAAAGTTATCAAGATGTCCACAAGGTCCCAGACCATTATGGAAGAAGCCGACACCCCATCGCGTGAAGGCCTTATAATAAATCTGGATGTCTCTCTTATCTACAGGATAGACCCTGCCAGGGCCGTGAATATTTATAAAACAGTCGGTAAAAGCTATCAGCAAATAATCGTTGAACCTCAGCTGCGTTCCGCCATCCGCGAGATAACGGCTTCCTATGATGCAAAGACTCTATATTCGGCTGAGAGAGACAAGCTGGCGGGAGAAGTCAAGGAACTGTATTCGAAGATAACAAAAGACCGCGGCATTATTACCGAGCAGGTCCTTCTCAGAAAAATCGGTCTGCCTGTCGTCGTTGCAAACGCGATACAGGAAAAGCTCAAACGCGAGCAGGAAGCCGAGCAGATGAAGTTCGTGCTTCAGAAAGAGCAGCAGGAGGCCGAACGCAAGCGCATAGAGGCGCAAGGCATTGCGGACTTCCAGAAAATCGTAGCTCAGGGCATAAGCCCTCAGCTGCTTGAATGGAAAGGGATAGAGGCAACCGAGAAGCTTGCCAACAGCCAGAATACGAAGGTGGTTGTCATAGGCAATACCAAGACAGGCCTGCCGATAATACTGGGAAGCGAAAAATAGGAGTCAGACACCCGGGCGGATATAAGCCCGGGCTATCCAATTCAATAGGAAATATAAGGCTCCCGGGATTGAATTGACTGTCCTGAAAAGGATTCATCGACATGCCCTGAACGTTTCAAGGTTTTCTTCATGTCTGCCGATTTTGTTCTTATGCGGAGATGAAACATTGTTCCAGGGTGTATCATTTTGGCGGAAAAGACAGGGAGGATAAGCAATGTCGAGCGATAAGAGACTTCAGGGCAAGGTATGCATAGTTACGGGCAGCTCATCGGGCATAGGCCGCGGAGTGGCGGATCTTTTCGCAGGACAGGGAGCCAAAGTCGTTGTAGCGGACATCCAGGAGGATAAGGGCAGGGATGTTGCCGCCTCGATAGCCGCAGGCGGAGGGATTGCCTCATTTTTCAGGCTGGACGTTTCCGATGAGGATTCGTGGCGGGGTATTGTTAGTCACGCGCTTGATGCATACGGCAGGCTCGACGTGCTCGTCAACAACGCGGGTATAGGTTTTGTAAAACCGATTTTAGACACTACCGTCGATGAATGGCGAAGGGTCATGGCGATCAATGTGGAGGGAGTCTTCCTGGGTGTGAAGCATGCTGCTCCTCTTATGATGAAGAATGGCGGAAAGGGAGGCTCGATAATAAACGTATCTTCCAACATCGTATATGTCCCGGGCGCCACACAGGGGGCATACTGTTCGAGCAAATCAGCAGTGGCGTCTTTCTCAAAGGTAGCAGCGATTGAGTTGGCGCCGTACAATATCAGGGTAAACACCGTATTTCCCGGCTTCGTGAAGACGGCCATTCTGGAAACCGCCTTTGTTGAAGCGGAAAAGGCCGGAAGGACCAGGGATGATCTGATGGGAATGTTCAAAGAATCCAACCTGATCGGACGCATAGGAGAACCGGCCGACCTTGCGTATCCGATTGTTTTTCTTGCATCTGACGAAGCCTCGTTCGTCACCGGCTCTGATTTCGTAATCGACGGCGGCGAAGTCTGGAAGAGGGGCGGGGCGTTCGATGCCGCAGACAAGGATGTCCGGAAGAATGAATCCTGAGTTATAGTATGATGATGGAAAAAGACAAGAGTTCGGCAATATCGCTTAAGCGCCTGCAGACGCTTACTGACGTGTTCTTTGCGCTCTGTCTGATATTGATGATAATCTTCATAGAAAAGCCGTCTGAGGACATGCCTCCGACGGAAGAGGCCATAAGGAAGTATCTGTTCGGCCAGTCCGATGTGATCGTGGCATATCTCGTTACCTTCATCAACATTTCCTTCTACTGGTTCTTCAGCCATAACGAGAGCAGATATATGAGGCGTTCGGACGGAGTGCACGTCTGGTTAACCATCCTGACGCTCATGTTCGTGGGGCTTCTTCCCTTTTCGAATTCACTGACTGTAGCGTTTCCGTCATCGCTCACCGTGCAGGTTTTCTACAGCCTGACCGTCTTTCTGGTAGGCGTGCTTTTCCTTGCCGACTGGCTTTATGCGATAGTAAAAGACCGTCTGGTGGACCGTTCGCTGAACGAGGATGTCGTGGACAGGCTGATCGTAGAGTCTCTTGTCCAGCCGGTAGCCGCACTCGTTTCTCTTGGAGGCTCATTTTTCGGATATTTCTGGTGGCAGGTTCCTTATCTTATTGTTCCGCTGGCCGAGATCGCGGTGAACAGGGCGTGGGCCATGAACAGGATCAGAAGGAAGGCCGCTTCAGGCGGACCCCGCGAGGGAATTGACAGCCCGGATAAGTAAACACAAAGGGCGGCAGGCCATTACGATCTGCCGCCCTTGATTCCGCATATGAAAACGGCCTATGCCTGCTCCGGCGGACATGGCCGGACTAAGGAGCCTTCAGTCTGCGAACGCCTCTGCGCAGATCCTCATCTGTCAGATCAGGACACCGCCTCCAGCCTTATAAGTGCGCTTCCGTAGTCGCCTAAGAAAATGGGCGAAGGGAGGCCCGCCCTCATCAGGGTATCACCCTTGTACAGGGTTCCGAATACAGCCTCCCTGTAGGTTTTTTGAGCGTCAAGACCGGTAAGTCTTATCGTCCTGAAAGGCTCCTGCGCCTCGGCGAGCACCCGGAAAAAGAAGAGCACCGCTTTTGATTTGTCATTGTTTACGAAAAGCCAGGCAGTCGTGTTGCCTTCGAACGGGCTTATGAGCCTGTACACTCTGCCGAACTGTACTATGTCCCTTACTTCTTTCTTATAGAGCTCGATATGAGTTCTGAGTAGAGCCGTTTCATCCTGCGAGAGTTTAGACAGGTCGAGTTCAAGCCCTAAATTACCAGCCATGGCCGTATGGATGCGGGCGATAAGGGGCGTAGAGCGGTGCACCTGGTGGTTCGGAACGGCTGATATGTGCGCCCCCATCGAGATTGCAGGATAAACGATGCTTGTCCCGTGTTGAATTTTCAGTCGTTCTACGGCATCCGTATCGTCGCTGGTCCATGTCTGGGGCATGTAATGAAGCATGCCGGGGTCGAACCTGCCGCCTCCTCCCGAACAGCTTTCGAAGAGTATGTCCGGGAAGTCGGATGTTATCTTTTCCAGTACGGAGTAGAGCCCCAGAATGTAGCGGTGGAATGTTTCCTGTTTTCTTTCTGGAGACAGCAAAATTGAAGCGACCTCGAGAAGGCTTCTGTTCATGTCCCACTTCACGTAATCTATGGGAGCGCTTCTTAAAACGCTGCTTACACTTTCGATTATATACTCGCACACATCACTCCTCGACAGGTCGAGCACGAGCTGATTCCTTGAATCGGTCCGCCGCCTTCCCTCGACATGCATGCACCAGTCCGGGTGCGTCCTGTAGAGGTCGCTGTCCTTTGATATCATCTCAGGTTCGAACCAGAGGCCAAACTTCATGCCGAGTGCATTGACCTTTTCGGCAATGCCCTTTATGCCTCCAGGCAGCTTATCGGTGTTCTCGACCCAGTCGCCCAGCGAGCAGTTGTCATCGTTGCGAACGCCGAACCAGCCGTCGTCAAGCACGAAAAGTTCGATGCCGATCGCGGATGCAGCCTTTGCAATTTCGAGGAGCTTCTCTTCGTCGAACGCGAAATAGGTGGCCTCCCAGTTATTTAAGAGGACGGGTCGGGGAGCATCCCTGTAAATGCCCCTGACGAGGTTGTTCCTGTATAGCCTGTGGAACGTGTCGGACATGCCGGAAAGCCCGCTATCGGAATAGACCAGAACGGCCTCGGGTGTCTGGAAGGTTTCGCCGGGCTTCAGCAGCCACGAGAATGAATACGGGTTGATACCGATCGCCGCCCTTGTTGTCGAGAACTGATCGACCTCACATGCGGCAAGGAAATTCCCTGAATAAATCAGAGAGAAGCCGTATGCCTCGCCTGTGAACTCGGTGCATCCCTTGCTGATGAGCGCCATGAAAGGGTTCTGCTGGTGGCTGGAAGCGCCGCGTCTGCTCTCAATCGACTGGGTGCCCTGCGTGAGCGGCCTTGTCTCAACATGCCTTTCTCTTGCCCATGCGCCCGAGAGCTGGAGCATGTCGTAGTTTGCGTCCATGAAATCGACGCTCGCGCTCATGGCATTAAGTATCTTTATGCCGGAACCTGAATTGTTGATGAACCTGGCCGAGCGGGCAATGGCGTCGTAGTTCCTGAATGCAGTGTATGAGAGTTCGACGCAAAGCCCGATGGCATCATCCTTCATTTCGACGATGAGCGTGTCCGCCTCATAAAGCAGTTCGATATACGTTGAAGGCAGGCCCTTAAGCGCCGGTTTGCCTGTCAGTATTTTATGGTCTGAATACTTGAGTTCCGCGAGCCTCGCGCCGTCGGCGGTTTCTACGATGAATGCGGGTTGCCTGAAATCGCCTGTGCCTGATGAAGGGTATTCGAGCGGAAGGATATCGAGAGATATCCCGAGCTCGTCCGGGTGCGTGTCCGGCGAAAACGCCCTCATGGCAGGTCTGAGCA
This sequence comes from uncultured Bacteriovoracaceae bacterium, assembly GCA_964400685.1. Classification (GTDB taxonomy): domain Bacteria; phylum Desulfobacterota; class Desulfomonilia; order UBA1062; family UBA1062; genus DATCTV01. The sequence goes on along the minus strand of CAYNVT010000075.1, from coordinate 2,253 downwards.
GATAGGAGCAGTCCGGGTCGCTCAATTCCTTTCCCCAGTAGAGGTGCAGGAGCTCACCGAAGGCGGTTTTCATTACATAGCTTGTACCGCCGGCGCTGAGATGGAATATCTTTTTATCTTCATCAAACGTTATCTGCATAATCTCTCCTGAATGGTCTCATGAAAGACATGTAGGTCAGGTACAGCGAAGATACTATCAGAAGAAATGCCATGCCTATGAGTATTATCTGAAGTATTATACCGGTGATGTCGCCTGAAGGAATATCCGCAAACGCCTTTCCCCACCTTTTTATGCTGATTATGCCCGCAGTAGTGGCGGTAACTATAAGGAACAGGCAGGGAAGCGCGGTTATGAGCGCGTATTTCTTTTTTGCCGAATTCTCAAGTATCCAGCATGTACCTATGGCGAGCACCGTGCCTGCGAAAAGCTGATTCGATATGCCGAAGAGCGTCCACAGGGAGTTGAGCGTGCCGGTGTAAAGCAGATACCCCCAGCAGAAGCAGACTGCGAAGCTTGTCGTTATGTTGAGCCTCCAGTCGTATTGGCTCGTTTTCACCCTGGACTCCTTTATTATGACGTCCTGCAGAATATATCTGCCCACACGCGTTCCCGTTTCCAGCAGCGTCATTATGAAGAGCGCCTCGAACATGATGATGAAGTGGTACCAGTATGAGCCGAGCTTTTTCATACCCGGGATATGGGTGAATAGCCTGGCCATGCCTACTGCGAGAGTCACTCCGCCGCCTGTCCTTCCTTCGAGTTTCTCGTCGGTCTCTTCTTCCAGCATCTTCAGATCTACAGGGTTGAGGTTCATCTGAGATTTTTCTGCGCCTGAATTAACAAAGGCGACATATGCGGCCTTCTGTTTTTCTGTATCCTGGGGCATGTTGATTGCGAAATAGTCTCCGGGCTGAAGAACGCAGGCGGCGATAAGCGCCATGACCGCCACGAAGCCTTCGGTCAGCATTGCTCCGAATCCTATGGGCAGCGCGTGCTTTTCGTTCATGAGCATCTTGGGGGTTGTGCCTGTAGATACAAGGGCATGCCAGCCCGAGACAGCCCCGCACATGATTGTGATAAACATGAACGGCCACACGCTGCCGCTAATTATCGGGCCGTTCTCCAGAAATGGCGACAGCGCGGGCATGTTGAGCTGCGGGTTCGCCAGTAGTATCCCGACAGCCAGCACGAATACGACGCCTATCTTCATGTATGAGCTCAGATAATCCCTCGGGCACATCAGCACCCAGACCGGCAGAATGGAGGCGATAAGTATGTAAGCCGGAAGGATTATCGACATTGTGTGTTTACTGAACAAAAAAATGTGGCCATAAGAGGAATCTGAAAATGGGTTTCCTATGAATACGCCTGCAAGAACGATAGCCACGCCTATCGTGGTCGCTTCAACGATTCTGCCCGGGCGTATTCTGTACATCCATAGCCCGGTAATCAGCGCTGCAATAATGGTCATGAAGATGACGAATACACTCCATGAACTCTGTGCGAGCGCGTTCACCACCACGACGGAAGTGCTGGCAAGTACGGCTATAAGGCTGAAAAATGTCGCGATAGACGCGGCCAGCCATGCCTTGCGGCCGAGCAGCGACTTCACGATATCAGGAAAAGATTTGCCGTCATCCCTTACTGAAAGAATCAGTATCGTCAGGTCATGCACCGCACCGCCCAGGCATGCGCCCACTATTATCCATGAGTAACCCGGCAGGAATCCCCACTGTGCAGCCAGTACCGGGCCGATCAGCGGGCCTGCTCCGGATATCGCCGCGAAATGGTGCCCGAACAGCACCCATTTGTTGGTCGGCTGGTAGTCGACCCCGTCGCGAAGAGTGTATGCCGGAGTTTTTTTAGCCGGGTCCAGAGCCAATACTTTAGCTGCGATAAAGGCGCCGTAATATCTGTAGGCAACGGCGAACGCCGCAAGGGAACAAATGATCAGCCATATGGAAGACATTTCAGGAGTCTCCTTTGAAATTATTAAGCAGTCTAATATTAATAACGGACAAAGCATCGAATTTCTTTAGGCGGTGTGAAATAATGTTTAAGTCCGGTAACACTACCGTCCCAACTCAAGAAGGTCAGATGAATATTATGAATAACGTGATGTACTTTACAGTTTTGCTAAACGACTATCAGTTCATATCTGAAGCGAAGGACTATAATTTTTCAGCAACCTGATAATGAAGATTCCTCATTGATATGAGAACACTGATGCCAGTGGTGGTGATGGCCGTCCT
>CAYNVT010000074.1:0-20084 GCA_964400685.1 uncultured Bacteriovoracaceae bacterium | reverse complement strand
AAGGTATTCCTTGTTTCCGTCAGATATTTATTTTCCAATCAGCGTCCCCTCCAGCGCCTCCAACCATTGATAAAATTTGTTGATTGTTGAGACGCGACCTCTGAAGTTTCCCATTCGATTAACGTTGGGACAGTAGTGATCCCGGATAATATTTTAAAACTGCAAGAATAAAGGCCAGGCACCTTTAATACAAGGCCAGGCACCTTTAATTTCCCGAAGAGCCCCGCCAACTTGATTTTTTCCTCTTTTGATTGTACAATTTTTCAAGCTTTAATTTAAAAAAGAGGCATTTTTATGAAAAAATCATGGAAACAACCGCACCTAATTGTTCTTATAAAAGGGAATTTTGAAGAAATGGTTTTAAGCAGCTGTAAGTGGGAGGCAACAGGTGGTCCTGGTGGGTCGGATGGAGGTTGTAGGCAAGTTTGCCCTGATCTATGTAGCACGCTAGCAGTAAGCTAGCTTTCTTGTCCTGTAAGGGTAGAGGCATATTTGTTATAGGAATAGCGGGAAAAGGGAACATATCCGGGACGCCGCTGCCGAAATAACTTACTTCACCAGGTTTTGCAAACAACGGAGAAAAACCAAGGGTATCACCCATTGATCCTGGTGAGTCTCCGCCGCTTCCTCAAATCCCCCAGGGTTCAGTTATTTCTGTACTCTAATTTCCAGGCAAATCATAACTACTTAATATCCCTATAAATTATTCGTCTTCTGAATTTACCTTGACTCTTTTTATATAGGGTGTCCCTGCGATACAAGGCGTACAAAGTAGCTAATAAGCTATTGAGTTGATAAGCAAAAGCAAAGGCACTAAAATGTTTTGCTCAACAGCTTATCAGCTCAATAGCTTATTTATACGCCGCAACGTTTCCGCAGGGAGCGACAACAGTATGCGAAGTTATCACGCGCTGTATACTATTGCTAACCTATCTCGGCTTCCGCCATTGTCAGTACTTCTGTCCCTTCCTGATTCGTCACCTTCAGCGCAATGGTTGCCTTCCCGTTTGCAACATCAGTTATCGTCGCCTCGGTCGTTATGACATCCGCAAGATGGACTGGCTTTGCAAATCGGCACTTATACTTTTTTAGCATTCCCGGATCACCGGTGAAATTTGTTATGGCATTCGCGGTAAATGCCAGCGTGCAGAGCCCGTGAAGTATCACACCGCCCAGGCCCACCATCTGCCCGAATTCGGGATCGATATGAATGGGATTGAAGTCGCCTGATGCGCCTGCATAAAGGATTGTACGGTACCTGTCCACTTCCTCTTTCGAAGTAAAGGTATCTCCAGCTTTAAGGTTCTTAATGTCGACAGCCATGACCTACCCCCTTTTCCTTATTGCAAATGTATAGGTTGCCTTGCAGACATCTGTGCCGTTCTGGTTCTTTGCCAGGACTTCGAACGATACCACATCAAGCTTTTCCTTGTTTTCCACCTTCGAGATGGTACCCCATGACGTCATCACATCACCGGGCCTTACCACTTCGAAAAACTCAAAGGCCTGCTCTCCATGTACCAGCATGGCGAAGTCGATCTTGAGTTCAGGATCAAGAAAGAACGGCCCGCAAAGAAGCCCCGAATAGACAACCGCAAAAGTGGGGGGAACGATCAGACCGCCGTATTTGGTGCCCTTTGCAAAATCCTCGTCAAGATAATGCGGGTCATTGCTCTTTATCGCATGAGCATATTCCTTTGCCTTTTCCTTGCCCACTTCATAGGTCATGGGCCCGTATTTCCGGCCAACAAACTTTGCATCAAATGACATACTCTTCCCCTCCCTTATTAGCTGTTAAGCTGGTAAGCTGATGAGCTGGTGAGCAAAATCAAAAACGGTTTTGCTTATCAGTTTAAGAGCTATGAGCTTATTAGCTGATTTTATACCCCTTTAAACTTATCCAGTTCGTTCTTCGCGATAACAGTGCGAAGAACTTCCGATGTGCCTTCGCAGAATTCACAGAAACGGGCATCGCGGTAGAGCCTTTCGATTTCAGAGCCCTTGACATATCCGTGGCCTGAAAAGACCTGGGCCGCCCAGTTCGCGATCTTTGTGACCGCTTCACCTGAGAATACCTTTGCGCATGCCGCAAGTATCTCGGCCTCGTTCTCCTTATTGTTGAACGCCCAGGCGGCGCGCAATCCAAGAGCCCTGCCGAGGTCGTTGAACGTGAACATATCGGCCAGCTTGAAGCCCACTTCCTGATAAGCGCCGATCGGCTTTCCGAACGCCTTGCGGGATTTAGCCCAGGCTGTTGATTTTTCCATGCATGCCGTACCGATACCCACGCTCAGTGCAGCAACACCTATTCTCCCCATTTCAAGGATCTTTGTGACCTGCTCGATCCCCTTTCCCGCATCTCCGCCAAGAACACCGGCAACTGTGCAATTCTCAAGATTAACAGGCGCAACCGGGCATCCGCATATGCCGAGCGTCTGAACCGCTTCTCCGACTTTCAGACCTGATGCCCCTTTTTCGACAATAAACATTGATGCCTGACCTGCATTCCTGTCAGTCCAGGCAAGGATCAGGAATATGTCTGCAATGGGTGCATTAATGACAAGGTCCTTCGTGCCGTTAATCTTCCATGCGCTGCCGTCTTTTAAAGCTTCAGCTGAAATCGAACTAAGGTCGCTTCCCGCACCGTCTTCGGTATATGCGACTGCGCCCGTGATTTCACCTTTGATAAGCGCATTCAGATATTTCGCTTTCTGTTCAGCCGTGCCGAAGAGAGCAATAGCCCCAGCGCATCTGAAACCGGTAGTCCTTGCGCTCAGCCATGTAGCAGCGCATGCCTTGGCAATTTCTTCGCCGACAACGAAATGGCTTATAAGGTCGATACCGGCCTCACTTATTCCCGGAGCCAGCAGCTCTGCAGCGGCTAGCTTTTTCAGGTTGTTCTTCATTATATCCGCCGCTTCAGCTTTAGAGGCTGTATCAAGTTTCGCAGTATTCGGGGCTATCTCTTTTCCTGCAAAATCAAGCGCTTTAAGCTTGAGAAGTGCTTCACCTTCTTTAAGTTCATAATCTATCATTATCCACCCCCACTACATAAGCATGATGCGCGAAACTATCATGCGCATGATGTCCGAAGTCCCTCCGCCGATTGTCCCGAGCCTTGCATCGCGGTAATTGCGCTCGACCGGGTATTCGTGCATGAAGCCGTAGCCGCCGTGCACCATGACGGCGTCCGTCGCCATCTCGCAGCCCATGTCGCCGACATACATCTTGTTGACCGCAGCAAGCAGGGGATTGAGCATCTGCCCGTTGTCCTTCGACGATGCGACTCGGTAAATGGCCAGCTTTGCCGCTTCGTTGAATATCTTTATATTCGCTATCCTGTTCTGCACGGCCTGGAATTCCCTGATCGGCTTTTTGAACTGGACACGGTCGTTCGCATACTTGGCGCATGCATCAAGCGCAAAGAACCCTGTCCCGAGGAACGGCGCAAGCAGGGTGCAGCGGTCCCATTCAACCGAAGAGAGCGCCATGTTCCATCCCTTGAACTCACCGCCCAGGCAGTTCTCAAGCGGGACTTCACAGTCTTCGAAAAAGACCTCGCAGGTTGTCGAGCACTTACATCCCATCTTGTGGAAAGGCTGTCCTGTGGAAAACCCCTTGAAATCTTTTTCGACTATAAATGCCGTGATGCCTTCATGCTTTTTCGATTTGTCCAGCGATGCATAGACCACCATGACCTGAGCAACAGGGGCATTCGTTATGAATGTCTTGGAGCCGTTTAAAATATATTTGTCGCCTTTTTTCACCGCCGTTGTTCTCATGCTGGCGGCATCAGACCCTGCACCCGGTTCGGTAAGTCCCATGCAGCCTATCCATTCACCGGTAGCAAGTTTGGGTATATATTTCTGCTTCTGCTCTTCGGTCCCGAAATGATAAAGCGTTGCGGCGCAGAGATATGTGTGCGCGCCGAGGGCGAGCAGGTGGCCGCCATCTACGCCTGCATGGGCAAGGGCCTCGCCCGAGAGGCAGCATGAAACGATATCCGCACCCGAGCCTCCAAGCTCCTCAGGGAAAGGGAGCCCAAGAAGCCCCATATCACCCAGCTTCTTCCACACCTCGAAACTGAATTCCCCCTTGAGGTCGGCCTCTTCGCACAAGGGTGCTATCTCTTTTTTCGCATACTGATAGACCGTCTCCCGAAACATCTTCTGTTCGTCTGTTAACGTGAAATCCATTCCTTCCCTCCTGTTTTAGCTGTTAAGCTATTAAGCCGTAGAGTCTTTAAGCAATATTCTGCATGCATTCGATTATGCTTATCAGCTCATGAGCTCATCAGCTGATTTTCTACTTTTTCACCGGTGTGAAGTATTTTATATCCATGATGTGACCTTTTTTGTCTTCATTCCAGACTGCCTTTACCTTCATGCCGTTCTTAACTGTTTTGCGCACGAGTTCAGAATCGGACAGGTCGATGCCGCCGATCAGGTGCAGGAAGTTGGAATCGGTTCCGTCAAGCCTGATAAGTGCGCCTATGAACGGCGGCTTTGTTGGCATACCGAAGTATTCATATTCGGTCAGAGCCCAGGCGACGATGGCGCCTTCCTGTGCGACCTCGATAAAACTGTTAACTTCCACAAAACAGCGCGGACAGTATGAACGCGCAGGTACTAGTATCCTGCCGCATTTTGCACATTTGCTTCCCAGGATTTTTTCTTCCTTCAGCCCGTCAAAAAACTTTATCCATGTCGGACCATAGGCGATCTCATAGTCGACCGATATTTCGTCCGTTACGACATCACATTCTTTTCTGATCTGTTCCGCCATCACACACCCCCTAACGCACCGGCTCGAAGTATTTGATGTCGAGCATATGGCCTTTTTTATCGTCACTGAAAACGGCTTTGACCTTGAGGCCTTTTTTCAGCTTTTTTGACAGCGTCTTCAAATCCGCTCCGCCGATAAGATGCAGGAAATCGCAGTCGGTTCCGGCAAGCCTGATCAGCGCCGTTATAAAAGGAGGTTCACACGGTGATCCGAAAAAGGGTTTGTCCGTATAAGCCCAGGAAACGACCTCGCCTTTGCCCGAAAGTTCTATCCATTTGTCCATTTTGGCAAGGCATACGGGACAGAATGAACGTGCCGGAACATATGTGCTTTTGCATTTCGGGCATGTATTCGCAAGAATTTTGCCCTGTCTCAGGCCGTCATAAAATCTTGTTATGACAGGACCCGCCCCGTATTTATGGGGCAGAGTCATCGTATTCATTATTGTTTTGTATTCTTTCATGGCATCCCCCCTATTTCACCGAGCTTACGATCATGACGCCGTTATACTGATCGACCCCGCCCATTGCGTGGGCCAGTGCTGTCTTGGCGTTTGGAATCTGATGTGCCCCGGCCTGATTCGTCACCTGCAGGGCAGCCTCAGCCACACGGTTGAGCCCTGTTGCTCCGATAGGATTTGTGCAGAGTGTCCCGCCGGAAGGGTCGCATGGCAGTTCGCCTTCCCTTGAAAATACGCCTTTGAGGGTGTGGTCGCATGCGGTCCCAAAATCGCAGAAGCCGAAGCATTCATAGTAGAGCAGCTCCTGGAAGGTGAACGGGTTATAGACCTCCGCCACGTCAAGCTCTTTGCGAGGATTTTTGATTCCCGCCATTTTGTAGGCCTGCCTCGAAGCCTGAATCGCTGACTGCCAGATGACCTTGTCCGAATCGCCGAACCAGTACTCCTCTCCGCAGTAGCCTACGCCCTTTATCCAGGCCGCTTTTTTGCCGAGCTTTCTGGCATATTTCTCCGATGCAATCAGCATCGCGCATGCGCCGTCAGATGCGGGGCATACGTCCCACAGCCTGACCGGGTATGTGATAATGCGGGCGGTATTGACCTGCTCTTCTGTAAGATGCTGTTTGATGTGCGCGTGCGGGTTGTCGAATGCATCGTTGTGATGGTCTATGGACAGCCTTGTCGCGGCGGCCCTGACCTTTTCTTCAGGGATGCCGAAGCGTTTGGACCACTCCTGGGACTGCATGGAGAATATTCCCGGCGCGCCGGAGATGAAATATTTCTGATAGAACGGGTCAAGTATCGAAGTCATGGTTGACTGTGAGTCGCCTTCGTTCATCTTTTCAGAACCGATGACGAGAACCAGGTCGGCCATGCCGGATGTCACCCAGTAGTAGCCGGTGATGGCTATCGATATGCCGGTCGAGCCGCATGTCTCGGTCTTAAGAATCGGCTTGCCGACAGCACGAAGTACATCGGCGAAATAAAAATGAGTAAGCGCCACCCCTTCCATCATCGAAGGCATGGTGCCGAAGACAACACCGTCGATATCCTTGAGGTCGATCCCCGTATTCGCCATCAGGGCTTCGACCGCTTCGTTTACAAGCTCGGGATAATTAACGTCAAAGCGCTTGCCATGGTTTGTCTGCCCGCTTCCGATAATTGCAACTGGTCTTCCCATAGCCGCCTCCTATGCGCCCACTATCGCAACGGCATGGCACTGTCCGGCAAAGCCGTGAGTACCGTGCGCCAGAGCTGTTTTGACATCGCGGTCCAACTGATGCTCGCCCGCCTGTCCCCTGATCTGAAGGACGCATTCGGCAAGCCGGTACAGACTGCGGGAAATATAGGGATTCATGGCAAGTGTCCCGCCCGAAGGGTTGACCGGCATTGCGCCCGCCATTGAAGTGGCGCCCTTATCTATAAGCTTCCCGCCTTCGCCCTTGCCGCAGAGACCCAGGTCCTCGCACCAAAGAAGCTCCTGAAAGGCATAAGGTTCGGTTATCTCGAAGCAGTCTATCTCTTTTTTTGGGTTTTTGATGCCTGCCATGTCATATGCGCGCCTGGCAGCATTCGGCAGTTGGCCTTTCAACAGGTCGCGGTCGCCCGGGTAAAAGCTATCCAGAGATGAACCGTAGCCTTTAAGCCATACTGGTTTTTTCGTAAGCTTCTTGGCCTTTTTCTCGCTTGCAAGAAGGATAGCGATTATGCCGTCGGATTTAGGTCCCGCTTCAAGCGAATGGATAGGATCCATAACCATTTCTGTTGCTAGAACATCATCTACGGTAACGCGTCTTTTAATATGAGCATATGGATTTCCGAGCGCATTGCCCAGGTTTTTGACAACGACTTTCGCGCACTGCTCTTGAGTGATGCCCGTACGTTCCATATATTCCCTTTTTTGAAGGGCTGCAGCTATTGTCTCGTTAAGACCAACCTGTCTCAAATAGAAAGGGTCGGTATAAAAATGCGTTATTACGTCATTTTCCGGATTCTCGGAACCCTTGCACACGCCAAGAATAAGCGCGGTCTCATAGTTTCCGCTCATTATGCGCATTGCGGCATAGGCAAGCGCGAATAGCCCCTCACCGTCCTGGCGGCTGCCGTTTTTGAGCAAAGCGGCGCCTGCGTCCCAGTAATATGCATTTGCACAGCTCATGCCTGAATGGAAAACATCCGATGAACAGCTGATGACCGTTCCAAGTTCGTCACGGCTTACGCCAGACTTGTCGAGAACTTCCTTGCAGACCCTGAACACTATGTCGAGAAAGTTCTCATGGCTTGGAGCACCTGCTGTCATGGCAACATCAACTATTCCTACTTTGCCTGACATACTAACCTCCCAGTTTAGCTGATTAGCCGTTGAGCTGTTAAGCTGTTAAGCAAAACATCGATTGCTTTTTGATTCTTCTTATCAGCTCATCAGCTTATCAGCTTGTTTTTATAAGCTTATTACTTTGCAGCTTTTAATCATCTTCCAATTATGTATCTGTACGGATCGACCTGTTCGCGTAGTATTGACAGTTCATGGTGAGTCGGGGCCTTCGTCTCCTTTATCTTCGGCAGCTGCAAAAGCTCGAATCCGCAGTTCTCCTGGACATCCTTGAACGTATAGCCGGGATTGATTGATATGACCCTCATGCGTTTGCTCTCGGGTTCAAAGTCCATGACAGCCATATTCGTGATTATCTTATAAGGCCCGGTTCCCAGAGGCAGACCGGCTTCGTAACGCGAGTTGCCGCCCTTTATCCAGCCCGGAGTCGTGATAAAATCAATGTTCTCAACAAAGCGTCTTGCATCCTGGACCGTCATGACCATCATCTTCCAGCAGAACGAGCCGAAGTCGTTGGCCCCGCCGGAACCCGGCAGTCTTACCTTCGGCTTCTGGTGGTCGCCGCCTATTTTTGTAGAATTCAGATTTCCGAACATGTCTATCTGGGCGCCGCCCAGGAATGTGTAGTCTACAAAACCGCGGCAGCATGTCTCCATGATTTCAGCCATGCTGGTCGCCATGATGGCCTTGTTGAATGTCCGTGAATCGCCGACCGATATCGGCATCTCGGGCAGAATCGGACTGACTCCGCCTGCCTCGAACATGATCACAAGGTTCGGCGCATGCGTCTTCTGGGCAAGCATGGCCGCTGCGCAAGGCGCACCCGTACCGACGCCAGCCGTTGCACCGTCTTCAAGTTCACGGGAGGCGACCGTAATCATAAGTTCCATGGTATTGTAATCAGCCATTGGCCACCTCCTTGTGAAGCATGTGTTCTTTCAGTCTGAGTTCGATTATCTTGTGTATACCGCCATTGAGTTCGATATAGTCGTAATGGTCCTTGCAGTCGTAAATATACTTCTGCATGAAGGCCTTGAATCTCTCGGGATCCTCTTCGGTCTGCATCCACTCTTTGAGGTGGGGCTCGTCCGAGAAATATTCATATGCCATGTTGCCCGGATAAGCGCCGAAAGGCACTTCACAGACTGCATCAACGAGCCAGTAAGGTATCTTGGTCGCTGTCGGATCGCGGCGTATCTCTTCATTGGGTATCAGCTTTTCGCATGTGATGATGAGCTTTTTGCTCGCCCTTGCAAGATCGTCATCGGCAATCATAATACCCTTTATGCGGCAGTTGCCGTATATGTCGGCTTCATGCACATGAATGATTGATATATCCGGATAGAGAGCAGGCTGAAGCACAACCTTTTTGCCCGTAAAGGGACACTCGACAACCTTGCAGCCGCTGTACTTGAATGTATCGGTTCCCATCAGGTTTCTTGTGGGTACGAATGGAACGCCCATAGCAGCAGCCTTGAGCCTCGCCGCCAGGCTGTAATTGCTCCATTCCGTGACCTGGACCTTGCCGCTCTGCATATATCTGCGAGCAACATTTGAAAGTCCCCTTGCCTCAAGACCTATTATATAAGCTGCATCGCACCTGTTGAATACCTCGCCTGCCGCCAGAATCTGGAAATCATGGGTGGATGTGTGGCCTGCAAATCCCATGTTTTTCCTTCCCTGGCGGACAATCTCGTGGCATGCGGCAATCGGAGCCCTGTTCGCACCGAAACCGCCTATGGCGAGATATTCGCCGTCCTTCACGTACTTATCAATCGCTTCCTTGAGAGGCATGAGCTTGTTTTCCAGCTTCCGCGACTTGTGGCGGAAGTGTAGCCTTGCCTTGTCCGGATCGGGATCCGTGAAAATCTCCCCAATTCCCTGTTCTATAACGTCCACGTTAACCTCCTAAATATTAGTGGTGAGTTATGAGTGGTAAGTGGTGAGAGGAATCATATTTTTAACTCACCACTCACCACTGACTACTCATAACTTTCTTTCTTATTCCCCATCCACCGGATACATGCTTTCGATGATGTCCTTGTATTTATTCATGATGACCTTGCGCTTTACCTTGAGCGACGGTGTCAGTTCGCCTGTAGTCTCCGAAAATGTATTTTTGAGCACCCTGTAGTATTTTATGGTCTCAACTCTTGCGAGATTTGTATTGAGTTCCTGGACATGCTTATCAACAAGACTTAAGAACTCTTTTTTATCAAAAAGATCTTCAGGATTACCAAAGCTTATGCCGGCTTGTTTTGCTATTCGCGAGCTTTCCTCGTGGTTCAGGTTAAATAGCGAAACAAGATATTTCCGGTTGTCGCCAATCACTATGACCTGCTCGAACAGAGGGTCCTGCTTGAACATATTCTCAATGTTCTGCGGTGCTATGTTTTTTCCGCCTGCGGTTATGATAAGGTCTTTCTTGCGGTCTGTTATTACCAGAAAACCATCCGCATCAAGATGGCCTATATCTCCGCTTTTCAGCCAGCCGTCATCCGTGAAAGCCTCTTTCGTCTGCTCCGGCATTTTCCAGTAGCCCTGAATTACATTATCTCCCTTGATGAGAATTTCACCATCATCAGCGATCTTGATTTCATTGCATGGAAGTGGTTTACCTGTCGTTCCGAGCTTGTAGTCTGTAATCGTGTTGAGAGTTGCAGGCGCAGTGCTTTCGGTCATGCCATAGCCTTCAATTACAAATACGCCTGCCGCATTGAAGAAATCCGCAATCTCGCGGGAGAGAGGCGCTCCTGCGGCAGTCATCCAGCGGACACGACCACCGAGAGCCATAGCGACTTTTTTATAAACAAGGTTATATGCGATTTTATACTGAATATTCAGAATAAGCGGGATCGGCTGCTTCTTCTCTTTTAATTTGCTCACCTGCGCACCGACTGTTGTAGCCCATTTGAAAACCTTCTGCATCAGAGGGGGCTGCTGCTTGACCTGGGCCTGTATCTTTGCATAGACCTTTTCGCATACACGCGGTACGGCCAGTACGATTGTCGGCCTCTTGGCCTGTATGTCTTCGACGATTGTGTTGAAATCCTGTGCATAATGGGCGGTAATGCCTACTTTCATGCCGTAAAAATGCCCGGCTATCCGCTCGAACACATGGCAGAGAGGCAGGAACGGGACCGTTTCATCCGTCTCGTCGGCAGGAACAATTTTGCTCAGCCCGTCAAAGACGGCGAGAATATTCTTGTGAGTTATCATGGCGCCCTTCGGATGCCCTGTAGTGCCGGATGTATAGACGAATGTGGCAAGGTCATCCACACTTACCGCATCCGTAAGCTTTTCGAAAAGACCGGGCTCTTTCTTATCCAGTTCGGCGCCAAGCTTTTTGAGTTCATCGAAACTCATAAGCCTCTTATCATTTAAATCGACGCCCTTAGCATCGATCACTATTATCTTTAACAACTCGGGACACAGCCCTATCGTATCAAGACCTTTATCGACTGCATCTTTATTTTCAGCAATGTAGACCTTTGCATCGGAATTATTGTTTATATAACCCGCTTCCGATGACGGTACTGTCGGATATATAGGTATCGTAACCGCTCCGATTCCTATTATACCCATATCGGACACAATCCATTCAAGCCTGTTTGTACATAAAATTGAGACACGGTCACCCTTTCTGACCCCGAGGCTGTATAAGCCCAGTCCGATTTCTTTTGCCGATTTATAGTATTCGTCCCAGGTGATGCCGCGCCATACACCGTCTAATCTTTTCTCGGCGGCAAGTCTGCTGCCGAATTTTTTAGCCTGCCTCCTGAAAATTTGCCCCAGATTCTCCTTCATAAAGACCTCCTGTGAATTCGAAATATACCTCGAGAACGAAGCTGCAGAGCTTTTGAGCTGCCAAGCAGAAACCTGCCCGGATCCCACTTATCAGCTCATAAGCTTATCAGCCGCTTAGTTTTTTATCTTCTGGTCGTACCCATTATTGAACTGGCTTCATCAGGTGTAGCCGGGGTTCTGCCGAGGGACTTTGCAACAGTTACAGCCCATTCGACCTGTTCGTAGCTGCCCTTGGCAATTTCGCCATCTGGCATGCGGGTATTGTCTTCAAGTCCCACCCTCATATGACCGCCCATGAGGCAGCTCATCATATTTGCGGGGAACTGTTCAATACCGACACCGCAGGTCGTAAAATTGGCACCGGCCGGAAGGGCGTGATACATGGTCACGAAGGCATCAGGCCTGAAGGCCTGCCCGCCGACAACGCCCCATACGAAATTGAAGTTCATGGGTTGAGAGAAAAAGCCCTGCTTCATTATAAGGAGAACATTATCGAGACCGCCTATGTCATAAATCTCGATTTCGGGTTTTGTTTTCTGGGCTTCCATGGCCTTACCGAAGTCCTGGAGCATGGTGAATGTGTTTTCAAAAACAAAGTCTATGAATACCGCACCTGTCTTGCGGTCAAGCACTGAAAAATTCATTGTGTTTGTGTTAAGCGATGCCATTTCAGGGCTTACATGAACGATCTGGCTTATACGCTGTTCGGGCGTCTTGCCCATACCGACGGCTGAACTCATGTTGACTATAAGCTTGGGGCATTTGGCCTTGATAGCATCATGAGTATCCTTGATCCTTGCATGGTCATGAGTCGGCCAGCCGTCATCCTGACGCGCATGGACATGCACCATAGCAGCGCCTGAGTTATAGCATTTCTCGGCCTCGATTGCGAATTCTTCCGGGGTATAGGGAACCGAAGGGTTATTGTTTTTCATCGTGGCAGCGCCCGCCAGAGCAGCACAGATTATTACCTTGTTTTCAGCCATGTTACATTACCTCCCACTTTTTTATTTTTTTATAGAGGGCGAAAGAATTTTTGTTCTAACGCCCTTTTGTAATCAGCCCGAATACATCTACCTGCAAAAAATGCCTGCATTATGCAGGCTCAAAATGATCAAGATCTCTTATAGAATTCGTAGTCTCGGCGGCATAAACCGCTTTGACTCTCATTCCTATCTTCATATCCTCCGGTGCAATGCCCTGAACTATATGGGCAAAAGGCGTGTCCGCACCATCAACCTTGATAAGTGCAAGTACATAAGGCGGCTTTATGGGCAGGTGCTTGTCGCAGTAATTCACAATGGTGTAGTTTGTGACAACACCTTCATTCCCCAGTTCAACCCAGTTTTCATCAAGCTTTTCAAGGTCTTTTTCACAGTATTCCCTTGGCGGCACATAAACCTTGTTGCATTTGTTGCATTTAACACCAAGAATCTTCTTGGCATCCCTTAAGGAGATTATGAATTTTGAACCGACACTGCCTGCAAAGTACTGGTTAGGCAGGGCCATCTTTCCGTTCATTACAAAACATTCGCTTTTATCTATTTTATTGCTGACTGCCATATCATGCCTCCCTAGTCATCGATTTCGAAATAGAGCAGGTCTGTAAAGCTTCCTGTCCTTTTTTCCGCCCAGACCGGCCTTATCTTCATACCGGGACGAATCCTGTCGAAATCTTCTTTTTTGATATCATGAGCAAAACTTTCACCTAATGTCGAGCCGTCCATAATCATGAAAAGAGCCGCATAAGGAGTCTGCTTTACCTTTCCGCTGAGAGGGTCAGGACTTGCAAAATAAACCTTGTCAACAACCGTTACCGTCGCTTTAGGTCCGACCTCAACAAATTCGTCAACTCGTACTCTGCAGACAGCACAGACTTCACGCGGAGGTATCTGGGTTCTTCCACAGACAGGGCATTTGGATGCAAAGAATTTCTTTTCCTTAAGGCCTTTGAACCATTTTCCCATGTGCGTGCCGGTGGCAAACCTCTGATTTATCGACGGAACGCATTTCAGACTTATAAGCTCTTCTCCCCCCTTTTCATCGGCGCCAACGACCTCGAATTTATTGAACAGCTTTGCTGTTGCACCGGCAGCCATCATGTCACCGTCTATCTTTACCTGACCTGCGCTGAATGCAGTACCCGGGTCAACCTTTCCCGTATTCAGGCCGACAAATATGTCAGCAGCCATGATAAGGGTGACAGTATTGTCAGCATCTATGCCTTCTTTGAGAGTGCACGAATTGTCCTTGATTGCCACAGTCCACTTGCCGCCGTCGGCACCGGAGAGGTCATAACCTATCTTCATGTTGACGCCGTCAGCCTTGTCGGCCCTGAAGCGCTCAGGCATACTTTCAACGATTGCACTGGCCCTGATAACAGGTTTAAAGGGTGTAAAAGCCTTTGGTAAGACATTCAGAAGCGCGGTTATATCGCCTGCGACTTTGAGCCTGCCGGACGAAAAAGCCTCGCCTGTATCTAGTTTTCCCAGCGCTCCGCCAACAAATCCTTCGGCATCGGTATTCAATGTTACCGAGCATTTGGGCAGGTCGCCTTCAATCTTCTCAACTTTCAGCGCTGCATCTTTTATCGTGACTGCCCACTTCCCGCCGCCATCGCCGGTTATGTCATAGCCTATAACCACATCGACTCCGGTTACACCTTCCGGTTTAAATCGCTCTGGCATTGTTCCGAATATATCTTCCACTCTTGAGCCAAAATATTCAGCCATCATCCACCTCCTACCAGTCCAGATCTTTTTCAAGCATCATAAGCACCGTCCATAATGTCCCTCCGAAGCCGGAGGCAAGGGCATGCTTAACTTCGCGTTTGAGCTGATGCGGACCTGCATCTCCCCTTATCTGAAGCGCAGCCTCTGCAGGCCGCACCATTGCCGTCGCACCTATCGGATTTGTAGCTGTAACTCCGCCGGATGGGTTTAATGGAAGTTTTCCGTCGAGGTCCCAGTCACCGTTTTCAAGCATCTTTATATGCTCATCACCTTCAAGCAGGAAAAATTCCCTGAGCCAGTCGAGACCCCACCATGCAGACGGGTCATACATCTCGAATACGTCAAAATACTCAAGAGGTTCTTTTATCCCGTTTCTTTCGAACAGATGCCTGGCAGCATAGTGATGTGTCATCTCCGGTTTTTCGATTCCGAAACAGTTGAAGGTCTCTTCGCGGTGAACCGTTATATGATCGCGTATCCATACAGGCGCTTTCTTGGCAAGCTCTTTTGCCTTTTTTTCGGTCGCAAGGATCATTACACAGCAGCCATCAGACTGTGAACACATGTGGATAAGCCTCAGATCACCGACCAGTTTGGGCGAAGTGGTCATGAGGTCATTCATCTGTTCGTATTCAAGACCGAAACGGCGGTGCGCACGAGGATTAAGGCAAGCATGCTTATCCATCATGATTCGATAGTGCATGGCGGCTTTCGTAGCCCTTTCCTCGCCGAATTCCGCTATCATCGCTGTTGCTGTAGTAGCAGTAAGTGCGCCTGTCTGAAGATGCCTGAACCAGAGAGGATCCGCCATATTGGTGATACCTCCGGTCGTGTTTCCCTCCTGCAGTTTTTCTAGACCGATTGCCATGACTACATCATACATACCCGAAGAGATCAGGTTATCGGCGGCACATACAAGAGTTGCGCCTACTGTTCCACCGGTTGTCAGGCGAAATTCGTCTTTGCCATATGAAAGCGTACCGAGTGAATGCCACATATCAGGCTGATGAACCATTTCGAAGAGCTCCATATTGCCGTGGACGATGCATTCTATATCATCCATAGTCGCATTGCAGTCCGCCAGTGCTGCCCTGACCGCTTCATTGACCATCTCCACCTGATTCTGGTTTTCCTTGTGGGAAGAGTATTCAGTCTGTCCTATCCCGACAATTGCTACATTTCTGTTTTTCTTATGTCCCATGTCTCACCCCCTACTTCTCGAGAACAAGCACTGCCTGATGCTGGCCTGCACCGCCGGTGGTGCTCTGGACTACAGCACATTTAACGCCTCTGGCCTGGCGTTTGCCAGCCTTGCCCTGGAGCTGCAGCACCGCCTCAGCAACCCTGTACATGCCGCCGATCATCACCGGTGAACCGCAAAGCATCCCGCCTGAACGGTTTACGTTGTACTTATCAAGCAAGCCTTCATCTATGAATTCTCCGCCCTTCCCCTCATCAGCCAACCCTAGGCCTTCAAGCCACATGGGCTGCTGGTAAGCGTAACAATCCATAACCTCGGCAAGTTTAATCGACTTCTTCGGGTTCTTGATTCCGGCCTTTTTATAGGCGCGTTCGGATGCCTTTTTGAGCGCAAAGTTGCTCGCAAGGTCGCGGTCACCCAGGAAATAGCTGTCCATGCAGCTTCCGAAGCCTGTTATCCACACGGGATTATCGGTGAACTCGTGAGCCCTTTCTTCGGAAGCAAGGAGAAACGCCACCGCACCGTCGGAAACGGGATAGATATGGTTTTTCCTTATCGGATCACAGACCATCGGCGAATACATTACGTCACCCAGATCAAGCTGTTTCGTTTCATTCGCATAAGGATTCTTTGCCGCCCATTGACGCGCACGTACAACAACCTTGGCAAGATGCTCATCGGTTATGCCGGATTTCTCCGCATAAGCCCTGGCTTGAAGCGCCGCAACATTAAGAAAATCCAGCCCTATCGGTCTCCCATAGAACGGATCGTATGCAAGGCTTGAACATAAAAGGCGGCTTTCAGTCTGGCTTTCCTTGGAATGGCCAGCCATATAGACGACACTGTCATGGCCGGAAAGAATCATGCTTGCGGCATAACCGAATCCGTTCAGGCCTTCCTGCGCCATCTTTTCCTCCCCCCTGTAATGCCCGCCGACCGCATCGGTAATACCGTTGTCTGAGATCGTCCTGGCATCGAACACGTCGTCGGAACAAGTTACTATGTTCCTGACACCATTTTTTTCATCGTAGGTGAAACCGGTCTGGGAACGTATGTCATCCATAACGTCTATAAGCATTCCCTGAAAACGCTTATACCAGATGTCCGGTTCAATTTTGTGCTGGGCAACTGCACAGATAGCAACCCTTTTCATTTCTGAACCTCCTTGGATTGTTATAAAGCCATCACGCGATGACCATTTTTCTTACCGGCGTCTTTACATAGAAGCATTCAAAGTCGCCGTTTTTTATAGCCTTTATGATCGAGTCTTTTTTCTTCGTCGAATCGAGCTCTATCCATGCCCTCCCGCATCCGATAATGCTGTGGGAGTCATCGGTTGCAACCTTTGGATAGGGTATATCTTCAGTGTCGTATTCTTTTGTAGGAAAACCATGATGTGTAATCTCGACCGCATCAATGTTCAGACCCTTTGAAACATCTTCAATAGCCTCAAGGGTATGCTTTACGGAAAAATTGTTTTCACCCGGATGATTGAAGGTATGGAGTATTTCCTTCTCGCCTTCAATACGGCTGACATGGACATAACCCCAGCGGGTGCTTACTGTAAGTTCAATACCTGAGAAAACAATCATCTTGGTTTTTACAGTCTTTATAGAATCACGATAGTTTGTCTTTAAAAGATGGTCATGGTCGGTATATGCGATAAAGTCGAACCCCAGTCCTGAATATGCATCAGCAACCTGCTGATGGGTCAGCCTTCCATCTGAAGAAGTCGTATGGATATGCAACTGGCCCTTCAGATGCATAAGAGAATACTCCTCACAAAGTCATACATTTTTATAATGACTTTGTGCTTTGAATATATTTCATTGCAACACATGCCTGATCTCATACCTTTGCCCCGTTTAGAAACACGCTTAAGATAGCATTCGTGGCGCGGATTCTTCTGTCATTTGAAAGCTTCTCGTTACCCAGCACTACAACAGACATGAATGCTTCAATCGCACCCAGGAAAATATAAGTCAGGTAATGAGGCGCAACATCGTTTCTGAGAAATTTCATCTTCTGTCCGATAACCATTATCTGTTCGAACATCTCAAAGAGCTTCCTGAATCTGGAAAGACCTCTTGCCGTATGGTACACCGAGCTTCTGGAAACCTCAGTGACAAAGATCGCCATCAGGTTAGGATTGGTCTCGTAGGTATCAAGGAAAAAATTCATTATATTTCTGAGCTTGTTCTCGAATTCATCTTGATCGGATTTTACTCTTTCAAGCATTTCGTAAAGATTTTTCCACCAAGATTCGACAATAACATCGAAAAGAACTTCCTTACTTGAAAAATAATGATAAACAAGACCGTATGAAACTCCTGCGCGGTTGGCTATATCAGCCATGCGGGTATTGGCGAATGCCTTGTCCCTGAAGACCTCCAATGCAGCATCAACAATAATTTTCTGCTTATCATCTTTAGCCATAAGAGAAAGAATAATGAAAGTTGATTGACTTGTCAATTTATTTTTTGACATTTCAGTCAATTTTCTTGTTTCATTGTGATTATTCATTTTAATTCGCACCGGCTAACTAAAATAAACCTGTACGATTGACAGTATCATTATGATCTTATAGCAACGGTAAGCATATGATCAGCATTGATAATCTCGGGAAAGCATATGGAAAGCATATCCTTTTTGAAGGTGCGAGCTTCAAGCTCAATCAGAAAGAAAAAGCGGGGCTTGTCGGACGCAACGGTCACGGCAAAACCACACTGCTGAGGATCATCACCGGCGAAGACGCCCCGGATGAAGGAACGGCTACGATCCCGCGCAACTACCGCATAGGCTATGTGAAACAGCAGCTTGATTTTACTGAGAACACCATACTTAAGGAAGGCATGAAAGGCCTTATTGAGACAGAAAAGGAAGATTCATGGAAAGTCGAGAAGGTACTTGCGGGGCTGGGTTTTCAGCAGTCTGACATGAACAGGAACCCTCTTGAATTTTCCGGCGGTTACCAAATCAGGCTCAACCTTGCCAAGGTTCTCGTTTCTGAACCGGACCTGCTGCTGCTTGACGAACCGACAAATTATCTCGACATCACATCAATAAGATGGATTGAAAAGTTTCTTCAGGGTTGGCCCCGGGAACTCATGCTGATTACACATGATCGTGGTTTCATGGATAAGGTCATTACTCATACCATAGGCATCCACAGGAGAAAACTTCGCAAAATCCCCGGCACCACCGAGAAATATTACACGCAGATTGCACAGGATGAAGAGATATATGAAAAGACAAGACTGAACGACGAAAGAAAAAGAAAAGAGGTCGAGCTTTTTATTACCCGTTTCAGGGCAAAAGCCCGGCTTGCAGGGCTTGTACAGTCAAGAGTGAAGGCCCTCGAAAAGCAGGAGAAGAAGAACAAGCTTGAAAACCTGAAAACACTGGAATTCAGTTTCAGGGAAAAAGAATATAATGGAAAATATGTACTGAGCGCAAAGAACATTAGCTTTTCCTTCAATCCGGGTAACCCGCTTATTAACGGACTTGATATCACCATCGGCGCACATGACAAAATATGCGTTGTCGGCCAGAACGGAAAAGGAAAGACTACCCTCCTGCGGCTGATTGCCGGCAATCTCGAGCAGATAACAGGAGAATTCATCTGGAACAAAGGTGTTGAATGGTCCTTTTTTGAACAGACCAACATCGATACGCTCTCTGACAAACGTACCATTGAAGAGGAAATAATGGCGTCCGCACCGGATATCGACAGGCAGACGGCAAGAAACATCTGCGGGGCAATGCTTTTTGAGGGTGATGACGCCCTTAAAAAAATTGCCGTTCTTTCCGGTGGAGAAAAAAGCAGGGTCATGCTCGGAAAAATACTTGCCACACCGGTTAATATGCTTCTTCTCGATGAACCTACGAACCATCTCGATATGGAATCCTGCGATGCTCTTCTGGCAGCAATTGACAGCTTTGACGGTGCCGTGATTCTTGTAACACATAACGAGATGTTCCTGCATGCTCTGGCAGAAAGACTCATAGTTTTTCAGGACGGGAATACCTCTCTATTCGAGGGCACTTATCAGGATTTTCTAGACAGGGGGGGATGGGGTGACGAAGAAGCACCACTAAAATCCGAGCAGCCATTAATCGACCCCGATGCCGGACTCGGGAAAAAAGAGCTCAGAAAGGCACGCTCCCAGATCATTACAGAACGATCGAAGGTGCTCAGACCGCTTGAGCAGAAGATAGAGAAAATCGAGAATGAGATTGAAACCCTTGAAAAGGAATCGAAAAGATTAAACGAGTCAATAGACCTTGCAACGCATGAAATGAACGGAAAAAAGATTGCAGAACTTTCAGTCGCCTTTGCCGGTAACGAAACCAGGATCAACTTCCTCTTTGACGAACTGGATAAGCTTACAACCGAGCACGACAGCCTTAAATCAGTCTTCGAGGAAAAACTCGACAATCTTATAGATGATAGTTATTAATTAGAACAATAATATATATTTTTTTCTGCTCTTACAAAAAAACAAGATGAGGACAATGTTTAATTCAGGACTCGATTACCAGGCTGCAGGCCCTTTAATTCACTGGCTTTCAAAACAGACCTCATGGCTTCAATATATCATTCTATTCACACCCCTGAGTGCTCCGCCAAACAGGGCTTCCGTCTGGGATATAGTCAACAGGGAGAAAACCTCAAGATAGCCGCAGAGGCACCATATGACCCTGAAGACTGCGCAAGATTGGGAAATATTCTGGATCATACCGGGCCAGGGATGGAGACGGACGTGG
>CAYNVT010000073.1:0-20115 GCA_964400685.1 uncultured Bacteriovoracaceae bacterium | reverse complement strand
CAAAAAAGAGGGCAAGAAACTCAAAGCAAAAAATATCATAGGTGATACGTCCATCGCAAAAATTTCCATTGTAGGCGTCGGTATGAGATCCCATGCAGGCGTGGCTGCGCGGATGTTCGAAGCCCTCTCGAAGGTAGGTATAAATATTCATATGATATCCACATCAGAAATAAAGGTGTCATGTGTTATTGACGAGAAATTCATCGAACTTGGAGTGAGACAACTTCATGAAGAATTTACTCTGGACAAACCGGGGGAAGTAGTTGGGTAAAATTGAGATATACGACACAACGCTGAGGGACGGCGCTCAGTCGGAAGATATTGCGTTTTCATTTGATGATAAGTGCGCTGTTGTTCAGAAACTGGATAATCTGGGCGTTGACTTTATCGAGGCCGGGTGGCCTGGGGCGAACCCGAAGGACGACAGGCTTTTCAAATTTATTAAGAGATTAAAAATTAAAAATGCCAGGATAATGGCCTTTGGGAGCACATGCAAGCCCGGTGGTATTGCTGAAAATGATTCGATAATCAATGCACTTGTCGATTCAAGCCCGGATGGCATTACAATATTCGGAAAATCATGGGATTTTCATGTCAGGAAAGGGCTGAGATGCTCATTAAAAGAAAATCTAAGAATAATCAGAGAATCAACCGCTTATTTAAAAGGCAAATGCCCCTGGTATTCTTTGATGCAGAGCACTTTTTCGACGGATTCAAGTCGAACAGGGAGTTTGCTCTTGCAACGCTGAAAGCGGCCGTTGATGGCGGGGCAGACAGGATTGTGCTTTGCGATACAAATGGCGGCTCTCTGCCGCTTTATGTTTCCGGGGTGGTCGAAGAGGTAAAAAAACATATCGCAATCGGGATTGGAATTCATTGCCATAATGACGGAGACCTTGCTGTAGCAAATTCCATATCAGCAGTAAACGCAGGAGCACTACAGGTGCATGGCACGATCAACGGCATAGGTGAAAGGTGTGGAAATACAAACCTCTGCTCGCTTATACCGGCGCTTTCTTTGAAAATGGGATATGAGACAATCCCAAAGGAAAACCTGGTCCTGATAACTGAAGTGTCACGCTTCTTTGAAGAGATCGCCAACCTTTCCCACAACAAGCATCAGCCTTATGTGGGAAAATCGGCATTTGCCCATAAGGGCGGGATGCATGTGAGTGCCATACTGAATGAACCTGAGAGTTATGAGCATATCGATCCTCTTTCTATAGGGAACCAGAGGAAGGTTCTTGTTTCGGAGCTTTCGGGAAAGAGCAATATTCTGTTTAAGGCCAGGGAATTTAATATTGATTTGTCGAGCGAGAAGACCGCAACACAGGAGATTGTTAAAATCATCAAAGACCTTGAGGATTCGGGATTCCAGTTTGAAGGTGCTGATGCATCGCTTGAACTGCTTATGAAAAAGGCAGTAGGCATGCATACACGATATTTCAAACTCAAAGGGTTCAGGGTGATTACGGACAAGCGCAGCGAAGGTACCGAACCTTTGTCTGAAGCTACCATCATGATTGATGTTGATGGAAATATTGAACATACCGCTGCTTTGGGAAACGGTCCCGTAAACGCCCTGGATAATGCGCTCAGAAAAGCCTTAAGGAATTTTTATCCCAAAATCAAGGAAGTCAAACTTCTGGATTACAAAGTCAGGGTCGTCTCTTCGAAACAGGGAACAGAATCCGTTGTGCGCGTGCTTATAGAATCGGGTGATAAAACCGGCAACTGGAATACGGTTGGCGTATCAAGCAATATCATCGAGGCATCATGGATGGCCCTGGTGGACAGCATGGATTATAAGCTATTCAAGGATATGAAAAGCTGATTTTGCCAAAACTTAAGTCTAATCCTTCCTGAATTTTGTCCGATATGTTTATTAACAGATCAGGATAAAGAGGGGGGTATTAAAAACATGATGCAGACTGAAAGGCCGAAAGTAGAGTTTCAGGGTATGCGCAAATGGCTCAAAAAGGGGGAATACATAATTTCCACCATATCGGAGGATGGAACCATCTGGACATTTACAACCGGCAACATCCCGATATTCGATTTCAGAACAACAAAGATATTCCAGGCTCAGGAATCAGGCATGGCTGAAATAAAAGGTGTAGAGCGCGGGGAAGAATTCTTTTTCTCGATTCAGGGAATTAAGGTCTCAAAGGTTTACGACTTCTATATGCAGGACGATCATCCTGAATAAAGCATACTGTTAACGAACCAATCATACATGACAATAAGGGGCTTATTGCCCCTTATTTAATTTATAAGATTGATGACGATATTTGCTGATACTGTCAGAATCAATTCAATCATAACCAGAAAGGGAAGACGGGATCTATCCCTGGACTTCCTGACCATCAGGGCCTCATAAATAAAATAGCCCAGTAATATAAGCAGGGTAAAAACAAGAGAAATGATATTAAGATAAATCAGGACGCTGTAGCTGAACCATACACAAATCGGTATTAATATAATTATCCACCACATGATGGTGAGCAGAATAACACATATAACAACTATGAGAAAGCAGGTATTTCAGCTGGGAATATGAGGGAATTTTTAAACTTGAAATTTTATATTAACCATGACATAGGGAGTCTTCATCGAGCCAGTAGCTCAGTTGGTAGAGCACCTGACTTTTAATCCGGTGGTCGAGGGTTCGAATCCCTCCTGGCTCAATTGGACAATGTGTCCCTATCGTCTAGCCTGGCCTAGGACACCGGCCTTTCACGCCGGCAACAGGGGTTCGAATCCCCTTGGGGACGCCAAGTAATAACAATAGGTTAGATCAAACGGTCTAACCTATTTTCATTTTAAGGCATTCTGTCCCCACACTGTTCCCTAAAAGCAAAAGGCTTTTTCAATTTCACAGGTGTTTATGCAGCTTTATTTTTCGGTACTAATTCAATCTTTAACTTGCATCCCACGGCTTCTGCATATTTTCGCAGTGTGGCTATGGACGGTGAATGTTTCTTGCTTCCGCCACCTGATTCTATCCTTGCCACTGCCGGGGCTTTAGTCCCCATGCGTTCTGCAACATCCGCTTGAGTGAGTCCGGCTTCATTCCGTGCTTTCAGACATTCATCAAGAAATATAAATTCTTCTTCAAGGGCGGCATATTCGGCCTTAACAGCCGGATTGCTCAACATCTTTTTAACAAATTTATCATGAGTTAACATTCTGCTTCACCTCCATCACGCGACGTTTTGCTGTCTCTAGTTCTTTCTTGGGAATTTTATCCGGTTTCTTTATAAAACAATGCAGTATGACAATCTTGCTTCCAATAATCGTACAGTAAAGAACACGTGCAATCCCCTCCTTACCTTTCAGTCCTAGCTCGAACAGGCCATCTTCCAGTGCTTTTGTGTGTGGTTCTTTCAGGTTCGCGCCACACACGAGCATCCTTTCAGATATGGGAACTTTGATCTTATGGTAATATGTTTAACATAAGCTGATGTTGGATAACCTCAAGTACTTTTACTTTTTCGATTATTGGATTTTGGCCGATTTTTCATAGTAATCTATGTTTTCTAGCTGAAAGTAAAACTTGACCTAAGTTGGTCTAGTATCCTTCTTAATCAGGTTTTCATCTTTAGACGCTATTTGTAATGTCCGAAAATCAAAAAGACCGACTATTAGTCATCATCATCTGGATTGAAAATTGTGTAGATGTCCCTTGCCCCATGCAGTACTCTTACGATTTCAATGCCACCAAGGATGGTCAAGTAGAAGATGACATATTTGCCTACTGGGAAACTTCTTAAGTCCTCCGCCAGTTCATTGCGAATTCTTCCAATGTCTGGTTGGGGAAGCAATCATATGGAATCTATTGTCGATTTTATCAATGAAGGCGTCAGCTTGTGATTCACTGTCTTCAGCGATGTAATCCCATATTTCAGCAAGGTCGATCCTCGCAAGAGGTCTTATTGAAATTGAAGACATTGTTTTACTTAATGCTGCTCAGGCGGGTTGATCGTCTTTTGCGGGCTTCCTTCTTGACTTCGGCAGCATTCCAGGGGATGGGGCTCCCACTGTTGAGTCCTTCACGAATGTCTTGTCTCAATTGGTCGAGCTTGGCTGACTTCAGGCGGTCCTGCTCCTCCATAAGCCGCAATGCTTCACGCACCACTTCACTTGATGACGAATAAAGCCCTGAAGCTACCTTTTGCCTGACCATATCCTCCAGGTGAGGGGTAAGATTTACATTCATCGGCATAGATTTCTCCTGATTTTTCTATTGTCATATTATGTCAATGATTGACAATAGTCAAACCTGTTTTAATACCTTCAGCTTCTTAAAAGTTATTATAAACAGGAAATCAGCCAAGGAGGTGCACTATGTTACTGTCACAGGGAATCAGTATTTGTTTAGAGTACCATAAGTCAGCTTCCAGGGTAAACACGCTAAAGGCCTATGAGTTCATTTTCAGGAAAATGGAAGAACACTTTCACGACAGAGATATTTATTCCATTTCTTCAGATGAAATGCTTTCATTCCTGAATCATATATGCGAGGGGACAAAACAAAGGACGAGGCAATCAAGGTATTCATACACAAGGGCGTTCTTCAACTTCATCAGGAACAACATGGATAAAGACTTCAAGAATCCATGCGACAGCTTGATGTTCAAAAGAACATTCAGGCAGCCGGAGATGGATCAATGGGACATCCTCGACAAAGAAATCGTAGACGAAGTCATTTTCAGGACCACGAAACAACGCGACAGATTGATGCTGGAACCAATGGCCAGGGGCGGGATGAGGATTAGCGAGGTTCTCAAACTTACTCCAGCAGACGTCCAAGACAAGAAGTTGATTTTAAGAACTCCCAAGAGCGGAAAGGAGCAAGAGTTTGTATTTATACCTTAAAAGTTGTCTGAAAAATTGAAGGAATACATCGAAAACAAAAACATCCAACTAGACAAACGGATATTCCCAATCACCTATGTCGGGGCAAGATGCATAGTCCACAAAGCCGGCATGCTGGTTGATAAAGAAATCAGGCCTCATGATTTGAGAAGGCATGCCGCCACATATGCGTCCCGATCCGGCGTTTCCATTGAGATTGTCAGTAAAGTGATCCTCCGTCATGCGAACCTTTCAACAACTCAGAGGTATCTGGGCAAGATAACCGATAAAGAAGCGACGAAGTGGATTGAGAATCTTTACTGCTGAAGTTTTCAGGAAGGGGTGCTTTTATCAGTCATCCCTTCCTTCTTTCACATATTTCATATTTTTCGAAAAGACTCGAAATATTTTGACGATGAGAAAACCTCGATCCTTCAAAGTAACCAATGATTCTGAAGATGGAAATTGATTTGATACTTTTTATAGTTTAATGCACTTTTGCCTATTGCCCTACCTGCCTACATCTTCAGATGATATATGCAGTCCCAGAAAACTATAGATTACCTCAAACTATATGGACTTTCCGGAAGGCAATTATTTTATTATGCGTGATATGATCGAAAGTCCAAAGATTATTACAAAGACTGAATATCTCTTCTGCAGAGGATAATGAAATAAAAAATTGCTGGCGCAACCTCCTAAAGTGAAAACCAAGCCAGAATTATTGCATGACGGGTTAATTTTATTGTTGCGTGATCTTGTTTTTAATTATGATTTTAATGGAACTACCAAGATGCTTATAAATGCAATGCCTACGCTAACTGCATTAGCCAGCGCGAGCCACCAAAAACCTCGCCATCCTAAGTTTTTCTTAAAAACTTTTTTTATGACAAAATTTTCAATCCATGCATTAACAAAGACTGCAATAAAAAAGGTTGCAGTCCATGTAATGGGATTGAATGTACCCATATTAAATAATTTGTAAATAACAATGCCTGGAAATATTTCCCAACCGACGCCTGCAAGTGGAATTAATATAATGCCCAAGAGTGAAGAAGCGACATTCATGGTCAAATTCACAATTATGCTTTTCTTAATATCAAAACCTGTGAGTTGTCGTACAAATAAGTATTCAACAAGAAGACCCATTCCGATTGACCACCATGTGACCATTCTTGAAATAAGGAATAAAGCTGGCCAAACTATATCGGCATATGCCGTAGATGAGATAAATAGGCACAAAAGTGTGAATAATATTATACTTACTTTATTCATTTAAGTTACACACAACTAATGATTTAACTACAGCGGTACTTTATTGAAACATTGCCTTTGGTTTTGTTCAACCTGCATTTTTTCTCTCAAGAACCTCTCTTTTCTACGTATTATCAATATTTATACTACATCGGCATTAATCTCCTGAAAAATTAGTCATGACTTTTGAGTTATTCCGAAATGAAAATCATAAAACTATATAGTACGTCACAAAACCTTTACTGGTCAGCGGTTGTGCAAAATTGTCCATATCTGTGAGTTATCTCGATTCAAATAAATTCTTAGATCTGCGATGATCTTCATTCTTTATCAAATCTCAAAACTTATAATCTGCTAAAGATATCTCTGCTTTTACATAAGGCAACAATTTTTCTTATTCGGTCTTGCATTGTTTTGCACAAACGTATTTATGCTTGAGTAATGGGTACTAATACCGGCAGGACTGCTTACTTCGATAATATCAGGATAGCACTCATAATCCTTGTCCTTATGCACCACGTCGGCCAGGCATACGGGCCTACTGGAGGTTGGTGGGCATATCAGGAACCTGAACGGACCAGGATACTGAGTATGTTCTTTGCAGTAAACCGCTCTTTTTTCATGAGCCTCTTTTTCTTCATTTCTGGCTATTTCATGCCGGGTGCATTTGACAAAAAAGGGCCAGTTAAATTTCTGGCTGACAGGTTCAAGCGACTGGGCATACCCCTACTTGTCTTTTGTCTGGCAATAATCCCCCTTATACACTACTGCTATTTCCTCAATTTCAGACATTACGGCTATATCGGCTTTTTCGAGTATTACCGGAATTTCTGGTTCGGGATGGGACTAAAACCTGCTGACTGGTCGGGTCCTGCATGGCCTGAGTTCAATTTCGCACAGCTCTGGTTCGTCGAACACCTCCTCGTATTCGCGTGCGTGTATACTCTCTGGCGCATTATAAGGAAAAGTTCTCCGGGCCGGAAGATGGACGCGCCAATCCCGAAAACATTGCAGATAGTAGGGTTCTCGCTCGTTGTCATGGTCTTATGCGCCGTTATCAGAATTCCTTATCCGATAGACAAATGGATAGCCTTCCTGGGATTTATTCAGGTGGCATTTGCCGATGTACCGCGGGATCTGGGATGGTTCATCATGGGCGTGCTGGCATACAGAAACAACTGGATAGAACGCTTCCCGGCGAAATCAGGTTATATCTGGCTTGGTGTGGGCATTGGCCTTTCAATTCTCTACAGCGTGACGGCGTGGTTCAAGGTTTTTCCCGGTCCATTATTCGTGCTTTGGGAAACCTTTCTCTGCACGGGCTTCTGCATAGGTTTTATGATCCTGTTCAGGGAAAAGATTAACGGCTCAAATAAGCTAAGTGTCGAGATGGGGCTGTGCACATACGGCGTATATCTTTTCCATGTGCCGATTCTGGTAATCTTCCAGTATGTGTTCGCCTGTATTCCTGCAGGGCCGCTTGTTAAATTCGCCTGTGTGTCAGTAATAGCAACAGTTGTAACATTTGCTTTCACTGCTGTCCTGAGGCGGCTGCCGCTTGCAAGAGAGATATTGTAGGCCCTTATCCTGCCAGGATAGCCTCCAAGTCTTCCCGGATCGCCTTGAGTTTGTCTATGTCTTCGGGCGTTATACGACCTGATGCAGCGCCTTCAGCCGCTACGGTCTTCAGCCTGGAAAGCTCCGTTTCCACGCTGCTTATGGCCTTCATCATGACAGGCGTTATATCGGCGGGGGCCGGGGCCGGAACAGCAATGATTTTACCTGCCTGTTCTCCTGCTGCAAGAATCAGCTTTTCCCTCCAAAGGGGCACCTGTGCATTGAGCCCGATTTCTTCCCGGATGAGCTTTGCCAGCGTGTCACTGGCAACAGGCTCGCCATGAATTACAAAGACCTGAGGTCCTGAAGATTTGAAATGTCCGACCCATTCCAAAAGGTCCTTCTGGTCGGCATGGCTTGAAAACCCGTTTATACTGTAGATGCGTGCCCTGACGGAAATGTTCTCCCTCAGAATCCTTACAGAACGCCTGCCTTCGACAAGCATCCTTCCAGTCGATCCCTGTGTCTGGAAACCCACTATCACTATACTTGCGCCGGGTCTCCAGAGGTTATGCTTCAGGTGATGTTTTATACGTCCCGCCGTACACATGCCGTTTCCTGCAATCACTATGGCGGGACCCTTCATTGTATTTATGGCCATGGACTCCTTCATGTCATTGGTGAACTTAAGATTAGGCAGGTCAAGAGGGTCTATACCCTGGTTGACTATGGCGAGAGCGTCTTCGTCATATTCCTTTTTGTATTTTCTGAAAATATTGGTCGCCTTTATGGCCAGAGGGCTGTCGAGGAATACAGGCATGTCCGGCAGACTACCCGAGCGGTTCAATTCAGACAGGATGTATAAAATCTCCTGAGTCCGTTCAACGGCAAATGCCGGGATGAGAACCTTTTCCCCGTGGCCATATGCATATTTGACTGCATCAAGCAGTTCTTCCGTGCTTGCATCAATCGAACGGTGGAGACGGTTTCCGTAAGTGGATTCGACAAAAACATAATCTGCGCTGAAAAGCTCCTCAGGCTCGCACATGATGAGCTGGTTCTTCTGTCCGATGTCACCCGAAAATACGATTTTCACTTCTCTGCCGTCGTCTTTAATCCACATTTCGATAATGCACGACCCCAGGATATGCCCTGCATTCCTGAACCTGAACCTTACGGAATCATCGAGCTGGATAAGAGTATCTCTTTGAACAGGTTCAAAATATTTAAAAGAGTTTTCAGCATCCTCTGTCGAATAAAGAGCTTCGACAGGTCTTTTGCCCCTGCGGCCGTTTTTCCTGTTCTGCCACTGGGTGTCCATTTCCTGTACATAGGCCGAGTCCAGCAGCATCACCTGACAGAGATCAAGCGTTGCAGGCGTAGCCAGTATGCGGCCCTTAAAGCCGTCTTTGACAAGCTTCGGAATCCGGCCGCTGTGATCAATGTGGGCATGAGTCAGAATGAGGGCATCAATTTCGCGCGGGTCAAAATTCCAGGCCAGCCAGTTCCTCATTTCCATATCCACCCCGCCCTGGAACATCCCGCAGTCAACAATATATTTCCTGTTATCGCCCGACTCTATCAGGTAATTCGACCCTGTTACGGTTCCTGCGGCCCCAAGACATGTAACCTTGATCATTCACCCTCCTCCTCTCTTGAAGAAACTCTGTATTTCAGCTTATCGGCATAATAATTCGATTTCTGTGAATAAATTATTTTTTTAAATGGCACTTGCCTGCGCGTTATAGTATTTTATTATAGTCATTATAGTATTATGTTAATGATTCGTTAAGTTGCTGATTTTACAATTGCTATATTTTTGGAGGAAATAATGTTTAACAAATTTGCTTTGTTTATTTGTCTTTGCACGGTAACCTTCTTTTCGTCTCCGCTTGATGCGGCAGGCATCCTGGGCGGCACTACCCAAAGCAATCTTGCTTCAGCAATCAAGACTACAGGTACGTCTGATTATGTAATAGATTTAAATGTCAGAATTGATATCCCTGATCAGTACAGAAGGCATGCCGACGAAAGTCCGGTTGAGTTCATAGGAGATCAGAGCATAGGCAAACTTAAGGGTGTCACGTTGTGGGGCACACTGGTAAGGCCGAAAGATGACCCTGCGGACGCAGCTGCAGGCCGCATTACGAAAAGGCCAACAATTATCGTAGCAACCTGCTACCGCCGTGAGTTCTGCATCATCCCCTGGGGGGTTCCTCTGGTAAAGCATGGCTACAACGTACTGGGAATAGACCTCAGGGGCTCGGCTTCGGCGGAAGGAAAATGGGACATATTCACCTTTGAAGAGCAGTATGACGTAGCATATATAGTCGACCACTGGCTGCCGGGAGACAAAGATGAAGGTGGCGTAGAAAACGGCCAGCCATGGTCTGACGGTACTTCCGGCATGATCGGGGCTTCATATATGGCTATTACACAGCTGAATACGGCGGGCCTGTGCAAGCGGGACAAAAACGGCGAGCCGGAACACCTGAAGGCTCTTTTCACATATGTCCCCCAGAGCGATCCTTATAAGGAAACGCTCATGCAGAACGGAAATCTCGACGTGTGGTTCATGGTGGGTCTCTGGCTGCCTTTGACAGATATCCTTGCGATATTGCCTCCCCTGAGCATCCTGGGTGAAAACGAATTTCTCCCGACAATGGATGAGCTTAACGATGCGGCAACCGCATGGAAAGACCATATGGCAAACATTCAGACGCATATCGATCTGGCTCAAGACCCAGGGCTGGAATATGACGGCGATTTTATAAACCCGCGTTCAAGCATGCAGTACTGGCCCGTAAAACCTGAAGGCGGATGGACGTATGTCGGCAATACCGAGGATACAAAAAATTTCAAGGGGCAGCCGATTCCGGAAGGGGAGCGTGTCATTCCCAGCAAACTGCCGGTGTTCATTCTTGGCGGCTGGTTCTGCATATTCACCAAGGGTTCACTCAATCATTATGAATACGGGTTGTCTCAGCATGATACCGGCGACAAGGCGCTTTTAATGGGTCCGTGGTATCATATGGACGGTAGTCTGGGAATGGGCCTGCCTGACCTTTACAAAACCCAGGCCATCGCCGCCCGCTGGTTTGACTGGAAGATAAAGGGCAAGGTCGATTCGTTCATGACCAAATTCCCGGTGCTGCTTTATGTAATGGGAGAAGACAGGTGGAGGGCTGAAAAGGCCTGGCCGCTGCCGGCTTCGAGGGTTGAAAAAAAGAAGCTCTGGCTTTCAGGCAAAAAAGCCTCCGGAATCAGCGGGGATTCCTTCACGACAGGGGTTTATTCAAACGCCAGGAATAATTACAGCCTCGCATGGCAGACCGATTCTTTTGATTATACCACTGATGGCAATGCGCCGGTGCTGAAGCACAGGCCCGCAAACCTGCATGGAGCATTGTCCAGGTCAATGGTCAGGTTCTATATAGGCGTTCCCGACTTAGCAAACATCTTTGCGCGAGCGGTAAGCGGAAAGCCGGGGGCTGGAGATAAGGCTCCCTGGGAGGATGAGCGCACTGACGAGAAAGGGGTGCTGACATTCACGACCGAACCTCTTAAGAAGGATGTCGAGATTGCCGGGCCAATCAAGCTCACATTCTGGGCTAGAACCACTTTTGACACGATCGGGGCGGATGCCTGGGACAATGTCCTTGAACTCATAAAGAAATATTTTAATATAGAAGAACCCAATCTCCTGTTTAATCTTATGAACCGCAAAGATGTACAATGGGTGGCTGAACTGAATGACGTCTTCGAAGACGGACGCGCAAAAAATCTGACTTCAGGCTGGCTTGCCGCATCCCACAGACCTTATGACCCGGGCGACAAGAAGAAACTGGATAAGGCTTATAAAGCCTTTGATCCATTCTATTCCTACCCGGATCTGTACCCTGACATGATTGAAGAAAACACTCTTTATCCCTATGTCATCGAACTATGGCCCACATGCAATGTGTTCAAGAAAGGACACCGGATACGCCTAAGCATTTCAGGGAGTGATTTCCCGCATTTCCTGCCTGTCCTCAGGCCATCCGACAATACTTTTATCATAGACGCGGAACACCCTGCAAACATTGAATTCGATATGGTCAAATCAGATAATGAAGGCAAAACCTGGAAGTGGATCGGTTCGAAAAGTAATTATCTTTCGAAATACAGCGACGGATACAACGCCAACCAGGCGGCAAATGCCTATCTGATGGGTCCTGAACCAGGAGACGACACAGAAATTGATGATCCGGATGACGGCACACAGAAGCCAAATGCCGAGGACGCCGTATCGGACGGGGATTCATCAGGCAGCTCCTTCTGCTTCATAAACAGCGCAAGAATTTAAAATAATTCAAAGGCGGGCGTTTGCCCGCCCTTGAATGTCTAAAAAGTTTATTTGTCTAAAGCCTTTTGCCTGAAATGACGAAATGTCCTGTAGCAGCCAATATTTCTTGAAGGAGTCTTGCCATGAAAAAGACAGGCATTATCATAATTGTTGCCGCAATTCTTTTCTGTGCGAAAGCTTCATTAGCAGCTGACAGGACCATTACGGACAGTGATGACTGGATAGACATAGAAATGAATATCGGGGATACTCTGACTGTCGTTCTCAATGACGACTCTAATGACGGCTATGACTGGACAGTAGGCAGGTATGACGACGATATTCTTGAGCTTGTAAGCGGTCCCATGGCCATCCCCTCTAACGGGACCTCGGTTACCAGGTTCAGGGTGACAGGCACCGGGACAACCGATCTCCTTTTGAGGTACAACAATATGAGCGGGGCCGGTACCTATGATGTCATGGCATTCCAGGTTACGGTTATTGTAAGAGACTGAAAAATGAAATCTGAGTGGATTAAACTGGATTCGAGGAGAATCTATCAGAACAGGATAGTAGGTCTGAGGGAAGATACATACCATTTCATACCGAATGACATCAGGAAGGATTTTACCGTCTTTGAATTCAGCGACTGGGTCAATGTGATACCGCTTACGGCAAATGGCGATATAGTAATAATAAAACAGTTCAGGCACGGTACAGACTCGGTTACATTAGAGATACCGGGCGGGCTGATCGAGAAATCTGACACCGACCCGGCGGTTGCCGCATTAAGGGAGATGGAAGAGGAAACAGGGTATTTTTCAGAGCATATGATTCATATAGGAACCGTCGAACCAAACCCGGCAATACAGACAAACCGCTGCCACACGTTTCTGGCAAAAGATGCATATCTGAAGAGTCCGCAGAATTTTGATCCGACCGAGTCCATTGAGTTGGAACTTATCAAGGCCGACAGGGTTCTTGAAATGATAAAAGCGGGCCACATAACTCACGGGCTGGTAGTTGCGGCATTCGCATTTTATATGCTCTGGCAGGGATAAAGGAGGTGTATGATGAAGGTATTTTTATACACGGTTATTGTCCTGGCAATATGTATGATTTCAATGCCCCTTGTGGCTGCACAGAAGACAGTAACGTCTAAGGATGATGAAAAGCTGGTAACCCTGAACATAGGCGATAAGCTTGTGATAAAATTGCCCGGTAACTATACCACAGGTTATCAGTGGGAAGTGGTTGAGGGGTACGATGATGATGTCATCAGGCAGGAAGGTAAAGGTGAATACAAGCCTGAAAAGACCGACAGAGTAGGTGCAGGCGGGATTGCAGTTTTTACATTTACCGCAACAGGGACAGGCCGCACTGACCTTAATCTGGAATACAGACGACCCTGGGAAAAAAACGGAGATGTCCCTGAAGATTACGAGATAACTGTCCTGGTGAAAAAAAATAAAAGCAAAGGCAATAAGACAGACCTGGAGCAGGATGATTGACCAGGACGGCATGAAAATCGTGAATCATATGAGATTTGATGTTTTTGGAAGAGATGTGCTCGTGGAGAGGCGGGATGAAAAGTGGTCAGTCTTTTATGTGGGACTGGACGGGAAAAGGCTGCCAGCCGATGACATTATAATTCCTCCAAACACAAAAGAATCTGAGATTGAGCGGTGGCTTGCCGATTTGTGCCATGAATGGTCAACTCAAAGCCGCCCGTCTGTTAAAAGGCTGGACAAATAAAGACAGATAACTTTCCCTTGCCCGAAACTTGTGCTGAATCGCCAGCTTATAATCCTTCTTGAAACTGGGAGCCCCTTACGGTATGCAAATATTACCGGGTCGAAGCAGAACAGGTGGCCGCCGGCGCGAAAGCGCGGGAGGAAAGTCCGGGCTCCACAGGGCAAGGGTGGTCGTTAACGGCGACCGGGGGTGACCCCAGGGAAAGTGCCACAGAAAACAAACCGCCCGTCTATATGACGGGTAAGGGTGAAACGGCGAGGTAAGAGCTCACCGGTTCCCCGGGTGACCGGGGAAGCCAGGTAAACCCCACCCGGAGCAAAACCAATAGAGGGACATAAGGGGCTGCCCGTTCCGTCCCTGGGTAGGTTGCTCGAGGCGCCGGGCAACCGGCGTCCTAGATGAATGGCCACTGTCCGCCATCGGGTAACCGAAGGCGGAAACAGAACCCGGCTTACGGACTGCTTCGGCCCATTTTTGATTCCATCTCAGGTTTCTTGGGGGGTGCATGAAGAAATCCAGATTTGAGCTGAGTCACATTGAAACGGTCAGGCGTTCCATCTATGTTTTTCTCCGAGATGAACTGGAAAGAAAACTTAGGGCGATGGCGCTTGAAAATCCCTACAGGGTCTGCCGTGACAAGATGTGCCTTGTCTATCCTTATGTCGACCCCGGGGATATGAGACCCAAGAAAAAGGAATTCATGGCCGAATCCTCCGTTATAAGGCCTTTTATCGTACTCTTCTGTGAGGAATCGATAGATGACCAGCATATGAAATATATAAGATTCAATGATGATAACCGTATACTCAAGGATACCATTTCAATGGTGCCAAGCGTAAACCTCAAAAAATCATTCACATCCGGGATCAAATTTTTTGAAAAGGAGGATTTTTTCGATCTCCTGGACAATCTCCTTGATGTCGATTATTGCCTGCTTATCCAGAGGGACGAACGCTACAAGAAGAACAACAGTTATGCGCTTACTCATTTCCATGTTAAGATTGACTGGCCTATAGCTGAAGCTGCAGAAAGCCTTGCCAAAGAACTCAGATTCGTTTCTAAAAGCCTCTATGAGCAGGGCGAGCGCTATGCCGAGATGCTGCAGCAGAAGCTATTTGAATATTATGGCTGCCACCATCAGTCAGTGGGAGGCAGGCGGACGGCGGCGCTCATTGCCGCTCAATACCTGAAGGTGCTGCCGGGCCTGTCGACAGTATATGTCGCAAGCGAGGAATCCCGCACGCTAACGCGCTATTCGGAAAAGGGCGTCGCCAGATATGCAATCATTCAGCTCGAAAAGGAATACGCCTCGCAGATCAAAGAGGCGAACCGCATCAATTCAGAGACGTTTAAAAAATCATATGTCCTTGGCGAGAGCGAGAAATTTTACGACGTGATTCTTTTCGTGACGTACAAGCATACCGAATGGGGTGTTCCACCCGCCGACGGCAAGCTCAGAATGGTCAAGCCCGACTACAGCTGGATAGGCGTTGACAGGGAGCTGATACTGCCTCTTTCCAGCGCGCTGAGCGCCCGACCTGTAAACGTAAAGCTGGTCTACAAATAATTTTTAAGGGGAGGTTTTGTTTTGTCCAATATAATCAACGGGAAGGAATTGTCAGAGAAAAAAAGAGCGGAAGTAGCCTTAAAGGCGGCTCAATTTACCGCGAAATATGACAGGCAGCCAGGGCTTGCCGTAGTCCTTGTAGGAAACGATCCTGCCTCCGCGATCTATGTCAGGAACAAGAAGCTTGCCTGTGAAAAAGCGGGCATCCGGTCATTTTCATATACCCTTGAAGAAAGGACTTCGCAGCAGGAGATACTGGGTCTCGTCAAGAAGCTCAATGAAGACAGAGAGGTTGACGGGCTCCTCGTTCAGCTTCCCCTGCCTCAAGGATTCAATTCTCAGGAGATTCTCCTTACAATCGACCCGGCAAAAGATGTCGACGGCCTTCATCCGTATAATCAGGGCAGGCTCCTGACAGGCGATCCGGCGCTCGTTTCGTGCACGCCCGCAGGCGTCATGTACATGCTGAAAGAGTGCGGGGTTGAGCTCAAGGGAAAGGACGCCGTGGTCGTAGGACGCAGCAACATGGTGGGAAAACCGCAGGCGCTCCTGCTCATGGCCGAGCATGCGACCGTTACCATCTGCCACTCAAGGACGAGAGACCTTGACAAAAAAGTTGGTGCCGCCGATGTGCTGGTGGCCGCAATCGGCAGGGCGGAAATGATCAAGGGATCGTGGATTAAAGAGGGCGCCGTGGTGATTGATGTAGGAATGAACCGTACGGATGCAGGCCTCAAGGGTGATGTGGAATTTGCAGAGGCCGCCAAGAAGGCCAGCCTTATAACCCCTGTTCCCGGAGGGGTCGGCCTTATGACTGTTGCGATGCTGCTGGAAAATACAGTGACAGCGGCTTATACGCATGAGGAGTCCAGATAATGAGGACACCACTTTATGACAGTCATGTGAAAATGGGTGCGCGGGTCATAGATTTCCATGGATGGGATATGCCGGTATGGTATTCGAGCATCAAGGAAGAACATATGGCAACCCGGGGCGGTGCAGGCATTTTCGATGCAAGCCACATGGGAGAGATATGGGTCAGCGGTCCGCGCTGTGCCGGATTCCTCAACAGGATTGTTACGGTTGATGTTGCGGTTCTGGAAGCGGGCAAGGTTAAATATACCTTTTTCCTCAATGAAGAAGCCGGGATAATAGATGACATAATAGTGTACTGCATAAAGCCCGAAGAGGAATACATGCTCTGCGTTAATTCATCGAATATCGATAAAGATTTTGCATGGCTACAGGCGCACAAGGAAGAGGGTGTGGAAATTGTTGATAAAAGCCCGGTTACGGCAATGATCGCCCTTCAGGGCCCGCTTGCAGGCGAAGTGTTAGGTAAGGTTATAAAGTTTGACTATGACGGGCTTAAAAGGTTTTATTTCCTGACTGCCGATACTTCCTTCGGCAGACTCATTATCTCGCGTACAGGATATACGGGCTCGGACGGTGTCGAGATATTCATGGATGCAAACTATTCGCCAGCTCTGTGGGCGGCACTTGCTGATAAAGGCGCAGTGCCCTGCGGGCTCGGGGCAAGGGATACGCTGAGGCTTGAAATGGGGTATCCTCTTCACGGAAACGACCTAGATGAAACAACCACGCCACTGGAAGCAGGTCTCAAATTTGCCGTTGATATGAATAAGCCAGCGTTCATAGGCAGGACGGTTCTTGAAAAACAGCTGGCTTCGGGTTTAAAGAAAAGGCTGGTGGGGCTGGTCATGGAAGATAAAGGAATCCCGAGGCAGGGCTATGTATGCGGGGCGGAAGGCGTCACAGGCAGCATTACTTCGGGCAGCATTTCGCCCGTTCTGGATACCGGCATAGCGCTTGCGTATATGGATGCATCCATTAATTACGGAGATGCTGCATATGTCGTTATCAGGGACAAAAAACTGGCAGCAAGGGTCAAAAAGCCGCCTTTTGTAAAAACGAATCTGACAAAATAATTACTGGCAGGGGGAAGGATATGAATATTCCGGGTGATCTCAGGTACTCAAAGGACCATGAATGGGGAAAAATCGAAGACGGCAGGTTGAGGGTAGGTATAACGGACTATGCGCAGAAAGAGCTTGGGGACATTGTTTTTGTCGAGGTCAAAGCCGTCGGCACTAAGCTTAAATCAGGCGATACGATAGGCACCATCGAATCGGTAAAGGCAGTGTCTGATATCTATGCGCCGGTAACAGGTGAGATAGTCGAGATAAACACAACACTACCCGATACGCCCGAGCTTATTAACCAGGACTGCTACGGGGCGGCATGGATGGCCGTAATCTTAATGGATGATCCTGGGGAGGCCGGTACCCTTATGGATGCGGATGCATACGGGGAATATGTGAAATCAGAGGCGAAATAATGTCATTCATACCGCACAGCAATGAAGAAAGGGATCTGATACTCAAAACTATCGGAATCAGCAATGAGGAAGAGCTTTTTTCTACGATACCAGCTGAATTGCGTCTTAAACAAAGGCTGAAAATACCAGGACCTCTGGATGAGGAAACGATAAAGCGGATTCCGCAGGGAAATTTCGCAAAGGCTATGTTTGCAGGAGGAGGCATATACCGGCATCATATACCAGCAGTCGTTGATATGATAGCCTCGCGGCAGGAAATATATACCGCCTATACGCCCTATCAGCCTGAGATAAGCCAGGGGACGCTCCAGACAATTTTCGAATACCAGAGCATGATGGCCTCCCTCACGGGCATGGATGTGGCCAACGCATCCATGTACGACGGCGCAACTGCGCTTGCCGAGGCAGTAATGATGGCCATCAGGGCAAAAGAGATTAAACGCATTCTTATTGCAAGGACTGTAAACCCTTCATACCGTGCGGTGCTTAAAACATACATGGCAAACTTCGACATAAATATAGATGAGGTGCCTTTTGATATCGAATCCGGGCAGATTGACCTTCAGGCGCTAAAAGATATGTCGGGAAGCGATTCGGCGTTCTTCATACAGAATCCGAATTATTTCGGAGTAATAGAACCGATGGAAAAGGTTGCATTGGCTGCAAAAGATACCGCTTTCTGGGGTATTGTGACAGGGGACGCCGTCTCTCTTGGTTTATTGAAAAAGCCGGGCATCTGGGGCTGTGATGTGGTAACGGGGGATGCCCAGTCCTTCGGCAACCCGACAAGCGGTGGCGGGCCTATGCTGGGATTCATGTGTGTAAGAAAGGACAATGTCCGGCGCATGCCCGGAAGGATAGTGGGACTTACGCAGGATGCTGCGGGAACCCCCGCTTTCTGTCTCACCCTTTCAACCAGGGAGCAGCATATCCGAAGGGAAAAGGCCACGTCCAACATCTGCAGCAATCAGGCATTGTGTGCGACGCGGGCAGCCATATATCTGGCAGCCATGGGGCCTGCCGGACTAAGGACTGTAGCCGTGCAGAGCGCAAGGGGGGCAAGGCTCCTGGCGGATATCTTTTCGAGTAAAGGCTATGCCACTTTGTTCAGCGCACCGTTTTTCAACGAATTTGTAATAAGGATGAGCGCAGAAAAGATACTTGAACTTGAGAGTGCGGAAATAGCACCCGGCATACAGATACAAAACTGTTATCCCGAGATGACCGAAGCGGTTCTTGTAACAGTGACCGAAGCAAATTCAAAAGAGGAAATGCGATGCCTGATCGAAAATCTGTAAGCACTTTTCCGGAAATATCGGAGCCGGTACTCAAGGTTATAAGCGCCCGTGGAAAAAACAAACGGACTGTACCACAGCCTTTTGGTAATGGGTTGCCGGATGACCTGGCAGGTCTTATTGCATCCGAACCGCCGGAAATACCGGATGTCTCCGAGGTCGAGGCTGTGAGGCATTTTACAAGGCTCTCTCGCAGGAATTTCGGGGTCGACCAGGGCATGTATCCGCTAGGGTCCTGCACGATGAAATACAATCCCAAGATATCCGAGGCAATTGCACAAAACATTGCAGAGAAGCACCCTGCCGACAAGTTTGCCATGAGCAATGTGCTCAGGGCCCTTGCTGCGCTCAAGCGCTATCTTACAGATATATGCGGAATGGAAGGCTGCAGCCTATGGCCTGCGGCCGGGGCACACGGCGAGCTGACCGGGATGCTCATTATCAAGAAAGCTATTGTTTCAAAAGGAGAAAAGAGATCTCTGGTTCTCATCCCCGATACGGCGCATGGAACAAACCCGGCATCATGTGCCATTGCCGGTTTTGAGATAAAAAACATCCCTTCCGGACCCAAAGGATACCTTGAAGCGAAGACCGTCAAGGATCATCTGACCCCCGAAGTCGCTGCGCTTATGATAACAAACCCGAACACTCTCGGCATATTCGAGCAGGAGATAAGGGAAATAGCGGATATGCTCCATGCCAACGGCTCGTATCTTTATATGGACGGCGCTAATTTAAACGCCATAATGGGTATAGCCAGGCCCGGAGACATGGGTGTGGACTGCATGCATGTAAACCTCCACAAAACATTTTCAACGCCACATGGAGGAGGTGGTCCCGGTGCAGGGCCAGTGCTTGTAAGCGATGAACTGGAGAAATATCTTCCAGTGCCCAGAATCGTGCATGAACCGCACAAGCCATTTGTCCTGAGTTATGATTCACCCGATTCCATCGGAAGGGTGCATTCGTTTCTGGGTAATGTAAGTGTGCTGATAAAGGCGCTTGTCTATATTGTGAGCATAGGCCCTGGCGGCATAGGCGAGGCCTCAAGGACAGCCGCACTCAACGCGAACTATCTTAAAAAGAAGCTTTCAGGGATATTCGATCTGCCGTATGACACCCCGACACTGCATGAATTCGTACTTTC
>CAYNVT010000072.1:0-20410 GCA_964400685.1 uncultured Bacteriovoracaceae bacterium | reverse complement strand
CAGGAAAAAGTATGCGAAGAAAAAGCCGCTTAAAGGGGCGCGGATTACAGGCAGCCTTCATATGACGATCCAGACGGCGATCCTTATTGAAACGCTGAAATATCTGGGAGCAGATGTTCGCTGGGCCTCATGCAACATATTTTCGACTCAGGATCATGCAGCTGCGGGTATTGCTTCAACTGGCACACCTGTCTTTGCATGGAAAGGTGAAACGCTTGAGGAATACTGGGAGTGTACGCTTCAGGCCCTCAGCTTTCCCAAAGGAACAGGGCCCAATCTGATTGTTGACGACGGCGGCGATGCAACGCTTATGGTCCACAGGGGATATTATGCCGAGAAAAATCCGAAAATTCTTGATGAGCCTACTGAGAATAAGGAGCTTCAAATCATAAATGCTATTCTCAAGCGCCAGCTGAAGAAAGATAAGACATTCTGGCACAGGATGGTCAAGGATATAAGGGGTGTTTCAGAGGAGACCACGACAGGCGTGCACAGGCTCTATCAGATGAAGGAAAGGGGAGAGCTGCTGTTTCCTGCCATCAACGTAAATGATTCTGTTACAAAATCCAAATTCGACAATCTCTACGGCTGCAGGGAATCTCTTGCAGACGGCATCAAAAGGGCAACCGATGTCATGATTGCGGGCAAGGTCGTGTGTGTTTGCGGGTACGGTGATGTCGGGAAAGGCTGTGCCAAATCCATGCGCGGTTTCGGCGCCAGGGTGCTTGTTACCGAGGTTGATCCTATATGCGCGCTTCAGGCAGCTATGGAAGGATTCGAGGTGACAACCGTTGAAGACGCACTGAAAGAGGCAAATGTTTTTGTAACAGCAACCGGCAACTGCGAAGTGATTACGTTTGAGCATATGGAAAAGATGCTGGATCAGTCTATTGTGTGCAACATCGGCCATTTCGACAATGAGATACAGGTAGACAGACTGAGCACAAAAAAAGGTGTTAAAAGGCTGAACATAAAACCGCAGGTGGACAAATACATATTCCCTGACGGGCATTCGATCTACCTTCTCGCAGAGGGAAGGCTGGTGAACCTTGGGTGTGCTACAGGCCATCCATCATTTGTGATGTCTAACTCGTTCACAAACCAGACGCTTGCCCAGATCGAACTCTGGTCGAACAGGCATAAGATTGATGTCATCACGCTGCCCAAAGCGCTTGACGAAGAGGTTGCAAGACTCCACCTGGATAAGCTCGGGGTGAAGCTTACAAAGCTGACAAAGAAACAGGCGGATTATATAGGGGTTAAACCCGAGGGCCCTTTCAAGCCCGATCATTACAGGTACTGAAGAAAGAGCGCCTTTTAAGGCGCTTTTTTAATAATCTGTAATATTTTTATATTGTCGTTGCGTTGCACCTGGTTATATTCTTAATATTAAGAAGGCGATGCTTGGATTTTCTGATCTTGATTAAGAAAATATTTCGGGCTGTATATTCAATAA
Source organism: uncultured Bacteriovoracaceae bacterium (assembly GCA_964400685.1). Lineage (GTDB taxonomy): Bacteria > Desulfobacterota > Desulfomonilia > UBA1062 > UBA1062 > DATCTV01. The sequence continues at coordinate 18,954 of CAYNVT010000072.1, read as the reverse complement.
TTTATTTTGAAAGGATGATGTTATGGAGAATAGAAACCTGACTTTTCTGGAAGCCTCTTCAATTGTAACAGGATATGGCATAGGCGGAGGAGTTATGGCTGCACCATACCTGGCCTCACTTTCCGGTATTATTCCCACCATCATCATATTGTTCCTGGCCTTCGGCATCAGCCTGATATTTCATCTGATGACCGCAGAAATTATGCTGAGGGACGGCCATAATGAACAGATAATCGAGATGTTCAGCAAGTACATGCTTAAGGGAACAGTGACAAAGTATATACTGTGGTTTTTATTTGCCGTAATAGTCCTGTCATTCATAGCGAGCCTGTCTGCGTTTATCGCGGGAGGCGGAGAGAACATCAATAACCTTTTCCCTGCCATTCCTCTATGGGCAGCCCACTGCATTGTTTATCTCATTGCGGCGGGTGTTGTGTTCTTCGGCCTTAAAGCAATAGGCATCAGCGAAAAGTACGGTGTGGCGGCGATATTTATATTCGTAATAATCCTTCTGACTGCTACCATCAGGCATGGTCTTGCATTCAAGCCTGAGGTTGTGGGGGCGTTCAAATACCAGATGGCCCTTTTCGGCATGATGATGTTCAGCTTTTTCGCCCTTTTCTCTGTTCCCCAGGTTGTAAAAGGGCTTTCATGGAACAAGAAGCTCATACCGAAGGCCGTAGCCTTCGGTATGGCATTGAACTGCATCATCATCTTTACCATTGTCATGATCTGTATCGGCGCTTCTGACACGGTAACCAGATTCGCCATGAACGGTCTGGCAAATTCTGTTGGCGGCTGGATAAAATATTTCAGCTCACTTTTCGTTCTCCTTGCAATGCTCACCACATACTGGTCTGTCTCTTTTGCCCTGGCAGTGGTTGTTCAGGAAAGGCTTGGCTGGGGACAGAGGCTTTCCTGGCTTGTTGCGACACTGCCCTCATTTATCATTGTAATATCCAGAGCCACCGATTTCCTTGGATTCATGCAGATTGCGGGAGGAACGATAGCCATCCTCATAGTAATAATGATGGTCCCGCTTTATAATATCGTTAAAAAACAGGGTGAAGTGAAAGAGCCGGAGTGGCAGCTCGGCTTCTTCGGCAAGCCTGTCTTCCAGGCGCTGGTAGTAATCGCATTTATATTGATGGCCGCCGGGTCGCTTGTAAAGGTGGATTAGCCCTGATAAAAATTTACCGGCAGAGCTCTTTTGAGAGAAAAAGGTTTTAGGGAGGCATACTATGGACTTCAGTGAACTTCTAAAAAACAGAAGGGTTGTCAAGGGATTTTAAAAAGACATATGAACAGCATGCGCCGGAAATACTGAAAATCATTTAGCGGTCTCAGGCGGGGGTATCGGTTGTCATATGATTATTTTATCAATGAAGGAGGATGGTTATGTTCTTTAATTTCTCAGGCATGTCGAAACGCTTTCTTGCAGCGAGTTTGTTTTTAACATCTTTATGCCTGTTGCCTGCGGCAATCCTCGATGCGGCTTTGCCTCAGCGATATCTGTGCAAGGATAAAGGCTGCACAGTCTCTCCGGATTCTACCGCAGCTACCGGAGTAAAGGCCGAGCTTCTCAACTTTGCCCAGACGACTGACATTCATATAGTCGATGAGGGCAATCCCTTAAGGGCTGAAGAACTGAAGATAGACAATAAGGATCAGACAGATCTGGGTAAATTGCTCAGATCGATATCCTCGGCAGACAGGCCTATCGGTCCTTATTCGGCACTGCTCTGGGAATATGTAATCGAAGATATCAATGCAGCTAACGCTATTAAAACACTTGATTTCATGATAGCTACAGGCGACTTTTCAGATACCTCAATAACGCCTGAATATCAATTATTTGCAGACCTGATAGACGGAGGCGATATAGTATCACCCTTTAAAAATCACGGAGATAACAATATCGATGAACCTGCTACATATGTTCCCAGGAAAGCTGCCGGGGAGAATGTCGAAGACGGTTTCCTGCTTGAAGGTCTTCAAACCGATTTCTATGCGACGACTGGAAATCATGATGTCGAATATATGGGTTCATTCAATACCGAGGGCATTATCGGTTTGCTGGTGAAAGAAATCGTATATGGGATAGATATTGAAGAGATGAATTATCTCAAGGACATGATAGATATTTTTATTAATTCCAAAAGCAGCAGGCATTTTGGATACAAGATGGATGAGGAAAACGGCGATACAGGTAAAGTAAAAGGCGCATATACATTCGATCCCGCACCTTTTGTTCATTGCATCGCCTTGAACACCTGCGAATTTTCCTATGAGAAGAACGGCAACGACAGGCCGATTGAAAATCTTTCACTGGGGTTCCTTTCCATCGAGCAGGCGAACTGGGCCCTTAATGATATCGATGCAAACAAGGACAAGCTCTGCATTATATTCGCACATCACGGACCTCACTGGTTCTGGCCGCTGATCAGGAACAATAGCAAATATTATGTTACCGGCGTCGAGTTCAAGAAGGCGCTTATGGCTAAAAATAACCTCATTGCCTATGTGAACGGCCATACACATGTAAATAAAATAAGGGCCGAATATAACGAGGACGGAACAGGCTACTGGGATATCAATACCAGCGCAATTATAGAGTTTCCCCACGAGTGGAGGAATATATCCGTATTTGATATGGGAAACGGCCTCGGTATGATCAGAAGCGAAATGCGCAGACTTAAGAATGTCGATAAGAACAAAGTGCCATACTTCGAAGACGATGGAGATGCTTTAAAAGAAGGCACTGAAAATGACAGGGATGTTGAAATGTACTTCAAGATGCCTGTTGAAGTGGCTCAGGCCATAATTTATGCCAATGAGAATGAAGACGGCGGCAATCAGCAGGCTGAAAGCGAAGCCGGTTCTGATTCTGGCAGTGAAGGAAGCAGCAGCATGTGTTTCATTGCCTCTTCTCTTATATAAAAACTGATTTGCGTTAATGACAGAGGCTTCCGCGGGATGAGAACGGAAGCCTCTTTTTTATAAAGAACTCTTTTCTTTTTTTCCCGATCTACCGATTTAGACTTTAATCACTCGATTAGAAAACGGAGGGATATATGAGGATTCTAGTCACAGGTGGAGCAGGGTATATAGGAAGTCATACTGTACTTGAACTGTTAAAGGCCGGGTTTGAAGTCGTTGTCATTGACAACCTTTCAAACAGCAAGGAAGAGTCATTAAAACGGGTAAGCGAACTTGCAGGAAAATCTGTCGATTTTTATAAAGCGGACCTGCTTGATATAGATGCCCTGAGGCCGATATTTTCAAAATATGAGATTGATGCGGTCATACACTTCGCAGGTCTTAAGGCGGTCGGCGAATCTGTTTCAATCCCGCTTCATTATTATCACAACAATATTACGGGGACGCTCATGCTCCTTGAAGCGATGAAAGGTGCGAATGTTAAGAATATTGTCTTCAGCTCCTCGGCGACTGTTTATGGAGATCCGGAGAGGATTCCTATTGCTGAAACAGATAAGCTCGGTCCCGCCAATCCATATGGGAGAACAAAGTATATGATAGAGGAGATAATGAAGGATCTTCATGTCTCCGATAATTCATGGAACATAATCCTGCTGAGGTATTTCAATCCCGTAGGGGCCGACAAGAGCGGAAGAATAGGGGAAGATCCTAATGGCATTCCAAACAACCTCATGCCTTTCATTTCGCAGGTTGCTGTTGGAAAATTAAAGGAGTTATGCGTTTTTGGAAATGACTATCCGACCCATGACGGCACGGGCGTACGCGATTATATTCATGTTGTCGATCTTGCAATCGGTCATATAAAAGCAATCGGGAAATTAAAAGAAAAGCCGGGAGTAACTATATACAATCTCGGAACAGGGCAGGGTTACAGTGTTCTTGATATGGTGAAGGCATTTGAAAAGGCGTGTGGCAAAAGAATATCATATAAATTCACAGGGAGAAGACCCGGTGATATAGCAATATGCTACGCAGATCCTTCAAAGGCGTTCAGGGAGCTTGGATGGAAGGCCGAACATGGGCTTGGCCAGATGTGTGAAGATTCATGGCGCTGGCAGATAATGAATCCTCAGGGATATTAATAGGGAAATATTTTCCTTCAGTAGCACAGGAATTCCATTAGTTGATGATATCTAACATGTCAGAATAAATAATTACGTTTTATGTGAAATATATCAGCCCTCATTATCAATAGCTTAAACAATATTTGTCCTGATTATTACATTTGGCATGTCTGTTGCTAATTAATACATAATTGCATATTTATTTCAGTTTTTTTGCTGCTGCGGTCTGAATGCAATACTCACCTGATGGTGAAATTTTTATATGTTATACCATCAGATCCGCAGTCAGCTGTATTGTTTTTTCCTGGGCCATAAAGTTTTTTTTAATGCCATAAAATGCTTTGTAAAAGGTTATGTCTTATTGAACATTTTACAGTGTTGTAATGCTTAAATATAATATAGTTTTTAATTTCATTTGCCGATAAAATATATCAGGGTTTCAAGTTTAAGACGGGAGGTGATCTTTCATGGACGAGAGAAGGAAAAATGCTCGTACCAGCGTGAATCTGAAAGTCATATACATGGGAGATTCAATGAAATACAACAGGGGGAAGGTTAACAATATAAGCAAGGAAGGGATGTTCATTCAAACGGAAACTCCACAGGACGTCGGGATTTATATTCTTGCAAGTATCGATGTAGATAACATGGGCCGGATAGTTTGGGCTCAGGGCCGAGTTGTAAGGAGATCGGAAAATGGTATGGGAATAGCATTCACAAGAACAGATACGAGAGGAATAGATTCGATTATATCCAATTGGGGGATGCCTTATTAGGGGCATCCCCCTTTCTTCACTATTATTTGCCTATTTCCCCGATACTACAAATCCTTCTTCGATATATGTTAAAGAATATGTTATGAGTATCATGGCGCTTTTCTTATTTGCCTGGATAACGACAGCCGTACCTGCATATGCATTTATATCTTTGGTGATTTTTCCATCCTTAACAGGGACGTCTCTATAAATATTCAGTACATCACCAGTTTTAAGACCATCGGTTGAGCCCTGGTCAATAAATACTATATCTCCGTTTCCACCGCCTGATGCATAGTGCCACACGTCAATGATTACTGATTCTCCGAAGTCTTTGTTTTCTGAGAGGTTGAGCGTAACAGGCTTTACTCCGGTAATGTCATCATCGACAAGATCGTTTTGGTTAATCTCCTGATAGGAATAGGTAACTGTGCAGATAGCTATATCCTTTTCAACGGTGTCCACCTTTACCAGGGCAACTATTCTATAAAGATAGCCATAGACTTCATCATCCACCTTGACGTCGTTCTGCAAAGATTTCACTACCAGGACTTTTCCGGGTTTTGCGTCAGGAAAACCTTTAACCAGTATCTGGTCATCTGTTGTGGATAAATCGCCGTTTTCAACCTTTTTTAGAACACTTCCCTTCAATTTCAAAGGTGCATCAGAATAGATAAGCGTTGAATATTCAGGTGATATAACAATGGACTTTCCTTTGATTTTGGCAAAATCATCAAGCGAGAAGATCCTTTCTCCTGACGTCTTGTCATAAGGAATAACTTTTATGGATGTAACGCCATTCTGACTGAAGATGACAATCTTATCCCCTGGGTAAATGAGATGCGGATTTGTTATCTTGTCATTTTCAGCCCAGACGAGCGGCCATTTCCAGGGTGTCTTCAGGTATTTGTTGGAAATATCCCAAAGAGTGTCGCCTTTCTTGACCGTATGGACTACTTCAGAATCATCCGCCCACGCCGCACTGAATGCCAGCATGAAAGAAAAGCCGATAATTAGAGGAATAACCTTCTTCAAGTCGTACCCTCCTTTATTTCACAGGTTTTGTACTTTGATACTATATCGGTTTTGAATGTGCCATTCTTGAATAATTATTGCAAGATTAAATGGTTTTAAATATATATTTGTTCAATGAACGATCAGGGAATGTATGGACAGGCACATCTGTTTGTCGCCGCAATCAGGATTTTAGAGCATGACAAGGGAAGATCTCCTTCATTAAAAGAGATTGCTGATATTCTGAATCTTTCCCAGGAAGAAGCCGCTAGAATTTCAAGAAGGCTTGACGATGCCGGAATTATCAGGACTGCGATAAGTGGAACCGAAGAGAGATTTTTTATAATCGATCATCTTCTGATTGAAAACATTCCCAGGGAAGTTAAAACGCCTGCAATGATGGAAGAGGTGATGCGCGTCAAAGCTGAAAAAGAGGCTAAACTTAGCCAGATAGAAGGGATGATGAAAAAAGGCCCGGCAAAGCAGGATCTCTTCATGGAACTGGATAAGGCGCTGAAAGATCCGTCGGTTGTTAAAAAGAAACCGAATCCCCTTGATTAGCCGATATTCATAAAGAATTTACAGACCAGACGACTGCCCGTCTGTTTTCCTTCAACGTTACAGGATATCTGGACCCATATACATGACCCGGCCAGATAAGTGTGTCATCAGGCAGATCGAGAAGCATTGAAAGGCTTTTTTTTATGGACATGCTGCTGCCGTGAGGGATGTCTGTCCTGCCTATTCCCCCTGTGAACATTGTATCTCCTGAGATAAGGTTGCCATCTAAGTAAAGGCAGATGGAACCCGGTGAGTGGCCCGGTGTGTGCAGTATGCGTATCATTGTTTCGCCCAGAGAGACCTTATCGCCATCATTAAGTGAAAAACTTGTTTTTGGCGCCTTTTTACCGGCCATTACTGATGATATCAGTGTATTAGTCAGACGATATAGAGGTTTGTTTTCAAGTTTGTGCGCTTTTATGGGGCTCAATCTGCCAAGAAATGGATTTCCCAGTGTATGGTCAAAATGTATATGCGTGTTGATTACCGATTTGATTTTAAGTGAGCTTTCGATAGTTGAAGAAATCTCCCTTGCAGGATCGACTATGATGCATTCACCTGCATCATAATCAGCCAGTATATAGCTTAGAAGGCTGAAATAGCGTGATTCAAACGGTATGACCTTTATCATCGGCCGGCGCGCGATTCCATGAAATAAAGGGCATCTTTCAAACGCGGAATAACCCTGGGTCCGAGTGTGGATATGATCTCGAATAATCCGGGCGATGCGGTCTTTCCGGTCAATGCGACTCTTATGGGCTGGGCGAGCTGCTTAAATTTAATGCCGCATTTTTCAAGGACATATGCAAAAACACCCTCTGTCGCTTTTCTGTCTGCAAGGTCGACAGGCTCAAGACCTGAAATCAATTCTCTGAAAACAGGGATCATATCCGCGGTAAGGAGTTTATCTTTTAGTTCGGGCGATTCATCAATGTCCTTAAAATAGAAATCGCCGAAATCGAGCATGTCTTTCAAGGTATGCGTTCTCTCCCTTACGTCTTCAACAACATGTTCAAGGTAGTCATCATTCCCCGGATTAAATCCGGCCCCTTCTGCAAAAGGCCTGAGAAGTTCTGCCAGCCTTTTTATATCCCCGGTTTTTATATAATGGTGGTTGAGCCACAGGAGCTTTTCAGGATTGAATACTGCGGCGCTTCTTCCAACGTCTTTAATATCAAAGAGCTCAATGAGCTCATTCATTGTAAATATCTCCTGATCGCCGTGTGCCCATGAGAGCCTGACCAGATAATTTACCAGGGCCTCGGGGAGATAACCCATCTCTTTGTAGGCCATTACCGATGTCGCACCGTGGCGCTTCGAAAGTCTTGTCTTGTCGGAGCCGAGTATCATGGGGACATGCGCAAAAACGGGATGAGAAAAACCGAGCGCATCATACAACGCGATCTGACGAGGTGTATTGTTTACATGATCATCACCTCTGATGACATAATTTATATTCATGGTCGCATCGTCTATCACGACTGTGAAATTATAGGTGGGCATGTTGTCAGACCTTAGTATGATGAGATCATCCAGTTCGGAGTTGTCAATGCTGATTGTGCCCTTAATCACATCTTCAAAAGAAGTTGTCCCGGTTTTGGGTGAGGCAAATCTGACAACACGTCCGGGTCCGGGGCCCAGCTTCTTGTCCCTGCATGTCCCGTCGTATTTCGGTTTTCCACCGGTTCTCAGGGCTTCCTCACGTTTCCGTTCCAGGTCTTCAGGCGTGCATTCGCACCAGAACGCGCGGTCATTCTCAATAAGCTTTTCCACATATTCCCTGTAGATATCGAGCCTTTTTGACTGGAAGAAAGGGCCTTCATCCCAGTCAAGGTTGAGCCATTCCATTGCCTGAAGAATCTTCTCTGTATATTCATCGGTTGAACGCACTGCATCGGTATCTTCAATCCTCAGAATGAATTTTCCACCCGTATGTCTTGCGTAAAGCCATGCGAAAAGGGCTGTTCTTGCACCGCCTATATGGAGGTGGCCGGTCGGTGAAGGGGCGAATCTTGTCCTTATTTCTGTCATACTTAATCACCTGCCATGGATTTGATATAATTGAGGAGGCCGCCTTTCTTCAGCAAAGCCGCTTCCCTTTCCGAGACCGTAAGCTTACCTGCAATAATGTTTCCTGATGAGATATTCTCAATCTTTATCTTGCAGGTCCCCTCAAGTGCCCCGAGAATGCCGGATATCAGAATTTTATCCCCGCTCCTGATGGCCTCATAGGAACTCTCATCGATTGTAACAGGCAGGATTCCGAAATTGATCAGATTAGCCCGGTGTATCCTGGCAAAGGTTACGGCAAGGACAGCCTTTATTCCCAGATACATGGGTGCGATTGCCGCATGTTCCCGCGATGATCCCTGGCCGTAATTGTTTCTTGCCAGCACACAGCCTGCGCCTGCAGCAATCGCCCTTTCTGAAAAATTGCTGTCAATTCCGGAAAAGACGTATTTCGATATCTTTTCAATATTGGACCTCAAAGGCAATATTTTCGAGCCTGCCGGCATTATGTCGTCCGTCGTTATATTGTCTTCAAGCTTGAGCAGGACACTTAATTCGACAGAATCTTCCATTGCTCCTCTTTTGGGGAAAGGCTTTATGTTCGGTCCCCTCGTGATTTCGATATTTCTCTCGGCCGGTGGGGGTATGATCATGGAATCGTCAACTGAAAAAGCGGCAGGAATTCTTATTTCCGGATAAACCCCGAGTTCTCGCGGGTCTGTAAAAACCCCTGTGATCGCTGAAGCTGCCGCTGCTTCAGGGGATACCAGGTAGACTTCGGCGTCCTCCGTCCCGGATCGTCCCTTGAAGTTCCGGTTGAAAGTCCTTAATGATACCCCTTTCGACCTCGGTGACTGGCCCATACCGATGCACGGGCCGCATGCGCTTTCCAGTATCCTTGCCCCTGCTGCTATCATGTCTTTGAGCGCACCGGTTTCTGCCAGCATTGAGAGAACCTGCTTTGATCCGGGAGCGATGCCCAGACTTACATCTGGATGGACGGTCTTTCCCTTCAGGGCAGCCGCCACGGTGAGCATGTCTTTGAGAGATGAGTTCGTGCATGAGCCTATGAGGGCCTGATCGACCTTTTTGCCTCTCAGTACGGATATTTTTTCAACCCTGTCAGGACTATGCGGGCATGCCGCCAGAGGTTCCAAACTGCTCAGATCGATCTCAATGACTTCGTCATATGAAGCGTTTTTATCTGCCTTCAGTTCGATCCATTTCTCACCCCTCTTCTGTGCGGCAAGAAAGGCCCTGGTAGTCTCGTCGCTCGGAAATATTGAAGATGTTGCGCCGAGCTCGGCACCCATGTTTGTGATTGTGGCGCGTTCCGGGACGCTAAGGCTTTTTACGCCCTCTCCGGTATATTCGATGATCCTGCCGACGCCGCCTTTCACTGTGAGTCTTCTCAGCACCTCAAGTATGATGTCCTTGGCGCTGACCCAGGGCGAAAGATTTCCTGAGAGTTTTATTCCAAGGATTTTCGGCTTCGGGATATAAAACGGCATTCCAGCCATTGCTGCAGCTACGTCAAGACCTCCGGCGCCTATCGCCAGCATGCCGATGCCTCCTCCGGTCGGGGTGTGGCTGTCAGAGCCGAGCAGGGTTTTGCCGGGGATTCCGAAGCGCTCCAGATGCACCTGGTGGCATATGCCGTTTCCGGGCCTTGAAAAATAAATGCCGTATTTTGCCGCGATGTCCTGCAGAAAACGGTGGTCATCCGCGTTTTCGAAACCGGTCTGAAGCGTATTATGGTCGACATAGCTGACCGAAAGCTCGGTCCTGACTGCTTCGATCCCTATGGCCTCGAACTCCAGATAAGCCATCGTGCCCGTTGCATCCTGGGTAAGCGTCTGATCCATCTTTAACCCTATTTCATCCGGTGTTTCATCGACCTTGTGAGCATTAATGATCTTTTCCGCTACAGTATAAGCCATGATAACCTCATAAATGGTTTTAAAAAGTGAATTAATGTCTAATTGATAAGGTGGGTTCAGTCAATGACATTTGGGGATATTTTTCCTGAAATGTTTCAGTTTATTCTGAAAAAAGCCGAAGAGTATTTCTAAACGATAAACGGGAAGGTTATGAAGATAGAAATATTAGGATGCAGTGGAGCGGCAGCAAAAGGTTTCAATACAACAAGCATATTAATTAACGGGGAAGTGCTTATAGACGCAGGCTCGGCGGCCTCAGTGCTTGAGCCTAAAAGGCTTTCGAGTATCAGGCATATCTTTTTGACCCATTCCCATATTGACCATATAAAGGAGCTCCCATTCATCCTTGACGTTGTATGTTTCGACAAAGGCAAGAGTTTAGACATATGGGGAAGCAGCGTTACATTGAGTGCAATAAAAAAACACCTGTTTAACGGCATACTGTGGCCGAAGTTGAAACAGCTTGAATTTGACGGGTCTGTATGCAGGATTCATACGCTGCCTAAAGAGACTTTCAGTCTTAACGGGTTGTGCGCAAAAGGAATAAGAGCGGAGCATATAAGCGGGTCGAAATCACTGGTGATTTCTGAAGGCGATAAGCATGTCATATTCAGTGGGGACACCTCATACACGCCGGGGCTGTTCAATCTGGCCGCTTCCCTCTCGGCAAAGCTTAAACTGTTTTTCGTGGAAACGTCATTTCCTGACAAGATGCATGAAGTAGCAAGGCTTACAGGGCATATGACACCTGCAATCATCAGCAGGGAATTAGACCGTTTGAGTTTCTCAAAGGTTATTGCATACCATATCAAACCGCGTTATTTTAGAGAAGTGGTAAGGGATATACCTGAAGGAATGGGATATATAAGGGGAGGGGAGGTATTCAACCTTTGACGGAAATTCTGGATATCGCAAAAAAGGACGGAAGATGGACTGAATGCCCGGCCTGTAAAGAAATAAGCATAACCGAAAAGCTCAAAGAAAATCTAAGCATCTGTCCGCACTGTGACTTTCATTTCAGGGTCGGCCCTCAGGAACGAATGACGATTACATGCGGCAAAGGCGGTTTTGCTGAAATTGAGACTTCTTTATCTGGCAAAGGTGTTTCTACAGGAGAAGAAGGTTTCAAATGCTACAATGCAACCATCAAGGGTGAACCTTGCATAATCGGTGTGATGGATTTCAGTTTCATGGGAGGCACTATGGGAACGTCTCTGGGGCAATCCGTGATGTCAATGCTCGATTATTCATCTATGGAGAAGACTCCTGCAATCATATTCTGCGCCTCAGGCGGGGTAAGGGTTCAGGAAGGAATATGGGGTCTGATGCAGATGGTAAGAACCGTCTACAGGAAAAACATATCAACTGCACCTATGATAACCGTTTACACAGACCCATGTTATGGCGGGGTTACTGCAAGCTTTTCGTCTCAGGCGGATTTCATCATTGCAGAACAGGGAGCAAGAATCGGCTTTGCAGGGCCGAGAGTAATCGAGAATACCACTCATGCCGAACTTCCCGTGGATTTCCAGACGGCATCCCGCATGCTGTCAAACGGGTTTATCGATGCGGTCGTTCACAGGCGTGATATACCGCAAACTCTCTCTTATATCCTCAAATGGCTTTAAAAAATATTGACCAGAACCGGTGGATTCCCGGTCTGGAGAGGGTCAGGAAAGCCCTGGACATTCTGGGGCATCCTGAAAAATACTACCGGCATGTCCTTATCGGGGGTACAAACGGCAAGGGCTCCACATCCGTATATCTGGAGAGGCTCCTTCTTGAAGCGGGTTTAAGAACCGGTGTTACCATATCGCCGCATATAAGCAGCTATACGGAAAGGTTCAGGATAGGCGGCCGCGATTCGACGGAAAAAGAGATCAGTGATACGGAAAAGGAAATCGCCCCCCTTCTTGATGAGATCGGTCTGACATATTTTGAGATGACAGTCGTCCTGGCTGCAAGGCTTTTCCAGAAGTCAGGAGTAGATGTCGGCATATTCGAAATAGGGCTCGGGGGCAGACTCGATGCAGCCAATGTGCTTGATCCGTGTATTTCCATAATAACCAATATTTCACTTGATCATACCGACTATCTGGGCTCAAACATTTCAGAGATCGCAGCTGAAAAAGCAGCAATTGCAAGAAGCGGCAGGCCTCTCATAACATCGGCCGGAGCAGGCCTTGATGTTATAAAAGATTATGCTGAAAAGATCGGTTCACAATTGATAGTCGTGGACAAGCCGATAAGATTCAAATCTGGGATCGAAGGCGTTAATCAGCCCATTAATGCCGCACTTGCGATAAGGGCCTTCAATGAACTCGGATTTGAACTTCAGGCAGATAGTATAAAGTCCGCAATCTCTTCGGCCTGGCTCCCCGGGAGGACCGAACATGCCGGAAAGATCATACTTGATGTAGCGCATAACAGCGCTTCTATGCTATGCCTGTGCGAGTATCTCAGGAAAAGGAAATTTTCAGGCATTGGAGTGCTGGGCATCCTGAAAGATAAAGATTACACAGCCATGACGAAGATGCTTTCAAGCGTCTGTTCGAGGACAAATATCGCACCTCTCGATTCACCCAGGTCATGGGGAAAGAAAGAGATGGGACAGGTCGCCAGGATTGGGACCGTTTATGTATTTACTTCCGTGACAGATGCTTTTAATGATGCATTTGAAATGTCTGATGAGATTGTTGTAACCGGTTCATTCTACACAGTAGGTGAGATAAGGGAATGTTTGATATGCAAAGGCTGGCTTATTTATGGGCGATCATAATAATTTTTATTCTGCCGGTGTCTCTTTTTGGTGAAGACCTCGATATAGAGGCGGACAAAGTAGAGAAAACAGGCGACAAGATAGAAGCATCGGGAAATGTTATCGTCAGAAGCAAAGAAGGAATGACGCTTACTTCCAATTACGTTATCTACGATGCACAGAGCAGTGACATATCGGCGTCAGGAAACTGTTTCCTGAAAGATGTAAAGGGAGAGATCAGGGCTGAATCCGTCACCTACAACACCAGAAGAAAAGATGCATATGTAACAAACGGCTATGTCTACGGTTATGAGGAACCTTTCAAGGTCTGGGGCAATAAAATCACCCGTTACAGCAACAATGTATATCTCGGGGACGAAATAAGATACAGCCCGTGCACGTCGGAAACGCCTTCATGGTCCATTAAGTCACGCCACCTTGATATCCCGGTCGAGGGATACGGTGAGGCCAAACATGCCTGGTTTTATGTCAAGGATGTGCCGATATTTTATTTTCCCTATCTCTTTTTTCCGGCAAAACTTGAAAGGCAGACAGGGATACTCTTTCCCAAGGTCGGCAGCATGAGCGATACGGGGTTGTATGGCGGACTGCCTGTATTTGTGACGCTCGGACGTTCGGCTGATGTTACAGTAACCCCAACATGGCTGGAGAAGCGCGGCTGGCTGATGGCGGGTGAATTGAGATACGCCTTGGATTACAATAAAAAGGGTTATCTGTATCTCGAAGGATTGAGGGACAGGCAGGGGGGAGACGTTTCGACTTCAGGAGTTGAACCCATTATCCCATACAGCAGGTGGTATGTTAAGGCCAGCAACACCGGCGGCGATCTTACCTGGAATATAAATTTGCCGAGCAATGCCGATTATTTCAGAGACATCGGGCCGCTTTACCCGTTCGAGGCCGATAAGGAAACATTCTGGGTCGGTGAACAGCAGAGCAGGAAAGAGGATTCGATATCCCGCATGGAATGGCTCAAAACCTATGGCAAGTTCATGTTTGATGTTTCGGGACAATGGAAAAAAGACCTGACAACATCCGATAACAGCTACACGATACAGCAGCTTCCGAGTGCAAGGATAAAGATGGCCCAGATGAAAATTCCCAAAACGCCTCTTTATATTTCGGCCGATGTAAATTCAATATACGTTTATTCGGAGAATTCCGCCCGTGGCATAAAGGATTATGCCAACGCGGAAGTGTCGCTCCCGATCAACCTGCTGCCTTATGTAACGATCAGGCCTTTCTATCAGCAGATATACAGGGATACGCATTTCACTCAAAAGAGCGAGAAGTATGAAGATTTTGACAGCGATATAGAAGAGAACTGGAACAGGAGAGGAATCACGCTGACATCATCCATCTACAGCCCAAAGTTCTACAAGGGATGGTATCATCAGATTGTCCCTTCCGTGGACTGGACCGGCATGTGGAAATTCGGCGGCAGTTACGATGTGCTGCCAGATGACCCGGACTATCCATACCCGATAATCCTTTCTGGTGACGGGTGGCAGAATTACAATGATATCAAGCCTGCACTTTCAAATTATATCAGGGATGAAAAGGGAAACTCGATCCTCGAACTGACGCTTAGCGCGATATACAGTTTCGTGTATGAGGACTGGGGATACTATGAAGGCGTATTCAGGTTCCGTCCATGGTCCTGGCTCTATTTCGAGCATACGAATATCTTCGGAGAAGACGAGGATAACGCATTCATCTCAAAGCAGAATAAGACAAAGCTCACCTTTCATGACAGGAGAACCGACTCATTGTCTCTGACTTCCGAATATTTAAGGCCTGATACAGGAGACAGCGCGAACAACCTTTATGGTAATGCAAAAGTCCTTGTTATCGATGGACTGTGGTTATTTTTTGAAGGCAAGTATAACTTTGCGGACGACAGGTTCGAATTTTTCAGACAGGGAATTGATTATCAGTCCCAGTGCTGGGGAATTACAGGTTCGGTACAGGTTGAACCGTCGTATGACCTTGATCCCACCCAAACCGTACCGACAAAGACGATATTCGCCCTCTCAATCAAACTGCTTGGCCTTGGGGATATTTCCGGCAAGCACAGTGAATCGGCAGATTAGGATTATCAGCCGTGATACCTTCAAGAAAATGGGCATATGACCTTATACGGCTGAAGCAGATGCCGCAGCATATTTTCAATCACAGCATGGCCGTGGAAAGGATTGCCGTGGAAATTGCCTCTCGTCTGCCGGATAAAATTGATATCAGGCTGGTTGAGACGGGAGCGCTTTTACATGATATCTGCAAAGTTGATTCGATCAACACCGGGCAGGATCATGCGCGCATGGGAGGAAGGCTTCTCGACATACTCGATTGCCCCGAGTTGGCTTCTATTGTCAGGCAGCATGTGCACCTTGAATCTGATGAACTGAATGAAGCCATGATAGTTCACTATGCCGATAAAAGGGTAATGCATGAGGAAGTGGTATCGCTTTCAAGGCGCTTCGTAGACCTTATGGAAAGATATGGGAAAGATAAAAAAAGAGAGGAGCGCATATCCAATCTCTACGCAAAAAGCCTTGAGATAGAAAAAATAATTGTTGAAGCAACGGGAATCGATGCTGACGATCTGAACTGTTTATGCCCGAAAAAGGGTGATAGTTCTCTCAGCGCTCTGTGAAATAACTGTCAACCGGTCAGGGATAGAAACATGCGGCAATAAATGTCCGTCCGGATGTGCCTTATTTCTTCTTCAACCTCTCAAGCGCCATTACAAGAGAAAATTTTATCCTGGTAAAAGAGTCTGAAAATACCGCCATATCCTTTCCTTTCAGGGCAGGTGGCTCCGCATTCATGTCTCCGAGGCTTAAAGCCTTTATGCTCAGAGAAAATTCCGCCAGATATTTTGATACCTTTATGGATATCAATGTTGACAGCACGATGGAAATAAGAAGACCGGCGCAGGCAAGTAAAATTAAATTCTTTGATAAGGCCGAAGACTTTTTGTTCATATCATCGACCTGGGAGTCGATCAGATCCTTTTCCCAGGCTCTCGGCTTCAGTCCTATAATGAACATATCAGGCTGATAGGGCACGACTGCGACCATGTAGTCTTTAGATTTGACAAAGGCCGGTTTCGGGTTCTTCATCTGCGCCAGGATCCCCTTTGCCTGGTCGAGCAGTCCGGGTATGCTGTAGATATATTTACCGTTATTGCTTTTGTTGGTTGAAGAAATAATCTGAAGGTTTTCAGGGTTCACGGTCATTATCTCAGCCCATGAGGGCGGCAGCTTAAGGTTTTCATAAGATGCAGGCGGGATGTTATTGATGATCGATGACATGATCCTGGTGTTTTCCTCATAAAGCTTTTCCACCGTACCTTCCATATTTATGTTTCCTATTGATGAAAGTCCGAAAACAACCACAGTGAGGGACCCTGCAATTATTAGAATAAAGCCGGCCAGTGTTATGATAAATATTTTTGTTTTCATGATTTACCTTCCTCGGTCTTGATCCAGATGGTCATCATGTTCAGGAATTTGAGGGCCAGTTCTTCATCAGGTATCTTATTGTGAAGCGTATCAATAAACGACGCACGACGAGCAGCATCGTCATTAAGCAGATCCATTGACGTTTCGGATACGGTTTCCATGATTATATAAGGTGCTATCGGGCCGATTGTCTGTGTAAGATTTTTAATAAGAGCCAGTACATACGGGGTGTCCGGCAGATCTGATTTGTCTTCAGCCGGTCCGGTAGCTTCCTTCTCGGCTGTCTTAATCAGCCCCTGTCTGAAAAGTGTGTAGAAAACCTTCATGGCATCTGAATCAGTTATTTTAAGAATCTGGGCAATCTGCGAAATCGACCTTTCCCCGTTTATCTGAGAGAGTATCTTCCATTGGATGGCCTTTAAAATTATCTCCTTTTCCCTGGTCTCTGGCTCCAGAGAGAATACAGCAGCGGCGGAAGGTATGAGGGATGCGATTTTTTCCATCTGCTTCAACCTGTTCTCGGTTTCCTTGAGTATTTCATCCGAAGGCTGATTGATGGTAATCAGGTCGGTCGATTCATCAATAAAGAACTTGTAGCTTCCCGACGTCCATAAAGCCATTTCATATACCGCTTTAACGCCTTCAATCTGGCCGCATTTTGCGTGAACAATCCTGCCGTCTTTAAAATAAATGGACCCTGTTTCCGATCCGCTGGTAAGGTAAAGTCTGCCTGCTCCCTTGCCCAGGGAAATTATTTTGACAATCTCCGAACATCTTGTGGTATCAAGGTTTCCCTGGATATTTTCATTCATTCCGAAACCTCCTTGGCAGGGATGAATCCATACATTCCCGGTATGGTTAAAGGGCCATAAATTGTTCTTTTCATACAAAACTGCGTATCGGCAGTGAAAAACCAAGTCTTTAACCTGTTATTCAAATAATGACCCGGTTAAGCAAAATATTATCGCGCCGATAAGCTTCATAGAAGGAGCTGAAATGATAAACAGCGTATTAAGAATGCTTTTTAAAAAAATATTTGCCTCTTTTGGAAAAATGAAAGCACATCTGAGTCATTCCGGGACGATCGACCTGTCTGATATTTTCCCCCCTGGCATCGAAGATATAATAAAGAGCACCGGTTATGAAAACCGGTTCAGGATGTGCAAATCGAATGATGAATACAGCAAAGAAATCAGAGATTATTACAGATATCACTGGGATTCCTTTTATCTTGATCAGAAAAACAGGGACGGACATTTCAGAGACTGATCCCGGGGGGAGTTTTTTATTAATTCTTGAGGATGCCTCAACTTTGCATTATACCTTTCATACCAAATCACAGCGGAGGATTATCTGATGGAAAGCCGTGTTGATACTATATTCAAAGAGGCATCTGAGCTTCATTCAAGGCTTGCTGAACTTATCCCGGTGATTACTGAATCAGCCTCAGTAATGATAGACTGCATAAAGAAAGGCGGAAAGGTAATGTTTGCGGGAAACGGGGGCTCAGCAGCCGATTCTCAGCATCTTGCCGCCGAACTTGTCGGCAGATTCATGAAAGACAGAAGACCTCTGGCCGGAATGGCGCTTACTACAAACACGTCAATTATTACGGCAGTAGCCAACGATTATTCATTCGACGATATTTTCTCGAGACAGGTCGAAGGGCTTGGAAAGCCGGGCGATGTCTTTTTCGGCATATCGACCAGCGGCAATTCGCCCAATATACTCAAAGCGATTGCTTCGGCCAGATCCTGTGGAATTATTACAATCGGGCTCACTGGAAACGGCGGCGGAAAAATGGCACAGGCTGTGGATCACCTTATTGATGTTCCCTACAAGGGCAAGTCAGCAAGGATTCAGGAGGTGCATATCCTGATCGGCCATATACTGTGTGAACTCATTGAAGATGCTGTATTATCGGTTTGACTTTTATTCTGCCAGACACTACAGAAGCAATACTCCATCGGGGGCGCTATGGGCTCGACGGGGGTAGTTGAGGTTCAGGGAGCATGCCGAGGTCTGTCGCCTCGTTAAACAGGCAGGCGCACATAAGTGCAGACGATTACAACTACGCAATGGCTGCCTAGTAACCAGCCACGTCTTACATAACCCTGCCTGTCGGGTTGTGATAAGGCGTCAAATAAGGACAGGAAACCCTTTGATGTTTCGCCTCAGGGCTTTAAAGGGTCATTACTGAGGCTGGGAAGAAGCGGGCCTGCCTGCGGGCGCAAAGCTTCCGAGATTTAAAACACAGGACAAGCATGTAGCCGCTCTGTGCCGAAGGCCTTCGGACGGGGGTTCGATTCCCCCCGCCTCCACCATTTAGAAAAGACAAACCCGTCTCTCTGGGGTCATTCTCCGGGG
>CAYNVT010000071.1:6001-20797 GCA_964400685.1 uncultured Bacteriovoracaceae bacterium | reverse complement strand
AACAAGAATGTAAAATGCTTTGACATGCCTTTTGGGTTTGGATAGAGATGGATATCTAAAGGAGCAAATTATGGCAGGCAAGAATATATTCACAGTGGCTCTTGAGGAAAAGACAATTGAATTGCTCAGATTCCTTGAAATGCAGACAAGTATTCCACAGGCTTCACATGTCAGGAATGCTCTGAAACTGTATTTTTCTATGGTCAAGGAATATGGATATGACTTCATTTTCGAGGCGTCAAGCATGGATCAGGAAATGCTCGCAAAATACTATGTAAGAATAAAGGAAGCCCCGAAAACGCAGTTGAAAACCGAAGTTGTCAAGGGAGTCAATCCGGTGGGATCTTCCAGATACTCAAAAAAGAAAAATGATGATCTTGGTGCAAAAAAGTAATAAATTATCTGTATAATATTAAGTTATTATCTGATAGGTGTTTTTTTAGGGGGTCTGATATGGGTGATATCGGCTCGGATTTAATTTCAGATGTAAATAAAACACACGGATCATGCAAGTGGGCGATTGAGAGTTCCAATCCGGATGATCTCTATTTTAGAATGGGAATAACTAAATTTGACAGAGTATTTGTTGTATACAAGCCTGAAAACAACCACAATATGGCGAAATTCTATGAACGTCTGCTGAAAGAATGGGACAGCAAAACCAGTTTTTATCGGTTGATTAAGAAAAATATTGAAAAGATACGATATATTCTGGATGTTATCGATAAAGGTCTTGCAAAAAATCTGATGAAAGATGCTCCTGAAGAGCTTATGTCTTTATACAATAACTGGGGATGGGTTCAGACCGGTTTCGGTGTAAAAGAAGGTGGTGTGATAAGCCATTACTATGGAATAACAACTGAAGGCATAGCCATACAGATAATAGACAAGGTAATATTCCAGAATTTAGTAAAGGGGTATTATTATATGATGCTTGCCCCCTATGAGAAAGAGCCTTATCCTGGGAACTTTCTCCATGCTTTATTTTGCACTGATACCGCTTTGGATATTGTCTGTGAATCCTGCAAAGCGAAAATCATTTAACAATAAAAAAATAAAAAGCTTTGAGATCAGGCGATACACCAACTCTATTATAAAGCTATACGGCCAACTCCTCATCGGCCAATATGTCACCGTTTCTGCCTACAATTACTTTTCTGAAAGGCAATCTGATCGCGGATCGCTTGATTGCCTCGATTGCGGCATATAGAAATCCGCTGCAGCATGGAACCTCCATATGTACGACTGTAAGGCCTTTAGGGCGCGCCTCTGCAAGGATGAGTGCAAGCCTCTCGATGTGCGCTTCGATGTTGTCGAATTTGGGGCAGCCTATTGCTACGGTATGGCCTTTCAGAAATTTTTCATGCAGCCCGGGACAGGCAATGGCTGCACAGTCGGCTATCAGCACCATATCGGAATTTTTGAGAAAAGGCGCTTGGGGTCCCAACAGCTGAAGTTTTATCGGCCAGTGTCCCAAATGGCTTACTGCATCGCCTGACGGTACAGTGTTATCGCAGACGGGTTCTCTCTTGAATTCCATCATTGCTGTTGATGGACAGCCGCAGGGCATGGTTTTTTCTTTATTCTTTTCAGCATGATCAAGATGAATTTTAACGGCTTCTTCATCAAAAGAATCCGCGGCCCTTTCGACAATTTTCAAAGCACCCCGGGGACAATCGCCGATGCAGGCGCCGAGGCCGTCACAGTAAATATCTCCAATAAGTTTCGCTTTACCGTCCATAATCTTAAGCGCTCCCTCAGCACATGCCAGACAGCATTGTCCGCAGCCGTCACACTTAGCCTCATCTATTTCTATGATCTTTCTTGTCTTTATCATCTCGACCCCCATTATTCTTTGTTCAAAACATTTATAGGGCGTTTACTGGATAAAATATTTGACTTGAATCAAGTAGATAGCGCATATTGTACAGGTTAATGAAGGATTTGACTCTGATAGATTCAGGGCCATGTGATTCATAAAATAATCCGAAATAAAAAATATATAAAATCAGCCTTAAATGGCGCTAGGGGGATGAAATGAACAGGATTCCGGAACAGGGTATCGAGCGCTCGAAAGTGCTTGAAATGCTCAGGTCATTCAATTCAGACGATGCTAACTATCATGACAGCAAGACCTGGAGTCTTGTTTATTACCTTAGCGAAGACCATACGAATTTTCTGAAAGAAGCCTATGGAATGTATTTCAGCGAAAATGCACTCAATCCAATGGCTTTCAAGAGCCTCAAACGCATGGAGTCGGAAATTGTCAAGATGTCTGCAGGAATTCTTGGCGGTGATGACAAAACGGTGGGTGTAATGACATCAGGCGGCACTGAAAGCTGCCTTCTCCCTGTTGTTACTTACAGGGAGCTTGCCAAATCAAAGAGGCGTCTTCCTTTCAGGCCCGAGATGATCGCACCGAGATCGATTCATGTAGCATGGTCCAAGGCGGCAAAGTATTTTGGCGTTAAGATCCGTTACGCGCCACTTGGAGCTGACAACAGGGTAGATGTGAATGCCGTCAGGAAGCTCATCAACCGGAACACCATCATGATCGTATGTTCTGCGCCCTCTTATCCTCATGGAGTTATTGACCCTGTAACAGAACTTGGAAGACTGGCGATCGAACATGAACTTCCTCTTCATGTCGATTCATGTGTCGGAGGATTTCTGCTTCCTTTCATTGAAAAGAACGGCTTTAATGTCGACCCCTTCGATTTCAGGGTTCCAGGGGTTACATCGATATCGGCAGACATACATAAATACGGCTTCAGCGCAAAAGGTGCATCTGTGCTGTTGTACAAGAATATGGATTACCTTAAGCACCAGTTCTTCGTAAAGACTGACTGGCCGGGGGGCGTTTTCGCATCTCCTGCCATGCTTGGAACGAGGCCGGGAGGAGCGATAGCCGCCGCCTGGGCCGCTATGAATGTCTTCGGCATCAGCGGCTATAAAGAGATTGCTGCTACAATAATGGAAACGACAGAAAAGCTCAAAAAAGGCATAGAGGAAATTCCCGGGCTAAAGGTGCTTGGCAAGCCGGCAATGAGCGTTTTCGCCTACACATCAACCGACAGGGACGTGGACATATTCGCAGTGGGTGATCAGCTTGAGGCTAAAGGGTGGCTTGTCGACAGGCTGCAGAATCCCAATGCTCTTCACTGCATGGTTATTCCGAGGCACGCAATGATAGCGGATGACTATTTGAAAGACATCCGGGAAGCCGTGGAAACTGTGCGTTCAAATCCTGACCTTGCCGTCAGGGGCAATGCCGCCATGTATGGCATGATTGCTAATGTGCCATTCAGGGGACTTATCCAGAATGAAGTCATAAAGATGATGGAAAACCTGTATGGACCGGACTGCAAGATGCCGTCGCTCGAAGAAGACCCCTCAAAGATGTCTTTTATAGATAAGATGATTCCGTTACTGTTAAAGGTTATAAAATCGATTAGGAAATAATCAGCCTTCATAATCCGGACTGAAGAGTATGGAACTGCTGTCGGAGGGAAGGATGACGGTATCCAGCAGTTTGTTGAGTTTTTTCATCGTTTCTATATCCTTTTCGGTCAGGTTGTATTTATCAGTGTATTCGCCAAGACGGGAAACAGCTTTTTTTAAATCAATTTGATAGAAGTTCTCAGAGCCGTCGCTGTTCCTTCTGTAGAGTTTATAAAACGGCAGAAATTTAACATCCGAAATTATTGTTATGGTCCTGTTATTTATTGTGCCTTTTGTAAGTTCAATCTTTATTACTCCGGAAAGCCATGATACGGGCATGAAGAAGAGAAAAGACAGAATTTCTGAAAGAGAATAGGCTATAAAACAAATACGATCGATTTCATGTTCTGATTTCTTTGAAGTATATTTTTCCATTGGCTGCAGCATATGAGGATGATGACCTAGAATTATATCAATGCCTGCATCACAAAGTTCGTGCGATCTGTTGATAATGTTCTGAACCGGGTATGCTTCGAGGTCATGTCCCCAATGCAAAGATGCCAGAATAATATCAGCCCCTTTTCCTCTGGCGATGGCTATGTGCTTTTTTACAAGGGAGATATCCGCGTCGGGTTCATTGAGCAGGACAAAATTGACAAGATACTCTTTGCCGGGTTCCAGGCTGTTTTCATTAAGAGAAAAAGTATAAGCTATGAATGCTATTTTTATCCCGTTTATTTCTATTACAGGTATTGCATCCTGTTCCTGAGGTGATCGGGATGTACCGACATGAACAATGCCTTTGCAGTCAAGCAGATCCAGTGTGTGGAAAAGACTGTCAATTCCCATGTTCAAGGAGTGATTTGAAGCAGTAGATATTATATCAATTCTACCTCCTGAATCGTAAAAAGATTCAATGGCATCTATTGATCCGTTAAGCAAAGGGGCTTTGGTTGCAAGCCATTCGGATATCTTGTCTCCCCGGGGTATCGGTACAGGCGGTTTTGACGTATCTACAGGAGTTTCAAGATTAGCGAGAATGATGTCATTGGAAAATAGAAAAGGGCCGATTTCATCCCACACGGTTGAAAGCGATTGTCTTGAAAAGCCCGGGCAATGCATTATGTCGCCTCCGGCACCAATTGTAGCACCGGCAATTTTCTTAAATCCTTCCGGCTTGGTAAATAAAAGATCCTGGGAAGCAAAAAAAAGTTCAATGCCTTTGCCTTTTTCCGCCTTAACTAAAGGCCTGAAAATTTTAAAAAGGATGTAGAGCTTGTCTGATACTGTCCATTTTTTTATGTCAGGAATAGGTCTTGAAGAGTCTAATCTGATAAATTGATAATATATTGCACCAGCTAAAGCGGCAAATATAAAAAATAATATTTTCATTTAATGATCCTGTTTATGCTTATCATGTAGCACTTCCTGAAGAAAATCCACAATCCGAATATATATGCGAGGGCGCATACCAGGAAAACAGATTCTATTCCAAGTATATCCATGACGAGTCCTGAGAGCAAAGGACCGACTATAAATCCTACAGTAGTTGCAGTATCCATAACGGCAACAGAAAAACCCAGACCTATCTCCCTGCAGTTCTCAATTACGAGTGCATTAACAGCAGGTCCTGCAATTGCGGTTCCGATTGCCGAGAAGATGCCTATCATGAGAAATCCCCAAAAACCCGGTGCATAAGGAAGAGCAATCAGGGCTATTATGTAGATAATGGCGCCGAATATGACGAATGCCCCTTTATTGCCCTTTCTGTCGGCATACCGACCAAAAGGAATCTGCAGGATCCCCGTGACAATCAGAATGGAAGAAAGCAATATTCCTATCTGTACTGTCGAGAGGTTGTTTTTCTTTGTCAGAATGGGGAGAAATCCTATAATGCCGCCCATTCCGAGACTGTTGATTATATTGTAAACAATCAGTCCTTTAAGTTGAGGGATTGCCCAGAATTTCTTGAATGGATTTTCTTTTGCTTCTGAAAATTTTCTGGAATAGGAGTTTTCAGGCAAGAAAAATACTATTAACAGAAATGCAATAAAAGTTGATGCCGCCATTGCATAGAAGGTAGCTGTTGTACCAAGCTTCCCTGAAATAATACCTCCGGCAATAGGTCCCAGACCGATGCCGATCATTGTGGATATATTAAATACAGCCATGTATGTTGCTTCATTGCCTTCTTTCGTTAGTTCACCGATATAGGCTCCGATTATCGGTACAACCATAGCGTTGGCCGCACCCATCAGAAGTCTTATGCCTATCAATTCCAATGCATTGCCTGCAAATGAAAACATAAGCGCCACAATGGTAAATAGCGCAAGTCCGGAGGCTATCGGCAGTTTCTTGCCCAGTTTATCTGACAGTCGGCCTATAAACGGATTTATAAGTGACTTGCTGATTGCAAAACTTGAGATCACAAGCCCGACAGCAAATCCGGAAGCCCCAAGATCCTGAGCAAAAATCGGCAATATGGGTATTACTATAAAGATTCCTAGCGAGGCGGCAGCTGATGCTATGAATAGAACCGTAAATATTCGTTTTATAGGTTTATAGCTCTGTTCCATCAAAATTCCCGTAAGTAATTAATTATATAATATTTGATCAAAATAATGTGAATGGTTTCCTTTTCACCAAATTCATCAGTTACTGCTGCAATGCAAATTGGGACTTTATATCATATTATTTTAAAATCAATGGAATAAAATATATTAATGGGTTTCGAAATCTTCACTATAAACACATAGTCTCTCTACAATATCCCCATATTCATTTTATAAATTGGCATTAAAAATCGAGTTGGTGTCTGGTGTCCAGGATGATAACTGCATATTACGGTAAAAAATCCAGGCCTTATCGGGCTTATAAAAAAAAGAGTGAAAGGTCAGTTTTATTGCACCGGGCGGAAGGCTTCTGAAAAAGGAAGAGTACAGGGATATACTGCTTTCTCTGGCCAAGCCCGGTCTTTTAGTAAAACGATTATCATTGACAGTCTCAGAGGGGGAGCGGCTATGGAAAACTGGGATGTAACCCTGGCATACAGCGGAACAGATCCCGTCGAACGGAATTGGGGATAGGACGATGTCTTTGGACTATAATCGAAACGCTCAAGTATTTTTTGTGACATTCAGGATGTGATCATCGCTTTTTATTTTAGTGAACAGGAAAAATATTAATGTCGCAAGGACACTGAATCCGGCCATGATATAGAAGACACTGTTCAAATCGATTTTATCCATTATCAAGCCTGAGAGAATCGGTCCGGTAATCAGGCCTGCTTCCTGAAACGCTGATATCGTGCCTATCGATGCGCCCAGGCCTGTAGCCCTGCTCTTTTCAATCAAAAGACCTGAAAGGGCAGGCCCTGACAGTGCGAAGCCGATTGCAACAAAGAGGCTCACACCGAGCAAAGCCGGAAAATTGTGGCAAACGGGCAGAAGACCTACCGTAACGGCTCCTATTAGACTGCCGGAAATAATGAAATTTATTTTATTGTATTTCCCGGCAAGCTTGCCGAAGGGGAGCTGGAGGAGACCGGATACAATCATCACAGTGGCCAGAAGGATTCCGATTTGCGTATTAGAGAGTTTCATGTTCTTGCTGAGAAGAGGTATGAATACAAAGAGGCTGCTTAAGATCATGGCGTTCATGCAAACCGAGATTGCAATTCCTATCATTACATTTGACGAGAATATCTTGCTTAGAGGAAGCTTTGGTGCAGGGATAGCCTTTTGTTCTGACTGTTTGTTCGGAAACAAAACGAGGGTGATAACAAACGAGATAAACAGTAATATTGCCTGCCCGTAAAATGCTGCATGCATATTGATTTTATCGGCCAGTATACCGCCTATTATCGGACCCAGAGCCATACCGAGACCCACAGAGAGATTAAGCATGGCCATGTTGTAGCTTTCCTCTCCGGGTTTCGACAGGCCGCCGAGATATGCTGTCACTATAGGCATGACCATTGCGAAGGTGACTCCAGCGGCAAGCCTTACAAAGATCATTTGAACCGGCGTTTCAATAAGCGTGTAACTGAGCGCTACAAATGTATACAAGAAAAGACCGGAAGAAATGAATATCTTACGGCCTTTTCTATCTGAGAGCCATCCGAATAAAGGATTGAAAAACAATTTCGATACTGAAATTGCTGAAAAGATGAGTCCGAGCATTAAACCCGAAGCCTTAAGGTCAGCGGCAAATATCGGCAGGATCGGTTGAATTATCCCAAAACCGAAATTTGTAACGAACGATGCAAATAAGAGGATCTCTGTTTGAGATGATATCGGCATTTGGGTTCCATCCTGCAATTTTTAATCAAATCATATTCCAGACTATACCATGAATACATGACAATCAATCTAAAGTTGTTCGACCACAATTGCATATATGCAGATAATCTTGAAACTGTCACTAAATCATATTTTCAATTAAGCCCCTCTATTCTCATGGGAAGGCGAACTCGATATATTCCAGAAAAATACAGCGCTAAATAATTGACAAATATTTTATTTTGAGGAAAACCTCGGTATATGCTGTTCGGATGGATAATTCAGAGGGGGTATGCATGAATCTTAAAAAACAGACTGTCAGATTAAGTTCATTGGATCTCTACTTTCTTGCAATGGAAGACGTCATGCCCGCTCAGGGGATAACTATCTTACTGCGATTTGCTACACGTCACAGCACGGAAGAGATGTACCATGCACTAAGGCATATGATTACGATTTATCCGCGGCTGCGGTCGATTGTTCAACCGGTTTTATATTCATACCGCATGAAGATTCTTGATAAACATGATGAGAGGGTTGATGTTCTGTTCAAAGATGCGTTCAAGGTCAGAAAGAATCTTCTCCACGATTCCGATGAATTTCTCGGATGCAGGAAAGATTTTTTCAATGAACCTTTTACGCTGGAACAGTCACTGCCGATCAAGATGATGTACCTTCCGGATGATCCGCAGCCTGTTCTTCTGATGTCCATCCACCATATCGTAGGAGATGGAATGAGTATCCTCAAATTCCTCAATGCGATAATGGATTTTCTTAATGGGAAGGCCCTTCCGGAAATAAGCATCTACAACCCTTCGCTGTTTACGATTTTCATGGAAAAACCGGCTTACCGGCTTCCTCAAATTCTGTTGCGGTCTTATAAATGGTTCATCCAGAGTAAACGCAAACCAAAACCCGGCCCGATAGTCAATGCTTCAAACAGACCGACTAATTATTTTGGCCCATGTGATGTTTATACGCACAGGTTTTCATTTCCATTATCCATGTTGAGAAGCAAGGCCAAGGAACTTAACGCCACTCTTACAAATCTGATGGTTATGGCACTTTGTATTGCTTTCAGCCGTGGTCCAGGCAAAGACAAGGGTGAGGTAATCGGTATTCGCATTCCGTTGGATCACAGAACATACTTTCCCAAAGAAAAGCCAGCATTCGGCAACTATGCGATTGCGCCCATGATAGGAATCAGGCGCGAGATATGGGACAAACCTGGAGAAATACTTATCGATATCCAGGCTCAGATGTCCTCCATCACGGAGAGTATCCAGCAGAAAACAGCTTTGATCCCATATCTCATAGACAGCTCAATGATTCACCTGCTTGGAAGAAAGTTCTACGGATGGGCGGCAATGTTCGCAAAGGAGCGGGGCTTGATATCCAAGACGGCAAGTTTGACAAATCTGGGGAATCTGGACATGTTGAATTCTCATGGTACAAAAGCTCAAGTAAGTGAATTCTATTGCAACATGAGCTCTTACGGATTATTTTTCGGCATATCTTCATTGAATGATAATGTATTCATGGTTGTCACATACCAGGATGCGGAATTCGACAGGGAAGACATCAGAAAATTTATAGATGATCTCGAGAAATCGATTAATAAAATCCTTGCCATGTGATCATTTAAAAAAAGAGGGGAGAATATGAAAAAGTCATATGAAACCGGGAAAATGAATTCAATTGACCGCATTTATTTTGCCATGGAAGACGTAGTTACCTCACAGGGGCAGCTGGTGGTAATCCGATTTCAGGAGGCTCATCCGGTAGAAGAGATCCGAGCTGCTTTCAGGCATATGTTTACCCTCTATCCACGCATGCGGTCTTTTGTCGAACCGACATTTCTTGCCTACAGGCTTAGAATCCTGGATAACGACGACAGGCGCGTAGAGATTTTTTTTAATGATGCTTTCAGGGTACAGCATGGCCTTCAGTACGAAAGCGATGCCTATATCGAATATCGAAGAAATCTGTACAATGAACCGTTTTCTCTCGAGCAGGGATTCCCTATCAAGATCCGTTATCTTCCGGATGATTCCAGGCCGGTTCTGCTTTTATCGGTACACCACATGATCTGTGATGGAATAGGCTGGCTGAAGATGGCTGATTCTCTCATGGCATTTATGAATGGAAAGAATCCGGCCATTGTTCCTGTGGGGAGCCCAAGCCTGTTTCCTGCTGTTTTAGAAAAGCCATGGTACAAAGCGCCTTTTCAGATTATCAGATCAGCAAGAATGTTTATTGAAAATATGAAAAAGCCCAAATCTGGCCCTCTGGTACAGGCATCATCCAGACCTGCGAATTTTTTCGGTCCCATCGATATGCATCTGCATTGCCTTTCCCATAATCTGCAGCTGCTTATCACCAGAGCCAAGTCATTCAAAGTAAGTCTGACAGTGCTTTTGATGACTGCGCTGACGATTACATTGAGCCGCTGGCGGGAGGATGTTGAGGGAGAAGTAATAGGTATTATAATGCCTATCGACCTCAGGCAATTTTTTCCCGGGGAAAAACCGGTTTTCGGTAATTTTGCTACAATCAGAATGCTTCATGTAGAGCGAGAACTGTGGAACGATCCCGCGGCGATTATGAAGCGACTGAATGAACAACTGTTAGATGCAGCTGAAAATCTTAAACAGAAGAAGATCATCGTAAATTTCCTGATCGACAATCTCATGTCATTGATCGGTAGAAAGAATCTTGCCAGGGCGACCCGCATGGTGAAGGAGCGGGGATTGATATCGAAGACGGTTGCATTTTCGAATCTGGGTAATGTCAACTACCTAAATACACATGGGGAAAATGCAAAAATTTGTGAAGCCATATCAACGACGACTTCACACGGGCTCTTTATAGCTATGAATTCCGTTATTGATGAGGTTCATTTAAGCATCACATATCAGGAAGCCGAATTTTCCAGAGACGAAATCAGGTCATTTGTTAAGGTGTTTGATCAGGTACTCAATCAGATTATAAGTTATAGCTGACAGCGTGACTGATAGAACAGATCGATTATAAAGATTTGGAACAGCTTATTACAAACGCATATGATAATAAGAAACACAGAGAATTAATAAAACACAGGAGGATTAAGCTTAAATGAAAAAAGATTCCACCAAACTCGATGCAGCTACGATACGGCAATATGAAAAGGATCATGTCTTATATCCCTGGGCGGCTCAGAAAGATGTCAATCCGATTGTTGTCGATAAGGCCAAGGGATGTTGTTTCTGGGACATGGACGGCAAGAAGTATCTTGATTTCAGTTCGATGTTTGTATTCAGTAACCTGGGCCATTCGGATGATCGTGTTAAGGATGCCGTGCTCAAGCAGGCTGAGAAGCTTCAAGCTATATCAGTATCGTTTGCTACGGAACCGAAAGCAAAGCTTGCAAAAATGATTGCCGAATTGACACCGGGCGACATAACCAAGACATACTTCTGCGCAAGCGGATCAGAGGCCAATGAAGGTGCTATCAAGATAGCCAGGCTTGTTACCGGAAGACAGAAGATAATCTCCCGTTTCAGGAGCTATCACGGTTCTACATACGGGGCCATGGGGCTTTCAAACGATTTCAGAAACTGGGCTGCCGAGCCTGCGATTCCCGGCACCGTTCACTGCCTGGACCCATACTGCTATCGCTGCCCCTTCGGCGCTACATATCCGAATTGTGATGTCCAGTGCGCAAAGCATGTCGAGGATATAATACGCTTTGAGGGCGGAGCAAAGAGGGTTGCGGCGTTCATCGGAGAACCTGTCATCGGTTCAAACGGTATAATCGTGCCACCGGACGGATACTGGCAGAAGGTCAGGGAGATCTGCAACAAATATGACATGCTCTTGATCGATGACGAGGTCATGGCCGGCTGGGGACGGACCGGCAAGTGGTTTGCGATAGAACACTGGGGCGTTGTTCCTGATATCATCTGCACGGCCAAGGGGGTGACTTCGGGTTATATCCCTCTGGGTACGACGAGCGTGAATAAGAAGGTGGCCGCTCTTATCGACGAAATTCCATATATACACGGACATACCTACAGTGGACATGCGCTTGCGATGGCCGCAGGCATTGCAACTGTTGAGGCGTACCAGGAAGACAACCTGATTGAAAATTCTGCAAAACTAGGCGATTACCTGCTCGAAAAGGCGAAGGAACTTATGGACAAACACCCGTGCATCGGTGATGTACGCGGCAAAGGACTTTTTGTCGGGGTGGAACTGGTAAAGAACAGGAAGACAAAGGAGCCGATACACGACCCGTATATCGAAGGCTTAAGACCTCCTACTGCAAAGGTGAAGGTGCTTGCAGATGCGATGAAAAACGGTGTTTACTGCCTGCCGGGAATTGCAAGCGTGCTTATGCTGGCCCCGCCGCTCTGTGTTACAAAAGACCAGATCGACTTTGCAATAGAAGTTTTTGACAAGGCTCTTGTAATAGCGGACGCGGAAGTGGAATAATATAAAGCTGAAACACGGCCGGACCTTTTTAAGGGAGGGTCCGGCTTTAACATAAATACCGCTGTTGCAGAAATATCGTCTGTATAAAAACAGCGTCATATGATATATTATTGAAGCATTTCAATTGAGATATTATTTTACATGGAGGAGTTATGAGGAATCTTATAATCTGTGTTTTTCTGTCGTTAATAGTAATTATTTCAGGATGTCAGCCTACTGTCGAAAATACCGAGATAGTGGTATCCGATGCCATAACCAGCAACGGGGGACCGGCTGAACCCGAAATAGCGCCTAATGCTGTGGTCTACAAGATCGAGAAGAAGGACAAACAGTCGGTCTTGAAATATCTGCTGGCCAAGAAACTGAGCGGTATGCAGGTCCAGTTTTATGCAAGGCCTGTGGGTTCCAGCGGTGACTGGACAAAACTGGGCGACGGACCCGTAACCACTGACAGTGATGGCAGGGCGTCTCTTGACGGCCTTCGTAAATGGCTCACGGAAATCGACCTGTCTGCCGCACCTCTTGACCTTCAGCTCAGGGCCGATGTCATATTCTCTGACGGCAGCACGGTATCCGATGACATGGGGCTCATCAGGGTGCTCGGAAGCATACTGGATTCCGGTGCGGCCAATCCCCGAGTCGTCATCTCCGACCATGACAATACTCTGCATGCCACCGGCGGGCTCAACAGCATTGCCGATGCCGTGAATTTCCTCAATTTTGCTAAAAGCGACTGGCCGCTTGTGGACGAGTATGTCGTGCCTTCGGTGAAATCTCTGCTTGCTGATGGAAAAGACTTCATCATAGTCACGGGCATGGTTCAGGAATGCAGGGCACTGTGCCGTAAGCAGATGATAAAACATTTCGAAGCGTCCTCAATAAGGACCATCCCCATATTCCTGAAGGAAGACTTCTCATATGAAGACACCAGCGAGTACAAGGCGGCTTGTCTGGACACAATCAAGAAACTCTACAACAGCGACGGCGGCGACGGCAGGGTGCTGGCCATGGTCGGTGATACGCCTCATGATGACGGCTACGGTGCAATAGCGAACGGGATTTTCTACATCCCGTTCAAGGTGAATTATTTCCTGAACCCGATTAAGGACCTTGACACTCAGGGATTCGGTTTCATCACGCCTGACAGCATAGCCTGGGACTGGTCGCAGGTTATGGCTGACATTGCCGGAGGCGATACGGTCTCCAACATACTGCTTCGTAACGACACCGGTTTTCTGAATATAGCTCACAGGGGCGGCGCGGCGCTGATGCCGGAGAACACGCTTGAATCATTCAGGAACGGGATAGCTGCAGGAGCAGACGGCTATGAACTGGATCTGCAGGTCACAAAAGACGGCTATATCGTGATATCGCATGATACCGAGGTCGACAGGTGCACAGATGGAACAGGCAGCATCAATGATATGACGCTCGCCGAGGTTAAGGCGCTTGATGCGGGTTACTGGTTCACGACAGACGGTGGTGCTTCATACCCTTATCGAGGGCAGGGGATAAAAATTCCGACGCTCGAAGAAGTTCTGAGCGAACCTGCATTGAAAGACGCCCCGGGCGTAATCGAGATAAAACAGCTGGATGCAGGCGTCTCGGATAAACTGCTTGATATGATTGAGGCCCACGGGATCAAGGACCATGTGATAATAGAATCCTTTGACCAGGCCGCCCTGAACGACGTCAGGAACGAGATAGCGTTAAGGGGTGATGACGTAATAACATCATTCAGCCAGAACGAGATAATCAGCTTCTTCCTGACACCGCTTTCGGTAATGCTCGCCACAAAGTATGAACCACCCGCCATGGTGCTTCAGGTCCCTCTTGAATTCACGCTGAGCAATATCCATGTGACAGTCATAAACGATGTCTTCATGTTCAAGGCCCGATATCTTGGGCTCAAGGTCCACGCATGGACGATAAATGACGCTGCAACAATGCGCTCGCTTATGAATGAAAAGAAAGTCGAGGCCATAATGACTGATGAGCCGGGAATTCTGTATGGTGTCGTGAACGAATAGACTGAAAAGAAAAGGCGCCTCCGCCCGAAAAAGGCGGAGACGCCGTGTATATGTTGTCTGCTGAGGGATCAATCCCAGTTTCTGTAATCCAGATAATCGTATTTTTTCAGGAACCGTGTCGGCAGGGCCAGTGCGTCCTTTCTGAACGGCGGAGCGAGCAGTTTCCCGTCAACGCAGAATTCAAGGACCGTGGGTTTGCGGCTCTTGATGCATGACAGGAAGGCATCCTTTATATCTTCAACGCGCTCGACTCTAACACCCTGTGCTCCCATGGCCTGGGCAACAGGCACGAAGCTTTCGGGATTTGGTATGTCAACGCCGATGAAGCGGTTGTTGTAGAAGTCTATCTGGTTCTTAGCCTCCGCCCCCCACCACATGTTCCTGAATACGCAGGCCACAACGGGAAGGTTGTGTTCGACGGCAGTGCTCACCTCATGAAGGCTCATGCCCCAGGCACCGTCTCCGATGATTGCTATGACCGGTGATTTCGGTTTTGCGATCTGTGCGCCCAGTGCTGCAGGGTAGGCGAATCCGGTGTTGCCGAAGGTAAGCGCCGCTATATGCTGGCGGCC
>CAYNVT010000071.1:0-5991 GCA_964400685.1 uncultured Bacteriovoracaceae bacterium | reverse complement strand
GTAACTATGCAGTCTTTTGGAAGGGCTTTTGATATCTCAAGCAGGACCCTTCTCGGATTGATGGGGTTACCCTTGACCATGGCCAGCTTGACGATTTCCTTTTCCCATATGTCTTTTTCTTTGGCGATTGCGGCAAGCCTTTTAGCGTCGGGTTTGCGCCCTTTAGTCAGGGCTTTGAGGCGCTTGAGGATTTCAGAGCTCGCTTCTTTCGCATCACCTATTATACCCACTTCAATGGGATGTGTGCGCGCTATGTGGCGCGGGTTGATGTCGATCTGGATGATTTTCGCCGCATCAGGGAAGTAGTTGATGTCATACTGCGGCAGGGTCCCAAAAACTGAAAGGCGCGTTCCGACTGCAAGGACCACATCGGCCTTGGAAAGCGTCTTCATTGCAGCCTTTGATCCCATATAGCCTATGGCTCCCAGGAAAAGCGGATGATTGCCGTAGAAGGCATCGTTGTGCAGATATGTAACCGCAACAGGTGCGGTGAGGTGCTCGGCAATGGCCTTTATGACATCAAGTCCGTTGGCATCGACAACGCCCCGGCCTGAAACGATTACAGGGTTCTTTGCCTTTGAAAGAAGCTGTGCCGCCTTGTGCAGGCTTTCGATTGAGCCGCATCCTCGAGCGTCAACGCGGTACTGTGACGGCTTGAGTATGGTCTCCTCGAGTTCACCGTAGAAATAGTCCCTGGGGATGTCATATAGCACCGGTCCCCTCTCGGCATATGCGATCCTGAAGGCTGTGCGCAGGCAGTCCGCGGCCCTTTTGGGATGAGGTACTCGTACAGTCGCTTTGGTTATGGCCTTGAATACGGACAGCTGGTCGCATTCCTGGAAGCCGTCCCAACCAATTGTCGGTGTTCCAGCTGACGGAGAGATAACTACAAGGGGCGTATGACCCATGTTAGCTGCAGCCACCGAAGTGACCATATTGGTGATACCCGGTCCGTTCTGGCCTGTTACGACGCCTGCGCGGCCGGTGATGCGGGAATAGGCGTCTTCCATATGTGCTGCGCTCTGTTCATGGCGTACGGGATAGAATTTTATTCCTGCTGCCGGGAAAAGGTCCAGCATGTCCATAAAGGCTGAACCCACAATGCCGCATACATGATCCACGCCTTCAGCCAGCAGCGTTTCGACAATTGCTTCGCTGGGAGTCATCTTGACTTTCTTCATTATAATTCCTCCTATTTTTAGATTTTTATTTTTTTCTTTTGATTCGTAAAACATATTTACAGGCCTTCTTCGCATGAGGAACGGCCGCTGTTTTCAATTGTATTCATCGTTTCAACCGCGATCATCTTTTCCTCGTCAGTAGGTATAACCAGTACATTTACCGGAGAGCCGCTAAGTGAAATATCTGTTTCCGGCGTTCCCGATGAGTTTTTCTCCGGGTCCAGGTTTATTCCAAGCCATGACAGATAATCGCTTATCATTTTGCGCATTCTGGGGGAATTTTCTCCGATGCCTGCGGTGAACACAAGAACATCAAGCCCATTAATAGCCGGGATTAATGACCCTATACCTCTGGCTACACTGTATGCAAAGACTTTAACAGCAAGAGCCGCCCGTTCATGGCCGTTTTCAGCAGCGGAAAAAAGGTCCCTGAAATCCGATGAAAGGCCGGAAATGCCCAGAACTCCGCTTTCATGATTGAGTATTCGTATTGCTTCATAAACAGGGATGTTCAAATCCTCAATGAGATATGCGACGAGTGCTGGATCGATGTCGCCGCATCGGGTGCCCATGATAATGCCTGAGAGCGGCGTGAACCCCATTGAGGTATCGCATGATTTCCCGTTTCCGACGGCGCAAAGGCTTGAGCCGTTGCCGAGGTGCGCGGTGATGATTCTGAGTTTTTTTATGTCAATACCGATAATCTGCGCTGCGCGCTCAGCAACATAGCGATGCGAAGTCCCGTGGAACCCGTATTTACGGATGCGGTTTTCCTCGTAAAACTTGTACGGTATGGCGTATGTGTATGCGAAATCAGGCATGCTCTGATGAAAGGCCGTATCGAAAACCGCAACCTGCGGCACATCCGGAATAAGTCCTGTACAGACGTCAATTCCAGTGAGGTTATGGGGATTGTGAAGCGGCGCGAGGTTCCTGCAGTTTTCAAGCGTCTTTCGAATTGGAGAGTTTATGATAACGGAAGACCGGAAGAACTCACCGCCATGAACGACACGATGCCCTATGGCCGTTATATCACCTGTGCTTAAAGGGGATTTCTCATCTCCTGCCGGGTTAAGCCCGAGGAGAATTTCAAGCGCCTTTTTGTGGTTGGGAAGCTCTTTTCGAATAATATATGGCTTGATCCCTTCTCCTTCCCACTCTATCTTTGCGTCGCCCAGTCCTATACGGTCGGCCTGCCCTTTCATTAGTACAGAACCTGCGGGCATTGAGAAAATCTTGAATTTGATCGATGAGCTGCCGCAGTTCAGGGTCAGGATTTTCATTTCGCGCATTCCTTATTGTTTTGTCCTCAGAACCGCAGGTGTGCTTTGTGCCCTGACGGAAACGAAAAGACGGTAAAAAAGTGTCAGAACGAAGAACCCTGCTGCCCATACGCCAAGGGTTATTGCGATTTCCGGTGCGGTCGGTATGTATGTTCCGATCCTGCCGAGCGGGGATGGAATGAATCCTGGAATAACCAGACCCAGGCCCTTTTCAATCCATAGCGATACGAATACGGCTATGCATGCAGACATGAGCCATTTTTCATTTCGCCTGATTGCGGGAATGATAAGAATGATAAGGGCTGCAAATGCCAGAACAGTAGACGCCCACATCCATGGGACAAGGGTTGTATGACCGTCAAGGCCTGCAAATAGATACTGGAAATGTTCCTTGTGTGACGGGATGCCGCTGTAGAAGGCCGTGAAGATTTCCACCAGCACAAAAAAGATGCTCGTTGCCAGGGCATATGCGATAATTTTTGCCAGTGTCTGAAGAGGTTCTTTCCCTGCATCAAAAACTGTGTAGCGGCGCAGTATAAGGCACAGGAGTACGAGAAGCGCCGGACCTGAAGCAAACGCTGATGCAAGAAAGCGGGGCGCCATGACGGCCGTGAGCCAGAAGGTCCTTCCCGGCAGGCCTGAATATATGAAGGCTGTAACGGTATGAATACTTATTGCCCAGGGAATGGACAGATAGATGAGCGGCCTGACCCATGCCGGAGGCGGCGTTCCTTTACGCTCGCACTCCAGAACAGTCCATCCTATGACAAGGTTTATCAGCAGGTATCCGGACAGCACGACCATGTCCCAGAAGAGGATCGACTTTGGAGACGGGTGCAGGATCATATTGAAGGCCCTGTCCGGACGGCCGAGATCGACTATAACGAAGGTAACGGACATGAGGACTGCGGACACGGCGAGGAATTCACCAAGCAGAGTTATACGTCCGAATACCTTATGGTCATGCAGATAGTAAGGAAGTATGAGCATCACTGCTGAGGCGGCGATTCCGACAAGAAAAGTGAACTGGGATATATAAAGGCCCCAGGTGACATTCTGGTTCATGCCGGTGATGCTTAAGCCGACATTCAGCTGGCGCAGATAGAAGAACCCTCCGATTCCCATAACGACAGCCAGGAATCCCAGCCAGAGCCAGCCTATCAATTGATTCTTACTTTTCTGTCCAGTCATACCTTAACTCGCTTATCCTATGTAGAACACATTAGGTTCTGTTCCAAGTTCGGATCTGCGTCTCTTCATATTGTCTGACTTTAAAATTGTTCGGATATCCGATCCGGGTTGTGAGACGTCTCCGAAGACAAGTGCCTTGTGCTTGCATGCGGCAACGCATGCGGGGGGAAGACCGACTGCAAGACGCTCCTCGCAGAAGTTGCATTTTTCCACTACGCCGCGTGTACGGGTCGGGTATTCGGGATTGACCTGTTTGATGAAAGGGCGAGGGTCTCTGAAGTTCATGCTTCTTGCACCATAAGGGCAGGCCGCTATGCAGAAACGGCACCCGATGCACCGGTGGTAATCCATCATTACTATGCCGTCCTTGCGTTTGAAAGTAGCCTGGGTCGGGCAGACCCGTACGCAGGGAGGATTGCTGCAGTGATTGCACAGGATAATCACTTCCCTGTCACGCTGCGATTTCTCTGCATAGGGATTTTCCTGAGAAGGGAAGGCGCCGGGGAAGGGGATTTTCTGTATCCAGTTTATCTCGTCTCCGGGTTTTTCCATGACGGGTACATTGTGAATGCCATGGCAGGCATCTATGCAGTCCCTGCATCCTGCAGGGCATTTACTTAAATCAACAGCCATGCCCCAACGTTTTGCAGGGGAGTTAATCGAATTTAAAATAGCGTTCCGGGCACAGGCCGACGTCAGATATCCTACAGGGGGCAGCAGAGATCCCAGTATCGAGAGTCCGCCAGCTTTCAACAGCAATCTGCGCTTGATATCAGTCATATCAGTTCACCTTTCCTGAAAATAAGACGGTCGGTTTTGTTTTATGCGGAGCCGATTCCGAATGGCAGTCCCAGCATTTCGGGTTGGCGCCGGCATAATTATGACAGCGGTTGCAGAACTGCTCTTTGTTGGAATGGCATTCAAGACAGGTTTTAGACAGGCTTTTATCAAAGCGGCGGCCGTCCGGGGTGGTATATGACCTGTTATTGTTGCGGACGACATCGTCTCTCCATTCATCAAGGAGCTTCATGTGTTTTGTCTTCATGTAGGCTGTCGGCGCGACGCACTGTTTTTGGGTAAGTGAATTGATGGCAGGGGTGTTAAGGTCGATCTGGGGGGCGCGTTCAGATTTCCCGCCGGCATACCAGAACGGAATAGTGGCCAGCAGTATAAATACTATGATGCCGATTCCAATTCCTATAAGCCCGCCTTTATTTACTTTCATGGCTCCGGTGTCTCCATTATGGGCGTTCCCCTGAGGTCGGTAAGCCGTTCATTCTCGCCTTTCATGACAAGGGCATTGCCCAGCAGTTCGTGAACTCCCATGACCTCGACTTCGGGAACCCAGTATTCCATCAGAGGCGGAAGCGTGGCACGATCAACCGCGCATATGCACGCAAGCCTGTTTACATCGTATTTTTCGTGGACTTCCTTTACGGCCATGGCCCGCGGCATGCCGCCACGCATCCTCATCTCCATGTTCTCATCATTTCCAAGCCCGGCTCCTGCGCCGCAGCAGAATGTTTTTTCCCTTATTGCGTCATCGCGCATCTCGAAAAAATTATTGCAGGCATTATTGATGATATAGCGGGGTTCATCATATAAACCCATGGCCCTCGCCGGATTGCAGGAGTCATGGAATGTTATTCTCAGATGGTCATTACGCGAAGGGTTGAGTCTGATCTTGCCATTTTTAATTATGTCTGCGGTGAATTCACAAATGTGAACCATTTTTGTGGAGCAGGCGTTTTCAAACCGCGTTCCTGTTACGGGAGAAACAGGCACTTCAAGAAAATCAGCCGGGCCGTTCATTGTGTCCATGTACTGGTTCACCACGCGCCACATGTGGCCGCATTCGCCGCCGATTATCCACTTTACACCAAGGCGCCTTGCTTCTGCGTACATCTTGGCGTTAAGCCTTTTAATCATCTCATGCGAATTGAAGAGGCCGAAGTTGCCTCCTTCTGAGGCATATGTGCTCATCGTGTAGTCAAGGCCCAGTTCGTGAAACAGCATCAGATAGCCCATGCAGGTATATGTGCCGGGGTCGGCGAAATAATCCGCAGAAGGCGTGATGAAAAGGATTTCGGCTCCCTTCTTATTAAGGGGGACTTCCACGCGGACGCCCGTCCTGTCTTCGATGTCGTCGGTCATGAATTCGAGCATGTCTTTCATTCCGCCGGGCTGTATGCCGAGGTGATTCCCGGTTCTGAAGCAGTTTGCCGCCGGTTCTACGACCCAGTTTATGTTGCAGCCCACCAGATTGAGCAGTTCCCTTCCTATCATGGTGATCTCCGCCTGGTCGATGCCGTAGGGGCAGAAGACGGCGCAGCGGC
>CAYNVT010000070.1:0-21340 GCA_964400685.1 uncultured Bacteriovoracaceae bacterium | reverse complement strand
CATATGAGCGGCCTCCATACATCAGATATCCTTGAACCTTTAAAAAAGTTCGGCGCCGAAACTGCCAGTTTCCATCCGCTTCAATCGATCATGCACCCGGAAAGCGCCAGAAAGGCCCTCAAGGGCAGTGTTTTTACGGTAGAAGGTACTCCTAAAGCTATTACAAGCGCACGCAGAATTGCAGATAAGCTGGGAGGTGAAGTCTTAAAAATAGCAAAGGAGGATAAGGTTACCTATCATACGGCGGCTGTTGTCGCTTCAAATTATATAACCAGTCTTGTAGCCATGGCTGAAGACCTTATGGGCGATATCGGTCTGAAAAGAGGACATATGCTTCCCCTGATAAAGGGGACTCTTGACAATATTGAAAAGCACGGAAGAGTGGCACTGACAGGACCTATCAGAAGAGGTGACTGGACTACTGTCCAGCGTCATCTGAATGGTCTTTCAGAGAAATATCCGGATATTACAGGCCTGTATCTTGCACTCGGAAAGTATACTTCACGTATTGCGGGAAGGCAGTGGAGGATAAACATCGAGAACCGTTCCAAGATCATAGACAGGGATGAACTATCAAAAAAGATTGTCCGTATGAAAAGACATGGCCTGAAGGTTGTATTTACGAACGGCTGCTTTGACATTATTCATGCCGGTCATGTCCAGTACCTTGAACAGGCCCGCAAGCTGGGAGACTGCCTTGTCGTAGGGCTTAACTCCGACGATTCCGTAAAGAAGCTGAAAGGTGAAACACGTCCAGTAAATGACCAGCAGGCAAGGGCCGAGGTCCTGGCTGCTTTATATGCGGTCGATTATGTTTGTGTTTTCGAAGAAGATACACCTTATGATCTTATCAAGGCTCTCATGCCTGACGTCCTTGTCAAGGGCGGAGACTGGGATATTAACAGCATTGTGGGAGCGGACATTGTTACTGCAGCAGGTGGAAAGGTTTATTCTCTGCCGTTCAAGGAAGGGTATTCATCAACATCAATCATTGAGAAGGCAGGCATTATCTGAGATATTGATGGTCCCTTATAAACCTTGATCTGTTCCCTCATATCTGGTTTTTTCATAAAACAGACAGGACCTCCCGCCAGTATATACCGAGTACAATACTTATCAACCAGGACATAATATTGTATAATCATCAAATCGGGAGGTGCAAATCAATGGATGGATGGAAAAACAGGATCAACCATTTTATCGGAATTGATGAAAGCAGCCTTCAGGAGACAGCGGAATCTCTCTATCAAGTAACGGAAAAAAATCCCATCGTATACTGGATATATCTCTTCGTATCGGCCGGAATAGCCTATTTCGGACTCATCATGAATTCGGCAGCCGTCGTTATAGGCGCCATGCTGGTTTCACCGCTTATGACCCCGCTGGTACAGACAGGCATGGCTTTTGCCGCAGGCAATTTCTATCTGGCGGTCAAATCACTGATCAGGGTTTTTATGAGCGTATTGCTGGTCACGATAGTTGCCGCTGTCACGACTCTGATCCTCCCGTTCCAGGAGATAACCACAGAAATTCTTGCCCGCACCGAACCGACCGCGCTTGACCTCTTCGTGGCGCTCCTATGCGCATTGGTTGCTTCGCTTGCTTCGGCAAGAAAATCAAGCGACACCATGACGGCGGCGGCCGGGACGGCGATATCCATAGCGCTCGTTCCTCCGGTCTGCGTAATGGGGTTCGGTCTCGGCATTCTCGACGGAAGAATATTCATAGGTTCAACACTTCTGTTCGTAGCCAATTTTGCGGCTATAATACTTGTCTCGGATTTCTTCTTTATCATGACGGGTTTTTCCAATGTCGATGAAATCCTGCTAGAAGATAACGTAATCAGCGAAAGAGACAGGAAGTCGCATTTATACAGGATGGTAAAGTCATTAAAAATTGATGAAAACTCCAAGAAAAAATGGTCTAAACTGCGCATCTACCTGCCGCTTGCATTTGTTGCAATAATAGCATTTCCTCTGTCTGTCGCCCTCTCACAGGTGGCATGGGAGGTCAATACAAAGAAGAGTATAAATAAGGTTCTGTCCGAATCTGAGAAAAAATATAGAATCGTAAGTCGTCAGCAGAGGCTTGCAGACAAGAAGGCTTCCGTCTGGATAACAATAGTGGGAGATCCAAGGGCGAAAGATAGAATCATAAGCGAATTGGTTTCCTCCTTTAAAGCGATTCCCGGGACAATCCCGGATTTGAATGTAGATATCATCCCTTCAAACGAATATGTTGGCGAAAGATTCAAGGCCGAATCGGATTTCCTGAACACAAAATTTGTTCCCTTCATAAACCAGGCTCCGCCGGTGCAATCCACCGGTTTCCCGATGCAGACTCAATCAGCATCCTTTACTTCGTCGAGGGAGAAGATAAAAGATACCGTTAAGGAAACTGTCGACTGGCTTAACAGCAAGACCGGCGGTCCGGAATGTTTCGCTTGGAGCTACAATATAGGTTCATCGGCTCGGGAGGAAATCGTCCTGTGGAGAATATCCGATGCGGCATTGAGCGAGAACGAGAAGGCCCTTATTGCATCCTATTTAAAAAGGATGACGGATTCGGCCGTGACGGTCATTGAAAACAGATATCCCAAGACACTTTTCGTTTCATCAAAGCCCGTATCTGGAAAGCAGATCGAACTGGCATCGGGAAAATACCTTAACAGTATTTCAAAAGACGGCAATGTCATGACAGACGTCTATTTAAGAGACCCTGAAACCGCATCATCGGCAAAATTAAGAAATGCGTATGCGCAGATGAATACAAGAATGGTCAAGCTGATCGAAAACAGGACAACAAAGGAGAGGCTCATTATTCACAATAATTCCGGGAAATGGAAAATTGAACTGTCCATAGCCGGCAACAGTAAGACATAAGAATGCGGATGACATAAAAAACCTCTCTGTCACCTTTCTATTGGTTGTCTTGTTCCACCATTTCATTCATCCTGTCCTGAAAGTCTGAGATTGCAGCGTTGACACGCACCCATGCGTTCATCATCGGAATACCGACCGGGTCCTCGGTAAACTTGTTCAT
Source organism: uncultured Bacteriovoracaceae bacterium (assembly GCA_964400685.1). GTDB lineage: Bacteria > Desulfobacterota > Desulfomonilia > UBA1062 > UBA1062 > DATCTV01. The sequence goes on along the minus strand of CAYNVT010000070.1, from coordinate 18,298 downwards.
TGCCTTCTTGAGGCAGCATACGAACGCTTCGGAGGCATCGATTTCGCTGTGGCGGTCGTAAACAAGGCCGTTAATCATGGAAAGGGCATTATACTTCTCAATGGAGTTTCTCGATTCTTCCACATAGGATGTCAGCAGGGACCTCATGAAAGACTGGCTTATAATTATTCCATCCTGGCTTATGACCCTTAAAAGCGCTTCGGCTATGTCCGTAGCCATCCTGATCAGCCCCTGGTCCGGTTTCTCCCTTTCCAGTATCTGGTGCTTGTGCTCATAGGATTCGGTTAGTTCAACCTGACAGATGCGGCCCTGGGCTGTACGATGATAGACCTCGTTCAGCAGTGACACTTCCAGTCCCCATGTGGGCGATATCCTGATGCTGCGTGCAAGGGGTGTGATAAGTGCGAATTCGCCCGAAAGCGCATATCTGAAAGCGCCAAGGTACTCAAGAAAATCATTCTGTTTCACCAGCCGCTTGAGACAGTTGATAAGCGGTATATAAAACAGTCTTGTCACCCTGCCGTAAAGCCTGTCGGTTACCCTTGCATAAAAGCCCTTGCTGAATTCGTAATCAAGCGCCGGGTGCACAACCGGATAGATGAGACGGGCAAGAATTTCTCTGGAATAGTTCAGGATATCGCAGTCGTGAAGTGCAATGGCATCGACATCCTTGTCGGAAAGAATATATCCCATCGTCATCCAGACCGACTGTCCTTTCCCTCGATTCGAGAGTTTGAATTCGTTAATTCTCAGTTCGTCATACAGCGCCTTAATCCTGGGCCCGTCATGCCAGACGATCCTGACCTTTGTGGACAACGCAGACATGATCTCTTTCACTCTCCTGAATTGTTTTTCATCTGCTCTGTCCAGAGACAGGACAATCTTGTCAAGGTAATCAACGTTTTTAAGCTCTTCGATTATTCCGGGCATTGCCGGTGTATCGAATTCGGTAACAAGCGCAGGAAGAAGAAGGACCATCTTCCGTTTCATGGAGATCAGCCTCAGGTCGTTTTCGATCTCTTCCAGTGGTCTAGCCTTCAGTTTCTGAAGCGTTGCAATCTTTCCGTACTGATAGAAGTCCGACATATTGCACCTCCCTCCTTATTTCCAGATGCCGGTCAGGTAATCCTTCATGGATTCGAACACTCCCGCATGAGCATCGAATACGGCTTCTGATTCCTCCGGTGATTTGTCTCTAAGCTCATTGACGAGAGAAGCGACCCTTCCGTAATAAAGCGGTATCATTGTCCTCAGGACCGTCATTCGCTGTCTCGGCGTTGAGTGAAAGGCATTTGCATACCGGTATACAATCCTGACCCACGTCTCCGTGGGGATATTAAATCGCTTCTTGGAACTGTTATGGGTCAACTTTCTTATCACTTCGAAATCATTTTTTTCCAGAAGCCCGCTCCACATGCCTTTGAAGTTGCGGTATCCCATCCTGAAATAGTCTATCAGGTCATCCTGGTTGATATTAAACGGTTCAGGCGATTGCGTTGGAAATTCTCCCATCAGGGTGACATCTTTTGAGCCCATGACATCTTTCCAGTATTCCTCATTCTGTTCCATCAGTCTGAAGATGGTTCCCACGACCTGGCTGAACATCGGTCCGAGGTCTGAAGACGGATCTTTCTTGCCGTGGATTTTCACACCGAGACTTGCCTGGCATATCGAAAATCCTCCCACTATCGCCATGGTGGTCATCCATATGTCTATCCCGAACCTTGCTACATCGGTCTCCCAGACATCACTCTGGTCGAGATAATACTTGCATAGCTTTGGCGACAACCCGAAATCGCCCCCTATCGGCTGCCTTATCCGCATGCCGTAGAGTGCTCTGGTGAGATTGTAAGCAATTGTATTGGTGATCGTAGCGTCGAACTTGAAGCGCTGATAGTCCGGAGCAACAAAATCATAACCGAACAGAACAGGGTCTACTATATTCTTTACCCATTGGGGAGTTATTGACAGAAGGTCTGAATCAAAGACGACAACGGCCTTGGGCTTCAGAAAGTCGGCTGCCTCGAAGATGGCCCTCAATGCAGAGCCTTTACCCGGCAGTCCCCTGTATATTGTTACTATCTTTTCTATACCATAGGATTTTTCATCAAAAAGCAGCGCCACTTCTCTGGTATCATCGGTTGACCCGCCGTCGGAAACGATAAGAAGGGTTCTGTGTTCGGGATAATGCTTCTGAATTCCTTTAGTTGCCGTTTCCAGGACATGTGCAATGGTTGTGTCACAATGGAAACTAGGTATCCCTATTACTATATCCGCACTTCCGAGCTGTTCGATCTTTGACCTGACATGGTCTCTTAAAGAAGTCGAAAAACGTTTTTGGTTCAACTCATCCTCCTTTCAACACTCAATTAAGATATGTTTTCAGATAATTGTTCGAATATGGAAATAACGGCATCATTCCATCCCCTGCTTCCGGGATGTCCGGCGCGTATCATACCGGGCAGGTCGATATCAGCATATGTGCCGTCAGGGTGAGGAATAAGCACAGGGATATCGACACAGGAAAGCATGGAGAAGTCATTCAGCGAGTCCCCCAGTCCTATTGCCACCATTTCCCGCATATTATTTCTTGAAAAAATGTTTCTTAGCCTGCCGACAGCCAGCCCTTTGCTGCTTCCGGCACCGATGAAATGATAAAACCTGCCGCCTTCGGTAATTGTGATACCATGAAGATTTGCATACTCTCTCAATGCCGGGAGCATCTTTCTGTTGCCTATTATAAACGGTTCCGTGAATTCCCTCATCTTGGCCATTCCTGCTTCTTCTAGAGAAAGGCCTGATAATTCAGCTATCTCTGCGGCTGACATATCGCCGAAACCCTTCAGCCTGTAATCTTTGCTTATGCCGCTTATGAAAGAACGTATTACCATATAGTTGACTCCCAGCATCATGAGCCGGTATTCGCCGATATCCTGCGCATTATCTTCTACATTGATTTCATAATCTTTCGGGATATATATGGCGCTGCCGTTTTCCACTATGAACGGGGCTCTTATCCTCGCTGCCTTCTGCAGGGATTCGATCTCCATCCTTGTCTTGCTGGAGCAGAAAATCAAAGGGATTGAGTTCTTTCTGATAAGCATAAGGGCGCACTTTGCGTCCGAAAAGGAATAGTCGTCATGATTCAGCAGAGAGCCGTCAAGATCTGTAAATATAATCATACCCTGAGACAAATTGTCGTATTCTTTAACGGACATTCTCATATCCCTTGCAGAATTGATGACTTTCTTTTTCAAAGTCTATACCGAATGGTTTCATTATGAAAATGATACGGCACCTCCCGTATTAACGGATGGCGGCCCGACCATCATTTGACCTCTGAGATAAACCCAGACCCTATTATTAGCAGATTCTAATAATACTAGCAGGGAGAGGTTTTGTCAACTTATATGCTGTGCAAATAATTCGAGTACTAGTAGCCTCATAATTGAAGAATAGAAAAAGGATTTTGGAGACGCTCCATCCGGGAATACGCTGATGCATGAACAATGAAATATAACATAAAGACTTCTGCACAACTGCCTTTTCATTACTTCGGATGCCTGGATGCTTCTTGTTGTGAACAATATATCAGGTCACCTCCTGGGCATCATCACCATTCATGACCTGTTGAGGGCTCAGGCTGTAATATATGATTAGGACATTTAGATATTAAATTGTATCCCGAGCATGCAATAGCTTAAATTCTACCCTATTAAGCTTTCCTGTTTGCCTTGTCATTTTCAGTCGGTTCGATTACTGACACTTCATCAGGATATTTATCAATAAGGGGTTTGGGCTCGACTTCCTTGAGATTTACTTCCCTTAAGAATCTTCTCAAAAGAGTTTCTTCAGGGTCTTTAACTATCTTTAAAGCCTGAGCAAGGTCGATCCTTCCTGCCGCATAAGTTTCATGACCTCCGCCCGAACCGATTCCGTGGCATATCTTGTTTGCCAGCACTCCGGCCATATGGCTTGATCTGGTGGTCCTGATCGAGAAGAGTATGCCCCCGTTATGCCTTCCATAACATAGACACCATCTTATGCCCTCAATCCTGATCAGTTCGTCGGCGAACTCGCCTATCATCTCAGGCCAGCTGATTTTCTCAACTTTGGCTATAACTGCATCTTCATGGATCATTGCACTTTTAAGTATTGAATAAAGCTCATTGAAGTATTCTCTGGGCAGTTTGGGGTTTTCAATTTTTGCCAGTTTCTTCTGAAGGATATACGGATACAGGAATGCAAATGCCCTTTCATCTATTTCGGATGAAATCCGGCCGGTGCCGCTTATGTCAGTTTTTATTCCGTATACAAGCGCAGTAGCAACCCTGCTGTCGATCTTCAAACCGAGTGTTCGTATGTATTGTGTCATGATCGTAGATGTCGAACCCATTTCCTTTCGAACATCTATGAATTCTGCATTTAGCGTTTGTTTTCTGATGGGATGATGGTCAATGACTATTGAGGCTGTTATTCCTTTATTCAGATGGACATTGCCGGAATAAGGCTGGCAGTCGACAAAAGCAATGATTGAATAGTTTCTGGGGTTGATCTTGCTGTTGTGAACCATATCAATATCGAGCAGCTGAACCATGTTCTTATTCTCCGACCTGCCTATCATACCGCCATATGTAATGACAGATTGAACGCCCATTGTTTTTTTAAAGATGTATTTGAGCGCGAATGCCGATGCAATGCTGTCAGGATCTGGATTGTCGTGAACCATTATCAGAACCTTGCGTCTGCCTTTGACAATGTTTAACAACTTTTCTTCAAGTTCCTGCTTTGTAATCACTTTCATTTACTCCAGTATGTTATGTATTGTTTCCATTACACATTTTGAATGGCTTCCATTCCAGTAGAACCTGTTGCAGTTCGGACAGTTTCTGAACGAAACGGTTGTGCTTAATACATATTCCGGCACATGGCCGGCTGCCTTTGTATTGCCTACTGTTACAAGGGGCTCGTTGCATATGAAGCAAAGAGAAAACGGCCTTATTTGACTTTTCAAAGAAAATTTATCGTCCACTTCTTTTATTTGTTCGGCAATATGGTCTGATTTTATGAGGAAAAACCTTTTTTGAGAGGACAATTTTCTTGATCTGGTCAGTATTATCCTGCCAGCTGAACATTCAGCATCTATGATGTCTTCTCTCATATTCTTTATATACAATGTATCAAACCCCATTATTCTCAGCCACTTAGCAAGCCTGCCAAGACTGCTGTCACATATGAACCTTGGCCTATGCCCTGAATGCATCCTTGATATGGCTTATTTTGCCTGCTGCATCTATTGCCAATACGTCAAACCTGACAGGGGAACCTGATATTTTATTTGACACAAGGAATCCTTCGGACGCCCTGATTATTCTTTTCTGTTTTGCCTCGGGGACCCACATGAGCGGATGGTCATATCTGCCGGATGAACTTGCCTTCACCTCTATGAAAACAATATATTCCTTATCCCTGGCAATGATGTCGATCTCGTTTCCATACCATCTGAAATTTCTTTTGATAATCGATAGCTTGTTTTTTTTAAGGTATGTGACAGCGGTTTTTTCACCTGTGCGGCCTTTTTCGACGGTTGTTCTATTATTTATTGCCCCGGCTCGCCTGATCCGGTTGAAGAAGCTCTTTATCAGGGATTTACTGTCGGTCTCCTGGGAGTTCATTTCAGATCCTGACTGCATTGTAAAGAACTCCTTTGAACGATTTTCTGTGAATAGGGCATGGTCCGAGTAAGCGTATTGCTGAATAATGGGCTTTGGTAGGGTAGCCCTTGTGAATTTTAAAACCGTAGCCAGGATAAAGACCATCCATATCAGACATATACCTGTCTCGGGTCACTTTTGCAATAATACTGGCCGCAGAGATTGAAGGCTCAGTGGCATCTCCTCCGATAACAGGGAGGCATTCACAGGACAGGTTTGGCTTTTTGTTGCCGTCAACAAGCGCATAAACGGGTTTTACATTAAGGTTATTGAAAGATTGTTCCATCGCCAGCATTGTTGCCTTCAGGATGTTGATTTTATCAATCATGCATTCGTCTACCATTGCGATGCCAAAGCTCACATCATCAGAACTCATAAGCAGTTCATACAGGTGTTCACGTTTCGACGGGCTGAGCTTCTTTGAGTCTTTGACGAGTTTCCTGAGCGGAGAGGCGGGAGATATTACTGCAGAAGCCGCAACGACAGGACCGGCCAGCGGTCCTCTTCCCGCTTCGTCAATACCGCAGAGGGGCCATACCCCTCTGGTTAATAGACCCTCTTCGAGAGCCATTTTCTACTGCGTAAGCTCCTTGAGCCTTGCAGACTTGCCTTTGAGTTCTCTGAGGAAGTAAAGCTTTGCCCTTCTTATCTTTGTATGGGTAATGACTTCAATCTTCTCTACGTTAGGCGAATGGACTGGGAATACCCTTTCAACGCCGACTCCGTGAGACACCTTTCTTACTGTTACGGTCTCTCTGTTCGTTCCCCTGTGTCTGCCGATAATCGTACCTTCAAATACCTGTGTACGCTGTTTGGTGCCTTCAATAATCCTTGTGGAGACCTTCACCTTGTCTCCTATCCGGAGTTCCGGCAGTTCGCTTTTCATCTGCTCTTTTTCAAACTCTTCCACATAACCCATATGTTACCTCCCTAGAAGCCTGTCTATTGCTATTGATACCGCCGACCGTACCGACAGGTGGTTATATCCTGTTCCTGCGTCAATCGGTTCGACAACGGCATCCGCTTTTTCTAAAAAACTCTCTGCTAGTCCCCATCCTGTCCCAAAAACCAGGCATACATTATCTGTTTTAATCCTTTTTTTCAGGTCAGCCCACGAGATGGTTTTATTATAACCTCTTGCGGATGTAACCACAATCAGCGGATTATCATCAGCCTTAATCTGATCAATGTTTTCCGCCAGTCTGACAACCTCAAAGGCCTTTTTCCTTAGTGGGTTATATTGTCCTCCATAACCCGTGCGCCAGTGAGACATTATCTTCTCGGCAAAATCACGCTGAACCTGATACGGATGAACGATATAGAGCTTATCTATGCCATATGTCAAGCAAACTCTTGCCAGATCATGCAAATCCAGGTTTGTAATGGCGGTAGTCACTTCCTCGCCGTTCTTGTCCATACACGGATAATGTAGAAGGGCTATGCTGAGCATTATTCTTCCTCTGAAAGTTTTCTATCCGTCTTGCTAAATATATGGGATTTGAAGAGGTCAGGGCGCTGGTGTTTTGTTTTAAGGAGCGCCATCTTTCTTCTGAAAAGGCGTATATTTTCATGATCTCCTGAAAGCAGGACCTCGGGGACCCTGATGCCCATGAATTCGGATGGTCTGGTATATTGCGGGTGCTCCAGAAGGCCGTCATAGTGTGAATCACCGGTGAGGGTTGTGTCCATACCCAGTACGCCGGGTATAAGGCGTATTACCGCATCAGTAATCGTCATTGCAGGTATTTCGCCTCCTGTCAGCACATAATCTCCGATGGACAGTTCTTCATCTACAAACAGTTCTGTCACCCTTTCATCGATGCCTTCATAATGACCGCAGATTATTGTTATCGTATCCATACGGCTCAACCGCAGGGCATCGGCCTGGGTAAAGAGGGTTCCTCTCGGTGTGGTTAAGATTACATGACCCTTCTCCGGACATGATGACAGGGCATCGGCAACAGGTCCCGGTTTAATGACCATTCCGCCTCCGCCTCCGTAAGGGGTGTCATCCACAACTTTGTGGGGACCTTCTCCAAACTTTCTTAAATCCGTCAGATTGATTGTTGCATGCCCCTTAGAAACAGCACGCTTGATTATGCTTTCTTCAAATATGCCGTTAAACATGCCGGGAAACAGAGTGATAATGTTGATTGTCATAAGAAAGAAGCCTCAGGCAAGGTCAAGAATCTCTTCGAGACTTTCAATATCAACGGTCATTATATTTGTTTCAATCGATATTTCTTTAACTACATCATCTGTCCAGGGGATCATATGCTGCCTGACTTTATCTACTACGAATACATCGTTGCTTCCTGTCGGGATAATGGTAACTATCTCTCCCAGTTTCCGGCCTTTTATATCGATCACCTCGATGCCGATAAGGTCATCCCAGTAAAGTTCATCATCTGATGCTTCGGGCAGAAGTTCGCGGCTTACATATATAATTTGCCCCTGAATATCTTCAACTTGTGAAATGTCGGTAATGCCTTCAAGTGTGAGGACAAAACCATTCTTTCTTTTTTCGAGAGATATGAGTTTTCTGGATGAACCTTTTTCGCCGATTATATAACGGTCATACTGATTGAATGTGTCCCCGAGCGGGGTGATCCACATTTTGCCCTTAAGGCCGTTAGGGGCCTTTACCCTTCCAACGGCTAAGACATCATGTCCCATTTATTATTCAATAATCTCCAGGACAGCCCTTTTCCTGATCTTGGTTGAGGCCGCGGTTAAAATGGTGCGCATTGCGCGGGCGGTGCGGCCTTCTTTTCCGATTACTTTTCCAAGGTCTGGTTTTGCTACCCTGAGTTCAATTACCGATGTAACTTCACCTTCTATTTCAGTGACCTGAACAGCTTCCGGATCGTCAACTAGCGCTTTGGCGATATATTCGATAATATCCTTCAACATAGCCACCTCCGCAGGAGAATCAGATTATTATTAGGCAGTAATCCCTTTTTCTTTCACAAGTTTTTTTACTGCAGGCGACATGCGTCCACCCTTTTCGACCCAGAACTTTATCTTATCCATATCAAGATTAATGCTTTCTTCCCTGTTTTTAGGGTTAAAGAAACCGACTATATCGAGGGAGCGGCCGTCCCTGCGTGATCTCGAATCCAGAACAACAACCCTGTAAAAGGGCTTTTTCTTTGCGCCGCAGCGGGTCAGTCTGATGCTTAATGACATTAAGTATTCCTCCGGTTTAAACTTTTTGGGATGACATATATTCAATCTCGCCCACTGTCAAGATAATTGCAGCAGAAAGCCGCAACATAAGATTAAAGCAATTGAAAAAAAAGGTGCTCAAAGATATTGAGAATGCCTGGGAAGAATGGTGATTCATAAAGGGGGTTCGTTCAACGGCAGGACGCTGGCCTTTGAAGCCATGAATGTAGGTTCGATTCCTACACCCCCTGCCATGTTAATAAAAATATCTCTGCGGAGTATAGTCGTTATCACTGCATAATTACTGTAACAAGTCAGGAGAGTTTAACCGTTCCATGATTTTCAGGTTGGCGTTCTCGTTTAAGAGGATGTTTTTTTGTGAAGAGAATTCCTCGATTGGTATGTCATGGTCCTTTATCCATGCGACCATCCTTTTCAGACGGTTGCCGGCTGCAGGGAAAAGGGAGCCGTCACCGCAGACATCCACACCGAGAATACGCTTGCGTTTTCCTATAAAGGTGATTGCTGAAAGAAGTTCTTCGAGTGCCATCGTCCCCTGCCGCCCGGGGTAGGCGGCAAAATTGTCAGACTCCCTAAGGCAGTCCTTGTCAATCGTAAGGTAAACAGCATCCGTAGTGATGCGCGGCAGGACTCTTTCAAGTGTGGCCTCGATACCACCGTTGTCGCGCATGCTCTTCCAGTTGGCATGCGATGTCAGAAGTCTGGGCTCGAACTCCACGCATGGAAGCTTCCCTTTAACCCTTCCAAGAAGAAGAGAGCGCCGCATTGAGTTCGGATAAACCTCGATCATGCCCTCATGCAGAAGATTCATCACATGACCTATCGGACCCATGGGGAAGGGGGTCTGCATGCTCATATCGAAATCGCCGTCAACCCCGAGCTGTATCACTCTGTGAACGTTATTGAGCTTCAGTGTGTTAACAACCCAGCAGCCGAAGTGAATGTAACTTCGATTTGGGGTTTTCCAGAAGTCGGAATGATCGTCGAAATGTATTATTATGACAGGCTCTTTGATCAGGCTGATCCACAGATAGGCAAGGTGATGGTAGTCACCCGAACCGTAGAAAATGACCCTCCTTCCGGACGACGCGGCAGAGGAGGTGAACAAGTGTCTGAGTAAATCGATTTCTTCAAGCCTGCACCAGTATCTGAGGGTTTCGGATTTGTGCAGGTATGGAACCACGGCAGGCTGATAACGAGTCATAAACCTTTCCTGCCTTGTCACTGCCCCGTCTATGTCAAGTACAAACGCCCTGAATGCATCGGGCATTTCCATAATTAAAGCTCCATTCAGTGCTCTATTTTACGGTTCTGATAGTCTGAATAGTTCGGAACAATCCGTTCATAGTCTTCTTCTAAAAGTGGAGACGATATCAAGAAATCTGCGGTGGAGCGGTTGCATGCAATCGGAATGTTCCAAACCGCTGCCATTCTTAAAAGAGCCTTGATGTCGGTATCGTGGGACATTGGTTCAAGCGGGTCCCAGAAAAAGATCATAGAATCGATCTCTCCGCCGACAATCATCGCGCCAATCTGCTGGTCTCCCCCCAGCGGACCGCTCTGGAGCTTCTTGACCTTGATCTCGAGGACTTCTTCAAGCAACCTGCCTGTCGTACCTGTTGCGAATATCTTATGCTGGGCCAGAAGGTCCCGGTTGAATTTGGCCCATTCGATCATCTCGACTTTTTTGTTGTCGTGTGCGACAAGGGCTATCTTCTTTTTCTTCGACATTTTAATTATATCATATGACATAACCCGTGCCTCCCATTAGAGTCCGAATGCGGCCTTGAGCTTCAGGGCCTCTTCGCTCTTGCCCTGAATTTTCAGTTTGCCCTGCATAAAGGCCATTTCAACTTTTTTCTTTTTGAGCAGTATGGCGGCCCAGGTCCCTGCAGGGACCGAAATGGTAAACACCGCATCATCGGGCAGAGAACCTTCGATAAGCTCGGCCTTGCCGTCCTTTACCCTCATGGTGAATTTCATTGAAGCAGCACTTCCTTCAGGGGTTACCTGAAGGCCCATAACAGTTGACCATCCTTCGGCCGCTGCGGGATTGAACCTTCCTGAAAGCTCCTTTGTGAGTTTCTCAGCCTGGCATGCATACTCTTCCGTATTGCCGCCGATGCCGAGCATCTCGAATAAATTTTTCTTTGGCATTTTTCCTATTACATTCTTGGCACGGTTATATCCTGCAACTAGTGCAGGCACTTTTGAATCGAGTTCCGATAGATATACCTCGCGGTGAAGCCTGTTAGACTTCTGTATTGCAATGGAAAACTTCAGGATATATCTGCCTTCTTCCGCAGAGAGCAGAGGTTTTTCCCTGCCCAGCATCGTGTTGATGAAATTGAGCGTCGAACCTTTGAAACCCTCGCCCCAGTCATCAGGCGCATCGAAATGTTTCCATGAACCGTTGAACAGGCTCACGGCAGGGCCTTCCCTTAGCAGGCCAGTGCAGCGGTTTATTATGACGATACCTTTTGTGCCGCTGATTTCAATCCATTCATCATTGCCGTAATATTTGGACGGGATAGCTAGTTCGTTCCCATAGGTATATTCGCACATGCCGTATTTCATGCCGTCCTTATGCTTCCACATTATAACTGCCGGACTGTCTATCACGCCGTCGTCGACATAGTCTATCCATGATGCCACCCTTTCGATATCGCCCAGAAGAAACCATGTAGTGGCCCAGAGATGATGGCCGTGGTCGAATGTCTGAAGCCCTCTGCCTTCCTGGCCTTCTTTGATTCGCCAGGCCCATGCGGATGACGGGACCTCCCAGCCGCCCGAACCACCGCTGATGAGCTTTATCCTTATATTGTGAGGTGTCCCGATCTCGCCGTCATCTATGAGCTTTTTGGCCAGCAGGGTGGGTGGATAAAATACATAGTTGTCAGAGACCTTCAGGATTTTTCCTGCCTTCTTTGCTGCAGCTATCATTGCGTCGGCCTCGGCCAGGGTGTTAGCCATCGGTTTCTGGACAGCCACATGCTTGCCGGCAGCGAGTGCTTTTATCGTCATTTCCGCATGCATCATGGTAGGTGTCAGTATCTCGACAGCATCTATTTCGGTATCCGCCAGTACTGCATCAAAGCTGGTGTAATGTTTTGGGATATTCCATTCAGTCTTTCGTCTGAGTGCGGTCTCCTCATTCGTATCGCAAACTGCAAGTACTCGAGCATCCTTGTTTCCGACATAGCCGGGATAGTGAACATCCGCTATCCTGCCCAGACCTACAAGAGCCACATTAATCATGTCATCCCCCTCCCTTAAAGGCCTATTTTGTGGTGTTCAGCCTGCACGCGCTCGCACCAGTTGCCGACATTCCAGTCTCCGAAAACACCCATGCCTCCAAGCTCATCCGGGCCGTTATAAACAGGCACGTGAATAAGAGAAAGTCCTTTGAAGGCCTTAGCCTCGGCCAGCGCTTTTTTAAGCTCTTTTACGGTGTAGCCCCCGAATATGCCTTTGACGCCTTTGACTGAATTCGCCATTGCCACATAATCGACTGCTACAGCGTCGTTTGTTTTATATTCCTTTGAATACTGGGCGTATTGAAGGCCGGATATCGCCGCCATCCTGCGGTTGTCGAAAACTACTATCATGCCTTTCGCCCCATGCTGTACGCCGTCGATCAGGATCTGTGGGTTCATCATGAAGCTGCCGTCTCCGCAAAATGCAACAGGATAGACATCCGACATAGCGCCGATCAATACCCCTGAAGAGGCAAGTCCCATGTAAGACGCGCCTGTATCAGAGAATGTCTGACCTTCCTCCTTGTCTTCAACGATCTGAAAGCCGTTAGCCTGAACGTCTCCTGCATCGAAAAGCTTGATTGCTCCTATCTCATCAGCAAAGTCGCATAAGGTCTTTATTGCAACAGGCTGGGTGAGCACCTTTCGTTTCCAGACGGCATCCGTAAGGCCAGTGCATGAATAGCGTTCGTTTTTAAATGCGATCCATTCGGCCCGTTTTTTCATAATGGCCTTTGTCCATGCACCTTCCTTTTTACCTGCGCATGTCTCGGTCAGGGATTCAATAAAGGCCCTCAGGTTGGACTTTGCGTCTCCTGTGATTGCAATCGTTTTATTGTAGTGGAAAGCGTGGACGGGATTGATGTTGAAGTTGATGATGGTCCGGGCTTTTTTCCATGCGGTTCCCGAGCAGTCCCACTGACAGACGGCTCGAGCGCCGATGATAATGACAAGGTCGGCCTCGTTCATGGCGAAGTTGCCTGCAATGGAACCCTTTGAACCGCCGACTGTCATGTAGCGTTTTTCCGAATAGGGAACAATCCCCGATGCATTCGGTCCGGAAACGATTGCCGCATCGATCAGGTTTGCAAGCTCGACTATTTCCCTGCCGCATCCCCTGGCTCCCTGGCCGATTTTTATCGTTATCTTGTGTGCAGCTTTCACGGCATCGACCGCGTCGAGAAAAATATTAGTATCGGCACATTCGACAAGGGGGATATCAACCCTTGACGGTAATTCTGCAAGGTTGAAATTCTTTAATATTGCCGGCTGCACGTTCATGGGTGCGAGCATGAAGAAAGGCTGAGCGAACTGTGCTCCGGTTGTAATGGCGCCTGCTCTGAGCGCTGAAACAACGGACCATGGCTCATAAACGGAATAAGCCCGGCCCATATGACTCATCATTTTAAGAAACAAACCCTGTTCGTTTCCGGGAATCTGCTGCATGTTGAAGCCTTCATCCTGGGTGGTCTCATCACCGTAGATATGCCATACACCTGCCCCGTTTGACGCGGCGGCCAGCGATCCGGCAAATGCATGCATGGCACCGGGCCCGATGGAAGTGATCATTGCCGCGGTCTCTCCGGTAACCATTTTAAGAACAGTCACGGCATGTGCGCCTTCCGTCTCATGTCTGACATTAAATGTCTTTATCAGCCCCGCCTCTTCATAGACCCTTAGAACTTCAGCTATATCAGTCGTGCCATGTCCGAATATGGCACAGAATTTCGTTACGCCCTGTTTCAGGAGGCCCAGAACGATCGCTTCGGATACGCTTATATCAATGAACTGAGGAAGAGCCTTTGCTGCAATTGCAGCATCGATCCCCCCGTGTTTCGCTATTGCAGCTGCACGCTGCTGCCTGTTCATCTACATCCTCCTTTTAAGGGCATCCCGGATATCTGACGGCAGGTTGTCTATGTCTAGAAGCTCAGGTATACCCGGGAATAAAAGGGCAGGTTTTATCACATCATCTTCAAGGTCTGAAATGATCTTGGCGAGCGGTTTATGCGTCGCTTCCGAGACCCCGAAGAAAAGCTTTCTGCTTTGCTGCTGCGATTCCTCCCTGTGAGGCGGATAACCCTTGCCGAATCCGGTAACGGAAAAGAGCTTGTCAAATATGAATTTGAGATTGATGTCGCCCGCCCAGCCATAACCTACAAGAAGAGGCAGACTTATGCAGTTGCCGCCGTTTATCTTGCCGAAGAGCCACGCATCGAGGTCATTGGAGACAAGACCGCACATGACCCCGGGGTACTGAAGCGCTGAATTTATAAATCCCAGTCCGGTGCCGCATCCTCCTACCACCATGTCTACCCTTTTTGTCCCGAGAAGGAGTCCGGCAAGGAGCCCGGTCTGTATGTATGTCAATTCGGGCTTGTCTTCCGCCGTCTTCATCCCGGCATTGATGATTTCATGCCCGCGTCCCTCAAGGGCAGCTACTATATCAGGATTTTTAGATACCGCGCTGACTTCGCTGATAACTGCTATCTTCATATTGAATTCTCCTTAAAATATCTTTTTCCACCTGCTATTTCCTGTTTATTTCCGCCCACTTTGCCAGTGCTGAAGCAGCCGCCACCCATTCCGCAACACGCGTGAATACGGGAATGCCTGCCTTTATTATGGCTGAACCCATTTTTTCAGAGTATGCACCACCGGTGGAGCAGCAGACAATGGGTTTGAGCTTTCTGGCGTTTATCGCTGCAAGCCGTTCAACAATGCTTTCATCAAGAGGGGCATTCTGGAATACGAAGAAGGGCATTATTATATCGACATTGTCATCTTGGGTAAGCGTCTCAATGACAAATTCATAGTCGGCTCCTGTGGCCGAACCTGTTACATCCACCGGATTTTCGACTATGTAGAAAAAGCTGAATTTATCACGCATGGCATTGAAGGATTCCCTGCTGAGTCTGGTCAGGTCAAGATTCTTTGATGGGAACAGGTCAATTGCGTTGACCATCGGGCCTGCGCCGTTCGATACGAGGGCAACCCTGTTTCCCCGGGCAGGCGGCTGAAGCGCAAGGGTGGCGCAGGCTGCATAAAGCTCGTGAAAGCTGTCTGTAAGGATAACGCCTCCCTGCTCGAAAGCGCCTTTATATATTTCATAACTGCCGCCATAGGCGCCCGTATGCGAGACGGCCGCATTAGCGGATACCTTGTTGCGGCCGGTCTTGAATACAACAACCGGTTTTCCTGATTCTCTTGCGATTTTTACGCCTTCAAGAAATTTTCTGCCGTCGCCCAGGCCTTCAAGATAGCTGCCGATCACCTTCGTATCAGAGTCGGCCGCAAGGTATGCAATCAGGTCTCCTTCGTCCACGTCAACCCGGTTGCCATAGCTCACCATCTTGCTTACGCCGGTATCGGTCGCGTTTTCAAGAAATGCGCAGCCCCAGGTTCCACTTTGAGTAATAAAGCTGACAGGGCCTCCTTCGGGCCTTTTGAGCCTGCCCCTGGGGTAGAAGAAAGAGTCGAATCTGTTGTTTCCGTCAAAGCTGCCTATGCAGTTGGGGCCTATGATTCTAACATCGTTTTTGCGGGCAAGGGCGCTTATCCGTTCTTCAATGCCGGCGCGGTCTCCGCCCAGCTCCTTGCCGCCGCCCGAGACTATGAAGGCATTATGTGCGCCAATCTTTCCCATTTCGGAAATGATATCGGGTATAAGTTCAAGCCCTACGCTTATTACAACCATTTCAGGCGTTTCTGGAAGTTCAGAGAGTGATGCGTATGCTTTAAGGCCGAGAACTTCTTTCGCATTGGGATTTATGGGGTAGACCGTGCCTTTAAAATTCAGATTGATAAGAGAATCAAGGATTGTGAAACCGATTTTGCCCGGCGTGTTCGATGCGCCTATGACTGCAACGCTCCCGGGATTGAAGAAACCGTTCATATGAGAAATACGCGGGCTCTCTTTCGCCGATGTCTGTGACGGCATTTCCTTTTTTGAAATCACCATCTTGGCGTCAACCAGTGTGCATCCCTGAGATGAGGCTATAAGGGGGTTGAAATCGACTGAATCATATTGACCTGCAAAGTCAGTTCCGAATGTTGCGATTACATGGATTGCGTCCACTATTTTGTCGACGGCAAGCGCGGGACTGCCCCGATAACCGTTCAAGAGCGGCCAAGAATTCAATGTTTTGAGGGCTTCAAGGATGTCATTTTTAGAAAGCGGTATTGTTCTGAACGCAACATCTCTGAAAAGGTCGGTGAGTATGCCGCCCAGGCCCATCATGATTACCGGCCCGAATGAGGCATCATGCTGCAGGCCTATGATAAGCTCAATACCATGAGCGGCCTGTTTTTCTACAAGTATTCCAAGGTACCCTTCGATGTTCTGTTTTTTAAAGGCCGAATCCATTTCAGAGAATGCCTTGCCGACTTCCTCTTTAGAGCTCAGGTCTAGCCGTACACCTTTCAACTCGGTTTTATGAAGAATCTTCTCAGAAGACAGTTTAAGGACTACAGGAAAACCGGTTTCCGATGAGAAAACCACAGCTTCTTTTTTTGTTTTGCACAATCTGCCTTCCGGAACAGGTACGCCATAATATTTGAGCGTTTGTTTAAGCTCATCTTCGGGAACTGTTTTCGCCCCGGATTTTCTCAGCTCTGATATGCGTTTTAATAGAGCATCTTTCATTTGCATGTGCCTGATTTCTGAGCTGCCTCAATATTTTGCCTTATGTATTCGGTTGATATGGACGGAACGAAAATGCATGCTATCATCAGCGGTTCATCACCGGTGTTCATAGTTTTATGTGGGGCGCACGGGGGTGCATAAATGGCGGTGCCGGGTTTGATTTCATATTCTTCACCTTTCAGCCAGGCCTTGCCTTTGCCGGACATAAATATCATAAGTTCGCCGGAATCATCATGCATGTGCATATCTGTGCATCCGCCGTCAGGCGCGAGAGTTGAAATCAGAAAAGTGAAACCTTGAACATCCGGGTTCATATCTGGGGATAAAATTAACTTGAGCTCCCGTTCAAAAGGTTTGCCGACTTTGCCTGCCGGAAAGTTATTGAAATCGACGTAAGGCATATTCACCTCCTGGTATATATTGCGTAATAAACAACTATAATGCGCTATTGTCAATAATCATTTATTCCATGTCTTATAGGGAAACCTTGCCAGGTATGCATTCAGATATTTTGAGTCGCGGGTAACCTCTTCGCCCAGCCATGAAGGCTTTTCGAATGCTTCATCCTCGGATTCAAGTTCGATCTCGGCTACTACAAGGCCGTCATTGTCGCCGTGGAACACATCCACTTCCCATTTGAAGCCCTTATATTCAATTATATGCCGGATTTTTTCGACGATATGGCCGCTACAGAATATCCCGATTATTTCTCTGGCCTCACGCGCAGGGATTTCATACTCGAATTCGTGACGAGAAATTTTTGATTTGGTCTTTTTCAATGTAAGGAAGGCCTTGTCTTCCTGAATCCTTACCCTTAATGAAAACCCGCTTGTGGGGAAATACCCCTGGATTATTGAGAGGCTTTTAAGGGGTTTACCCCATGAGGTATCTTTTACGAGAAATTTGCGTTCGATCTCTGTTCCCATTACTCCTCCTTGCTGATTTTTGCATGAATCTGAGTCCTCAGTCCATTTAAATGCATTTTTTATGAAAACTTTATCGTCCTTGGTTTATTAAATCCTTAGCTTTTTCTTGCAGGTTCTTGCACGTCAAATGAATTGATAAATATGGCTATTAAGAATACTGGCTATTCAATAGTATGGTCAATAAATCAGCGCAGTTGTTGTTGCTGGTGTCATTAGGGCCTGAAAAGATAATTATTGGAAATCCGGATTTTAAACCTCATTGTCAGGATACAAAACACTCCATCTCGATACCGCTCCACCTGTTGCAAACTCGATATTTCTGGCAATTTCTGGATTTGATCTGGATTTGCCTGAAATAATCCGGCTTATCGTGCTGCTTGCAACCCCGATTGAAGATGCAAACTCTTTCTGGCTGATGTTTGTCGTTTCAAGCCAGTCTTTAAGTTTTATACTGGTTGCTTCTGTATTTTCTTTTGTGTCATGCATGGATATATCCTTTGAAATAAAATATGGCATAAGGGAATGCTTGTCAATTAGTAAAAATTAGTAGATATACTAAAATTAATT
>CAYNVT010000069.1:0-21464 GCA_964400685.1 uncultured Bacteriovoracaceae bacterium | reverse complement strand
CTTCCTGAGTTTTACCCCGTCCGGCTGAAAGACCTTGCCGGATATGAGTTTTGTCCTGCAAAGGCTGCACTCGCCTGAACGGCACAAAGCTTGAATTATCACACCGGCCCTTTCAAGAGAAACCATAAGGGGTTCCCCGGCAATGGCGTCTATGGATTTCTTTCCTCTGACAGACACCTTGAAAATATCCTTTGCCTTGACGCCGGCAGGCCAGCCCGGCTGAAGCGTTATGTCTCTGGGGGCTCCCATAATCTCTACCCTGATCTTTCGTTGAGGCACTGAGAGCTTTTCAAGTTCAGGAAGGCAGAAATTATACATCGCCTCGGGTCCGCAGACAAAGAATGTCCAGTCTTTGGATGATGCCGCATCTCTGATGAGTTCCGCATTGATAAAACCCTTCTTTCCCGAAAAGCCCTCTGCCGGTTCGGAGACTACAATATCAAAGGAGAAGTTCTTATGGTTTGCTGCAATCTTTTCAAGCTCATCAAGGTATATGACATCTTCCTCAACCCTGCTGCCATAGAACATATGGATCCTTCGGGTTGTGTTCCTGTCAGCCATTTCCCTTATCATACTCATGAAAGGCGTGATTCCGCTGCCTCCTGCTATAAACATAAGGTTACCGCCCTGATATAAAGGATTATAGTGAAAGTTACCTGCAGGCGATGAAGACTGGAGTTTCGCGCCCACATTTAATTCATCAAGCAGATAATTAGATACGAAACCATCTTCAACCCTTCTTACGGCAATCTCATAATAACCGCTCTGGGTCGGGGCCGAGGCAATGCTGTAGGGCCTGCTTGTCCTTATACCGCCGACATCAACGAACAGGTTGATATACTGTCCTGCCTGGAAAGGCGGCAGATATCCGTCGGCGGAAACCAGCCTGAATGATTTTGCACTCGGCGTTTCCTGCCTTATTTCAGAAACAACGAGATTAAGCCTTTGGGGGTGAAGTTCGTCAATTATCTTTTCGACCTCGCCTTTTCTCGACTGGTAATCAAATCCGTATTTTTCAAGGACAGCCGTATCATTCAACATTTCATCATAATTCTCGATTTTCTTGAATATATCTTTAGTGCCCATGTATGCCTCCCTGTCTAACCTTTAAGCATTCTGGAAACCGACCTTGCAACAGATGCCCCTGACTGAAGTGTCGGCTGGAAACCGCCTGCACCGTTCCATGCCCCGGTATAATAAAGCCCTTCGATTTCCGACCTCGAATCGACGAACATGCTGGTCTCTCTCGTGAAGTGGTCAGAACCGTAAATCGAGCCGCCGGGGTGTCCAAGATAGCGCATATGGGTAAGAGGCGTTGCGGGTTCGGCTTCTTCAATATGTTTTCTCAGATCAGGAAACACCTTTTCAGCAAGCTTTAGCATGTGTTCGGCATAGCGGTATTTCACATCATAATATTGAGAAGGTGATACGCTCATCCAGGGTTCGGCATACTGCAATACCACCAGCGAGGCCTGACAGGCGCCTTCAGGCGAGAAATCCGGGTCATCCACGTCATAACATGTAAGCAGCGAGTATTCGGCCGGGTTCAGCGTCTTCATGCTCATGTAGGCCTTATCAGCATCGGTTGTCGAACAGATGAAATTGGTTGCCTTTTCGATCCCGAGTTCCGACGGGTTGCAGTCGAAACCCATGTAAAGCGTAAAGGCGGAAAGTCCCACTGTCCTGGTGTTAAGCCTTTTCATCTCACCGGCCGGACAGTTTTCTACCCCAACCATATCGACAAGAGTGCGTATGGGCCCGGCATTCGAAACAACAGCCCTTGTTGTAATCTCGTCCCCGTCTTCCGTAATCAGTGAAATAACCCTGCCATTCTTCACATTGATTTTCTTTGCGGCGCAGTTGAATCTTGCGTAACCGCCATATCCAATAAAGGCATCGCACAGTGCGTTCGACATCGCCTGAGAGCCGCCTTTCATATGCCAGGGCTTGAACTCGATGTAAGCCCACAGCATCAGGGCGAAATCCATAAAACTCAGCCTGCTGGGGGGAAGTCCGGCATATCCCCAGTATATGGCTACCGCACCCTGAAGAAGAGGGTCTTTGAGGTACTGATCCAGAATGGGCTGCGTTTCCTTCAGTGCAAGACTGAAAAACAGCGGATATTTCTGAGGCGTTGCTTCAGGGTCTCTCATGAATAGGACACTGACCATTTCCATGGAAAATGCGTATACAAGGTCAAAAAATTTCCTGATGCCGTCTTTTTCTGAAGGGAATCTCTCTGTAAGAGTCTCTTCGATCTCCTTTCTGTCTGTCGTAAGGGTTATATCCATCTGTGAAGGAACCACTATGCGATAAAGGTTTTTCTGCTGAACGAACTCGATTTTATCAATCACCCCTAGACTGCTCAGAACCCCCCTTAAAGGTCCGGGAAATTCGGGAAGCCCCAGTCCGCTGAGCTGATGCAGGGCGACTTCGAATTCAAACCTTCCCCTGATAAAACTCGTAGCGCAGCCTCCGGGAACATTGTGCTTTTCCAGCAGAAGAACATTGTGCCCTTCTTTTGCAAGACCGGCTGCAGCAGTAAGACCGCCGTTTCCTGCACCGATTACCACGGCATCATAATCAGACATATTTATCTCCTTATACTGAACGCAAAATGTTATTATTTTATCTCAGCTGATTTCATTCATGCTCGCGATGACGATATCCGTCCTGGTCGCAAGAACTTCAGCCGAAACTATCTCTGCGATGCCGATATTCACCTTGACCCCTGCATTCGCACCCATGATCGCATCCATCATGGTATCGCCTATCATGATTGAGTCCTCAGGTTTTTTCCCGAGCAGTCCGCATATGTGAAAAATCATGTCGGGTGCTGGTTTGGTATTGCTGACGCTGTCCGCGCCTACAACAACATCAAGGTAAGGAAGCGCACCAAGCGCATCCATGTCATTTGTTGCATCGATTGTATTGTCGTTGGTAGCCAGCGCTGTCAGAAATCCCCTCTGCTTGACGAGCTTTAAAGCTTCAATTGCACCTTTTGAGGGGATCAGGTTTTTCTCCCTTATTGGTCCAGTAAAAACCTCTTTTACTGTTTGTTTTACAATCTCGACTGCACTGTCCCACCTGATGCCTTCCAGGTAAACACACCCCGCCAAAAGATTTTCGACTTCGAAAGAGGTACCCATTGCAAGCGGACCGTTGCCGTCAATATCCCATTTTTCAAAATCCATTCCGAGCATGTCCTGAATCCTCTTTGACAGGTTCTTGCTCGGGCCTGTTTTAATAAGCATCAGGTTTATCAGTTCACGGAAAACACTGAGCCATGTTTGTCTGAAATCAAGCAGTGTCCCGTCTTTGTCGAATATTATAAGATCGGCTTCAAATCTGTTCCCTGAAATTTCTATGTAAGGCAACTCGAACACCTCAATATTTTTTTCATGCAATATCATAAGTGAGACGATTTGACATCTTGATAAAATAAATTACCTCTTGGAAATATTATGTGTTTTGATTTAAAGAGCTGTGAATGAAAATGATCGAATCCATTTTGAAATTAGCTGTGACATTCATAGTAATAATGTTTCTTTTTAATGGATGCTCCAAAGACAGTCAGGCTGAAAAGACTAACCGGACTTCAGACTTGCCGCCTTTAAAAATAGGAGTAATTCTGCCTGTCACAGGCCCTTATGAATCTGTTGCACGTAACCATCTTGCAGCGATAAACGCCACTGCCAGAACTGCACCCGGTATAGTAGGCAGAAATGTTATGATAACCGTCAGAGACTCGAAAGGTGATTATAACACCGCAATTGAAGCTGTCCGCCAGCTGGAAAAAGAAAAGGCCGCAGGAGTAATCCTTATAGCATATGGGGATGAGGCCATTGAATTGAGCCGCTTATACTGTCCAGATACCAGGAAAAGAAAACAAACCCGACTGCAAATACAAATACCGGTCATTGTCGTCAACGCACCTCTTTCCGCTTCAGGAAAATGCAGCGGGATATGGAGACTTTCACCTTCTTCCAGTGAACTGATCCGGGCCTCATTACATTTCATCAAATCGACGATGAACGCAAACCGGATAGCCGTTATCCTCAATTCAGAAGATGATGGAGGAATAAGGTTTGCAACTCTTTTCCTGAATGATTTTACAATTTCCGGCGGTACTGTTGTCGATATTTTCGATATAAATGAGAAGGGTTTGAAAGAAAAACTTTCACAGTTAAAAAGAAAAAAACCTTCCCTGATTCTCTTTCCAGATGCCAATAAGAAAACATCAGAGATTGCGAAGATGCTCAGGGCAGACAACATCAAGACTCCTGTATTCTTTATTCAATCACCCGAAGATACAGATGTCTTTGAAACGTTAAGAGAGATTCCGGAAATTTATCTTTTAAACGATTTTTCGTTTCAGCCTACAAAAAACGAGCGGTGCAAGCGCCTGCTTGAAGTTTTTTCAAAAGAAAAAATTGCACCCGAAACAGGCGCATTCATTTCAGCTGATGCTCTTTATCTGCTTCTTGATGCGGCAGTACTTCCTCAGAATACCACATCGGATATGCTGCCTTTATTATCCGTAACAGGTAATGAAACATATCTCACAGGCAAAATAGGCTTGATGGAAGACGGTTCAGTCAAAAAGACTCTTTATGTCATTAAGCTGAAAGGATCTGATACCGAACTTATTGGAGATATCAACCTGATATACCAGAGTTAGATGCGCATTATAACGTCATGGCTTAACAGCTTGTCGGCGATCCTCAAATAATCAGCAGCGTAAGTGCCTTCCTTGATCTTTCTAAGAATATCCTTGGCTTTGTTCATACGCAATTCAGATGTTTCCTGAATCGAGCTCATGATGTTGTTCATTTCTTGTGTCCCTCCCTGCTGGCCGATTCCAACACTTAAACCCGGTCTGTTTCCAAATAGATGAAATGCATTTTTTTCATCAACTACGAGATCCGGCCTATTAACGGCTGACACAATATTAAGAGATTTTTTTATTGAATTTTCCATCAATTCTCCAAAAACGCGGTTCGCCGAATTTATAGAGATATTGATGTTCTCTTTTTCGTCAGTCATTCGATTCTCAATCTGAGCCTTCAGCTTTTCATGGGTTTTTTTAATATTGGCTGCTCTGATGCTTTTTACTTCCACGATTAGCTCCTTCTAATTTTTATATATCGGATGATAGGAGCAAACCTTTAACTGCAAATTGCAACTAATTTAAAAAGGTCTTTTAATAATTATATTATGTTGAGCCCTTCTTTCCTCGGAATTTATATCCACATGGAATCGTTCTCCCGACAAAGGATCGACCCCGGTTAAATATATTACCGATGAAATTGTCATGGGAAGTGGGATAAACGCCTGAACCTGCTCAGGCAGGAAGCCGAAGACTGCTTTTATATGCTTCTTCATGGCAAGCATATCATTTGCCGAACACCCGGGGTGACATGACATCAAGTAAGGCAGCAGGTATTGTTTTTTCCGGATCTTTTCTGTTTCATTTCTGAATATACCTGCAAATTCCTTCAGATCGAAAACCGGGTTTTTTCTCATTGCCCTCAGTACATGCCCCTCTGTATGTTCAGGGGCTATTTTCAGCTGGCCGCTGACATGGTTTTTAATCAGGGCTCTCAAAAGAGACATAGAATCCCTATCCCTCATAAAAAGGTCATAGCGTATGCCTGAACCAACGGTCACCCTCGATACGCCTTTTATTCCCGTTGCATCCCCAAGCAGTTTTATCCATGGCATTGTCTTTATCTCAAGGTTCCGGCATAAATCGGGATGTATGCAGCTGATCCTGGAACATTTCCATTTTGATTTGCATCCGAACCCATACATATTAGCCGACGGGCCGCCTATGTCCTTAATATGCTTTCTGAAACTCCTGTTCCCGGCCAGCAGGCGGGCTTCGTCAAGGATTGATTCCGGGCTTCTGGCGACAATTTTTTTCCCCTGATGAAGCCCGACCGAACAGAATGAACACCCCGAAACACAGCCCCTGTGTGCATTGATTGAGCCTGAAATCATTTCAAATGCCGGTATGGGCTTCTTGTACGAGGGGTGCGGCGCATACATGAAAGGAAGGGAATAGACGGCATCAATCTGGTCTTGAGACATACTTTTCTGAGGATAGTAAACGAGAAAACGGGAAGCTGTCTTCTGGGTCAATATCCTGTCCTGGTTTTCATAAAAAATCTTGCAGGTTTCAAGGAATGCATCCGTATTTATCATCGCTTCTTCTTCCGAAGGCAGCAAAACTGCATTTTCAGGCGGTGTCCTTTGAATGAGAAGAGTACCCGGTATCCCTTCAAGCGATTTACCGGCAGCTATCCTGTCGGCGATTTCCACAACGGCTGTTTCCGCCATGCCGTATGCAAGAATATCGGCACGGGAATCTTCGATAATCGAGCGTCTCAGCCTGTTGTCACAGAAATCATAATGGACAAGCCTTCTCATGGACGCTTCAATCCCGCCTATAACAACAGGCACATCCCTGAACCTGGCCTTGATCAGATTGCAGTAATTGATGACGGCATGCTCAGGCTTTTTTCCTGAAACACCGCCCGGGACATACGGATCATCGGAACGCCTTTTTTTAAACGCCGTATAAAGGCTCAGCATGGAATCAACATTTCCCGATGTAACACCGAAGAATAGCCGGGGCCTGCCCAGGGCAGTTATGGATTCGGAATTCCTCCAGTCCGGCATGGATAGAACACCTACAGTATAGCCTGCTTTCTCAAGGACCCTGCCTATCATTGCCGCCCCGAATGACGGATGATCTATATAGGCGTCGCCGGTGACTATTACGATGTCAGCTTCTCTTCCTTTTAATTCATCCTTCGTCGCTGCCAGAAATCCCATCTTCCCTCTCAAGCTTTAATGTCTTCATATAACCGTCAACGTGTCCTATCAGCGGTATTCCTTCTTCGGCCTCTCTGCCTCCAAGATCTCTCATGCGGCTGATCGAAGGCACGATCCTCGATTCCCATGAGCCAGAAGCCTGA
Source organism: uncultured Bacteriovoracaceae bacterium (assembly GCA_964400685.1). Classification (GTDB taxonomy): domain Bacteria; phylum Desulfobacterota; class Desulfomonilia; order UBA1062; family UBA1062; genus DATCTV01. The sequence goes on along the minus strand of CAYNVT010000069.1, from coordinate 14,481 downwards.
TTGAATGCATTGACCGCTTTCTGAAGTCCGTCTTTTATTTTTTTCATGTGATCTGCATAAGTTGAAAGCCTGTCAAAAAGCTCGACTCCTGCCCTGCCGATCTCTTTTGCATTTTCATTAAGAGAATGCTGCTGCCATGAAACCGCGACGGTCCGTAAAAGTGCAATAAGTGTAGTAGGTGTAGCCAGTATGACGCGTTTTGCTATCCCGTCTTCAATAAGCTGCCTGTCCTGCTCAAGGGCCGCGCTGAAAAAGCTTTCCCCGGGCAGGAAGAGGACTACGAATTCAGTGTCCGGACTGAAATCTTTCCAGTACTCTTTTGACGACAGGGAAGCCATATGCTGTCGGACTTTCTGAGCATGGCGTATCAATTGCCCCTTTCTCGCGGTATCATCCTGAGCATCCAGGGCGTCCATATAGGCATCGAGAGGCGCCTTGGAATCGACAACAATCGAATGACCCTGTGGAAGCCTAACAATCATATCCGGACGCTTTCTGCCTTCTTCGGTATTCGCTGATTGCTGGACATCGAAATCGCAGTACTGGCTCATTCCTGAGACCTCCACCACGCGCATCAGGGTTATCTCTCCCCATCTGCCTTTAACCTCCGGACGTTTGAGTGCGGTTGTAAGAGTCCGCGTCTGATTCTCCAGTTTTGCATTGGCGTTCAGCATCTGCTCTATCATGGCCTTGAGCTCTCCTGAAGAGTTCTGCCTTTTGCTTTCCATTTCGGCAATGTATGCCTCATATTTTGCAAGGGCATCTCCAAGAGGTTTAACTATGCCTGCTATTGCTTCCTGCCTGACAGAAAGATCGCCTTTCGACTGTTCGATCAAGGTTTCAAGGACTCCCCTGGCCTGGTCTATAAAAAGCCTGCTGTTTGCGTTTAATGCCTCGGCAGCAGCACTTCCGAAACTCTCTGACATTCTCGCTTTCGCATCTTCGATGCTCGACTTCTGTGCATCAAGCGAGGCCCTCAGCGCGACTGCCTCCTGTCTTGAAACAAGCCAGCCTATGATAAATCCAGTTATCAAACCTAGCGCTAGAGCTGCATAGACCATACGACCTCCGGTTAGTTTTCCTGCCTGCCTTAAATATAACACAAAGGATGTATAATTTCTTGCCTGGTTAATATTTAACGAATATATTTCCCTGAATGATAAAATTCAGGTTCTTGATTGCCATTATTATGATCTGGGGCAGTTCTGCCATTTTAACACCGGCTGCTCTCGCTTCATCTGCTAAAATAGTCTCGCTTTCACCGGCGGTAACGAGTGAACTCTTTGACCTCGGCGTTCAGGACAAACTGGTCGGGGTCACCAGATACTGTATGAATCCTGACGGCAAAAAGGAGGTCGTTGGCAATCTGACCGATATAAACCTTGAAAAGATCATCCTCCTGAAACCTGATTTGATACTTGCAGGAAAAGATGCAAACAGGAAAAAGGATATAGAAAAACTGATGTCCATGGGATTCAGGGTGGAAATATTTGAAGGCTGTGAGAGCTTTGAATGCATGTGCTCCGAATTCATAAGGCTGGGGAAATTGACAGGATGCCAGAAAGAGGCTGAAAGGATTGCTGATAAGTGCAGAAAAGAGGTGTCCCTGATAAGCACCAGAGCAGGATCAAGACATTATAAAGTTTTGTGGCAGATCGGGGCGAACCCGATGATCGTTGCGGGAGGACCGACATTTGCCAGTGAATTCATAAGGCTTTCGGGGTGCATAAATATATTCGGCGATGTAAAAACCAAGTATCCACGAGTCAATATGGAAGAGGTTCTGATAAGAAATCCCGACGTAATAATTATTATATCCGGCATGGGCGCCGGCGACGATATCTGGAAAAAAAAGAAGGGTATAAGCGCCGTATCGCAACGCAGGATATTCACAGTCAAGGCTGATGCGGTATGTCAGGCGACCCCGGTAAGATTTGTTGAGGGCCTGAAAATTATCTCATCGATACTGGCAGGCAAATTCCGATGAAAAAAACTGCCGTCTTCATAATACTTTTTCTCCTTCTTTCTCTGGCAGTCTTAATATCCCTGATTACAGGCAGCGCCGATTTGACACCGGAGGGACTGGCATCAGTTCTGTTCAAGAAGGACGCAAATCCCCTGTTGAGAGCAATAATCTGGGATTTGAGAATTCCCAGAATTATAAACGGCATTATTGTCGGTGCAGCCCTTTCAGCATGCGGTGTGATTTTCCAGGCAGTCCTGAGAAACCCTCTTGCGGAACCTTACACCCTGGGCGTATCGAGCGGCGGTGCTCTAGGAGCGACAATCTCTATAATGATGGGGCTCTCAGGGGCGGCAATGGTCGGGATGTGCTTTATGGGATGCATTATAACAATTCTTATTATTATGGGGCTTGCTTCGACAAAAGGCTTCTCAAATACAATGCTTATTCTGTGCGGTGTTATAATAGGTTTTCTGCTCTCGTCCATAATGATGCTGCTTTTTTCCCTTTCAACCACCAGAGACGTTTATGCATCGGTCATGTGGCTGATGGGAAGCCTGAGTGCGCCAGAAAAAGATTCCTTAAGGATCATGTTTTACTTCGTGCTGCCCCTTGTGCTGGCTTTAATGCTGTTTTCGCGTGATATAAATATCCTCAGCCTGGGGGATGAAAAAGCCATGTATCTGGGTTTAAATGCCAGATCTGCAAGGGCCCTCCTGTTTCTGATCTCTTCCCTGATAACCGGTGCGTGCGTCGCCGTGGCAGGGGTGATCAGCTTTGTGGGTCTCATTATGCCTCATATCATGAGAAAGATCATCGGACCGGACCACAGGATTCTTCTCCCTTCATCCATGATTGCAGGCTCAATCCTGCTCGTACTTTCGGACACCATTGCGCGTATAGTCATTTCACCCCTGGAACTGCCTGTAGGGGTAATAACAGGGATCATCGGAGGATTGTTCTTTCTCTTCATGATTCTCTGGCAGGGTGAGGATATTTCATGATCCTGGAAATCTCAAATCTCTCAGTCGGTTACAATAAAAAGACAGTTGTTGATGATCTTTCGTTTAATATAAGCCCAGGCACATTCTATGGAATTATCGGGCCTAATGGCGCCGGCAAATCGACATTATTCAAAGCGGCAAGCGGCGTATTAAAACCATGGAAAGGGAGCATAAAATTAAAGGGCAAGGACATATACCGTATGCCCAGACGTGAGCTTGCAAGCATGGTAGCGGCTGTCCCGCAATTTCAGGAGACCTTCTTTCCTTTCAGGGTAAAAGAGTTCGTGCAGATGGGCAGATACCCCAAAAGGGGCCGTTTCGGGATGCTTCAAATCTCAGATCATAAGATAGTTGATGAGGCGCTTAAATCCATGAGACTTGAAACACTGATTCATAAAAGGATTGATGAACTCTCAGGCGGAGAACTTCAGCGTGTCCATATATCACAGGCCCTGGCACAGGAACCCGAGATCCTGATGCTGGACGAACCGACCTCCCATCTTGACATCGGACACCAGACAATCGTGCTCAATCTGATTAAAAGAAAATGCCTTTCGGACGGAATACCCGTATTAATGATAGCCCATGACCTTAATCTGGCGGCCGCCTACTGTGACAGGCTTCTTCTTCTCGAAAACGGCAGAGTCTTTGCTGAAGGTACGCCGTCGGAGGTCCTTACGAAAAAAAATATCGAGAGCGTTTATGACACGAGTGTTGAGATAATTACCGAAGAATCCTTAAGCTATCCCCATATATTCATAAAGCCGGATACTGTTATCCGGCAATAATCTTGAGAACTTCATATTCCTTCTCTCCGGCGGGTGACTTGAACACGGCAGTATCCCCGGGTTTTTTCCCGATGAGAGCTTTTGCAAGCGGCGAGGCAATGGAAATAAGGCCATTGCTTATATCGGATTCATCGACACCCACTATCTGATAAGTCATCTCCTCTTCGGTTTCAGTGTTACAGACAACAAACTTCGATCCGAACACCACTTTATCCCTGGGAATCTTTGAAGTATCGATTATTTCAGCAGTGGCAAGTTTAGTTTCTAGTTCCTGTATCCTTGTCTCCATGAATGACTGCTTTTCCTTTGCATACTGATATTCGGCATTCTCTGAAAGATCCCCATGTCCTCGGGCCTCTTCGATTGCTGCAATTATTTTAGGCCGCTCAATCTTTTTAATATTATCCAGCTCGTCCATGAGAACTTGATAACCATTTTTTGTTATGGGTATTCTCTGCATTGGTTTCCTCCGAAGCTAAAATAAAAAAGATACCGGCAGTTAATATCCACCAGTATCAGTTAACAGAATGCTGATAATCAAATATCTTTCAAAAAGTCAAGCAGCTTGAGTCTGATTCCGGTAACTGCCTTTCTTATTCGATATGGTACTGAAAACATTTGCCATTTAAATGAACCTATTTCCATAATTACTGTTTCATATAAACAATTTCAGTGATCCACAAAAATTAACCCAAGAATAACATCGGGTTAACTCAACAGACTGAAGGTATATTATTTGCATAAAAAAGTTTTAGAATGAATTTAATTAAAATAAGTATGGAGGATTACAATATGAGGAATATTAAGATTATTTACGCAGTTTTATTTCTTCTGGCTTTAACCTTTTCCGGTTGTAAAACTGATCCGGTTTACGACAATGATATGGGTGTTGATGCAATTGCAGGACCAGGCTCATGGCTGAAAGGCGATTTGCATTCGCACACCCTGTATAGTGACGGAGACAGTCCGCTCGCAGATGTAATCGATATTGCCGAAGCTAAAGGTTTCGATTTCTTTGCAGTAACCGACCATAATTCAGCTGAACCATGGAATGATCCCAACTTTCATTCGGATAATCTGACACTCCTATATGGAGTGGAATGGACAAACGACGACGGGCATGCAAATATATTATCGAATATTCCATTCAACTGGGATGAGATGTCTCCGACACTCTCAGAGGGAGGCGATCCCCAGTCCGCAATAGAAATCGCACACAATATGCAGTCATTTGAACAAACCGTGCTTTTCTCAATCAATCATCCGGTTAATCCCTTCTGCTGTTCATGGAAGTATTCATTTGAGGCGAGTAAAGAAGCCGATGCAATTGAAGTCTGGAATGGGAGATGGCTGATTCCTACGAGTAATTTCCAGTCAGTCAGAGAAGTGTACGATTATTTCCTGCAGCAGGGCGAAAAAAAATCCATGGTGGGCGGAAGCGATTCGCATACACATCAGGCGAATAATATTCAGACACTTTACAATGACCTAGGACTTCCTACAACCTGGGTATACTCACCTTCAGCAGACGGTAAGGACATCCTTGATTCAATCCGCTCGGGCCGGACTTTCGTCAGCACATCTGCAAGCGGGCCGAGAGTTGTTCTGAAAGCTGACATCGATTATAATCCTGAAAACCCGGCTCTGGTTGACTATGACATAATGATGGGAGATTCAATACCTGAAAATGCGATCGGAAAAGATGTTTTCTTCAGAGTCAATGTCTTCGGTGCAAACATTCCTTCCTCGATCCTTGTAATTAAGAACGGCAGACCGGTAATATTCGGGAAAGACAAAAAACCTGTTCTTGTAAGCGACACTGAACTTGCCGATAAGAAAGTCAAATGGGCAATTTCATTCAGCAGAGATTATGGCCTCAGTTTTATCGATAAACCTCGGAAAGGTGACTACTACAGGGTGGAAGTCAGACAGGCAAAGACATTCAATTCCGATGCACCTCTTGGGGAACTGCTTGCAGGGTACATGGGAGCGCTTTCCAGCCCGATATATACATGGTAATCAGATGAACAAAAGGCAGCGGATATAATCTAACCGCTGCCTTTCCTGAAACAAATGCCGATACTGGGAAGTATATGAAATTTATTAATTAATTCCTTATAACTTCCCTGCCTCACCGGCACGCAATATAAAGAGACCTCCTTTTAAAACATTAAAACGTAAATCTACTGTATCTTAAATTCCATAGGATATAGAACCGACCAGCGGGAAACCTCCCCCTTAGTCAGTATTTCTATTCTTTTAGCGACATCCAGCTTTGGCCTGGTCTTGCCGGTCATAACCCTGTAAACAGTACTGGGTGCAACACCAATCATATCTGCAAATTCTTTTTGACTGATACCCCTGTTGTCCAACCATTTCCTCAAAAGTTGCATACAATTCCCCTTGCTGCTATTTAACTGATGATAACACTTTCTGCCTTAGATCCTCGGAGAGCGGAGAGCCGATAAGAATCATGTCATTCTCTGCAGACATCTCATTTCTGATTTCTCTTGGATACAGCAGTTCCATTCTTGACACCTTACCATTTGTATAATCTTCGATCTTAAGGGCAATATCTTTAGTCGGAACACGCTTTCCTGCGGCAATCTGGCAAAAATAGCTGCGTGATATTTTAAGCTCATCAGCAACCGTCTTCTGGTTAAAACCATTAATCTTTAGCCATGTTTTCAAAGTCATTCCCGCTCCTTGAATTGTATTTAATTTACTCTAAGCAAATTGTCAATATATTATTTGCAATTTGATTAATATTATCTCATTTGCAATTTTATTAATAATTTTATTGAGCATTAACGGCCATAATCAGGATGACATAAAAATACCTTGCCCATATACTCTTCATGCTATATTTCCATCTCATGAGACCGGAAAGCATTTCAATTGAGATGGAAACAAAGATAAAAGATGATCTGGATATCTTATGCAAAAAACTAGAGACTGATTCGGCAGCAATAATCAAATTCAATACAGACAGGGATGAATTATTTCAAGAAAGCCCCGGCAATTTGTTCCCTTTCCCGGAAATTTTAAATATTTCAATAAAACTTCCAAGGGTCTATGAAAAGCTGCAGCTCCTTTATCCATATTTTGAACCGCTGGACAGCTACAATAAAGACATGAGGGATTACCTTATAAACAATGGGGTTTGCCTTCTTCTGTTTGCCCCGATAAGTATCAGCGGAAAGCTCTGGGGTTGTGTCTGCTGCGTTAAAGATAATAATACAAAGGAGTTCCAGCTTGATGATCTGACAGAGCTCGTGGAATCAGTAAACAGATTATCGAAATATATTTATATCAAGGACCGCATCTCTGATAACATATTGTCAAGTATACCTGCCGGGATGAACAGATATGCTGCCGATGGATATTTGATTTTTAACACAAGTGGAGCAATAGAAGAAGCGGGCGGTAATTTACTCTCAGATCTTGATGTTGCCAAAACGGTTTGGCTTGAGAAAAACATCCTTGATCTTGTCCATCCAAGCGACAAACCATCAGTTGAAAGAATATTATTATCGGCCAACAACTGGCCCATTTCAGATGAAATCCGAATCATGTCTGGGGAAGAAAAATGGGTCTGGTATAAATTGTTTTTCTACCATACTGATACTAATGAGGAATCACAAACAAACCTGTGCCTTGCAGTCAATATCAACAAAACAAAAGAGTTGCTTATTTCGACCCAGGAACTCATCGAATCTTACGAATCACTGCTTGATATCCTAAAAGTTGCCATACTTGCCCTGGATAAAGACGCAAGAATAATTACAGCTCTTAGAAACAGCGCCAGCATTATAAGCTACAATCCCGGTGAATTAACGGGAAAACCTCTTGGAGTATTTTTACATCCCGAAGATAGAGAAAGTATAATAAAGCTTGCACTGAATCCCTTCAGGCAAACACCCTGGGGAAACTTCAGATTCAAACTGAAAAACGGAAACTACGCAAACTTCAGCACTGAATTCAGATCTCTACTGGCAAATGATGGAACAATACGAACTGTATGTATTATAGAACCTTATGAATTCAACAAAAAGGAATCTTTTCATCATGATCCCAGGTTTTTTATGGATTTTTTCTCCGAATCAAAGGAAAAAGTGATAATCTGGGATATGGATGGCGATATCATCAATGCCTCCAGAGGAGCTGATTCACTGATTTGGCAGGAAGACGGAAAGAAAAAAATTGTCAGTCCGGACAACCTGGATATTATCGATAAATATAATCTGAAATCTGAATTTATGGGGCTACAGGATAATAATGAAAAGAATATTGACATTGATATCCTTCTCCCCACAAAGCAGATATTAAAAGCTACCGCCCATATAAAGCACTTTACCCATGGCGCGATGATTTCAGCTGTCGCAATGACAATCAACGAAAGAAAATCTGACATGCCCGATTACTTAATCAGAAAAATATCAGAAAATACCAGTGATCTTGTCTGGGTAACGGATATGGATTTGAAGTACATCTATATAAACCCTGCAATTGAATGGCTGCTTGGATATAAACCCGAAAAAGCAATGAGAATGTATGGCGACGAGATAACTACAACTGAGACATTGGCAAATATTGCCGCTGCCATCTCTGAAGGCCTCATTGCCGCACGGGAAAAGGACCTCGGGTGGATGAAAACAATTCCAGCAGATATGGTATCCTCATCAGGAGAAAGAATAAGGGGCAAGATGAAGATCATTCTTTTTTGCGATGAACATGAACATTGCATGGGATTTATCGGGATAACGCATTTTAATATCAATACTTAAGCAACTGACAGCAGAAATAGCAGCCTGATTAAAATCTTTTATCTTGTATTTTCTATTAGCGAATTTTGTATTTAATATTTGCAATATGCTAATCCATTTTCAGGAGATTTGTAGGTAATGTATTTAACTTATTGTTTTAATAAGCTATTATTATTATTGCAAGGCTTATCTTGATTTGCTATACAGCAAATCAGTTGAAATAAAATTAAATTTTGTGAGAAAAGGATATGCTGGAAACACAATCAAGAGAATGGAATCCCAAAGACATACTGAATTCCATAACCATGTCTATCGGTCACAAGCTCGATGTGGACCATGTCATAGTCTATGAAACCAGAGATATAAAATCTGATAAGATCAGAAAATTTCTATCATGGAAAAGATCCGGCGATGTAATCATTTACGATGATAATGAATTCGAGAAAAAAGACTCTTTCTTTGCACAGCTTATCAGTAAAATATCGGTAAATCTTACATCATGGGGAAATCCTGCAAATACAAAGGAAATTGAATTTTTCAGCATCAATAAATCGAGTTCATATTTGACATCTGCGATACTGACAGAAGGAGTATTCTGGGGTTTTGTAATATGCTTGGATGTCAGGGAAAGACAGTGGGTCCCTTCCGACCTGTCAATACTCTCAGATGCGGCTGTTGAATATGCAAAATATATCCATTATTCGCAATATTTGAACGATCTTAAAAAAACAAGTTCCGATTACCGCTTCATTATAGATGATGTCAGCGATATGATATTGTGGCTTGACCGTGATGCCAGGATTACAAATATTGATGGTCGCCTTTCAGCGATTAGCGGCTTTGAAAGAAAAGAGCTTATCGGAAGCAACTTAATGGATTTCCTTTATTACGATAGCAATGAGCAGAGTGAATACAGACATTCTTCAATTCAGGCATTCCTTTCAAACAGGAGCACATCTGAACGGCGTATAAAAATGAAAAACGGCGACAGCAGGTGGATTATCATCAAAAGCCATCCCCTTATAAATAATGGAATCCAGACCGGCACTGTCTGTCTTATTACCGATATCGATGACCTTAAACACAGCCTGTCTTTAAACATTCCTGCAATGAATGATAACAAAGATATTCTTTCCGAATATCTAAAGGACGTAGTTTTTGTCGCCGACATGAATCTGAATGTCAAATATATAAGCCCCTCTGATGCAAAGGAGCGTGGATTTTCAGTGGAAGAATCTCTGAAACAGACACTAAGAGATGTTTTCACACCTGATGATATCAGAAAAATACTCACATTGCTCCCCAAGACTGCAATCAACGAAGCAGGAATCCTGGAGACCCGGATTTCGCGCAAAGATGGGACAAGCTTCTTTGCTGAAACTATTGTGTGCGCCGAATTCAACGAGTCAGGAATGCCTCTTTCGATAAGGGGAATATACAGGAATATAGACAGACAAAAATACTACGAAACCAGATTAAACGATGTCGAGAAACAATATAACAACCTCAGTTCAAGCTTAACTGACGCAATCCTGATATTTGACAATTCCTTGAGAGTGAAATACATAAGCCCCTCTCTTGCGACAATGACCGGCTATTCCGAGCATGAACTGAAAATAATCCTTGAAAACAACCCATTTGATCTGCTTGGAAGAGAATTATATCCGGCTCTTACAAACGCACTCATGCTGAGGCTCTCTTATTACAAGGCCGGCAGGCCATTTTTTTCAGACAGTCCGATTAATAATTTCCTTTTCGCCAAAGATGCCAGAAAGATTCCGATAGAGATAACGACTTCTGGAATATTTGCTGCTACAGGGGAATGCAACGGGATAGTATGCAGTTTCAGAGACATGTCATGGAAAAAGCATGTTGAGATACTTGCGGAAGAATTTTCAAAACAATATGGACGCAGGATGCAGAACATGATCGGAACTTTTTATTTTGATAAGGACTACATTATTAACGAAGCAGACATTAAAGCAGTCCAGATTCTTGGAATCCAGCCTTCCGATGTCAGGCTTTTATCCTTATCAAAAATTATTACATCCAGGTCTTTGGTTAAATTTGAGAAAGAGCTGGCAAAATTATCACAATCAGATGAAACCACCAGAATTATTGAACTGCAATCAAGATATTCACATGGTAAAAACACTTATCTGGGACTGAAGATTGAATTAGCTGGGTATGATATATCTCAAAACATCATATACAGATGCGCAATAGCGGATATTACCGATTGGACATCATCCCATTTACCTGCAAGCCATGTAAAAGCATTAACAGACAACACAAACGACCTGGTATGGTTTACTGACATGTCTCTTTGTTTCACTTACATAAGCCCCTCAATAGAACTTTTGCTTGGATACTCCAGAGAGGGAGCGCTGAACATGTCAGGAGATTTTTTATACACCAGGGAATCCATGCAGGCATTGGGAGATGCTTTCATAAAAGGGATTACAGCAGGGAAACGGAAATCACCTTTTTCTATAAGCATGCCTGTTGATATGAAAACATATAATGGTAAAATACTTCCGGGAATTCTGAAACTGATTTTAATACTAGACAATCATTCCTCGCCTGCCGGATTTGCTGGAATAACCTCTTTCGGCAATACAAATACTACAGCATCCATTCAACCGAAGGTTGTCCGTATTCACTCTTAATCCAGATAATAATTATACTATTTAATCCTATCAGGGTTGAAAAAGGATGTTAACTCTCTTAATATTTAATTAAATCATGAGCCGAAATCACCTGTACTCAGAGAAAGACATAACCAGAACATATGAGAAGGTTCATGATCACAAATTCACCAAAGATATAATTTCCAGATACTCAACAAACAAGAGTGATGTGAGGGAAATCGCCCTGTCAGGAATAGACCTCTCCCGGGTCAGCAATGTCCTCGATCTCGGATGCGGTTATGGACTTTTTGAAGAAAAGCTGGCAGGCAGACTTGCTCCCGATGCCCGCATCACCGGTATTGATATCGTAGATTCCAATGAGGTCCCTTTTTTAATAACGATCGAAAATAGCGGTTATACAGGAACGTTCATCAGAGATAGCGCTGATTATATAACAGCAATTGACAGCCGGACATACGATCTCATCATAGCCAGCTATTCATTGTATTTTTTCCCCCATCTGATAGAAGAAATTTCAAGAATTCTAAAATCAAACGGGATTTTCATTACAATAACCCACAGCAGGGATTCCCTGAAAGAAATCACGGAGTTAATCCCGTCCAGCATGGAGCACACAGGCATTACCGCGCCGGGTGAATTTGCCTTGAACAAGCTTCTTAAAGCATTCTGCCTTGAAAACGGTTACCGGCAGTTGAAACCGCATTTTGAAACAGTGGAGATGCTGCCATACAACAATGCAATGCTTTTCTCCCAGGATAATATATCGGACTGTGTTGAATATATTGCAAAAAAAAGGCCTTTATTGTTTAAGGACATAATTGATTCACACCCACATAAAATAAGGGGCATTGAAGACCATTTTTATAAAAGACTACATGAACAGACAGTTTCAAAAGGATTGCTGAGCATTACAAAAGATGATGCAATATTTCGGGGTTTTAATCCTTTATCCGGAATCAATAAAACATCAAGGCGGGCCGGTTTATGAAAAAATGTTATATCCTCGACACCAATGCGCTGATTGAAAATCCTGACTGTATCGATATGTTCAGAAACGGTGAAGAAAACCGCGTGTTGATACCTTATTCAGTCATAATGGAGCTCGACAGGCTTAAGAAAAGATCTGATTTGAGCCACATAATAAGCTTGATCGCCACAAGGCTTGAAGATGACACCAAACTGAATATAATAAAAATTCCACACAAGACTTACACCGGGAGCGAGACCAACGACGATGACATCCTTGAAGATATAAAATACGCACACGACAACCCGGACCATTTTATAAACGGCTATGAACCGGTCATTGTATCAAACGACAGGATGTTCAGGGTAAGGCTTCTGGTGGAAGGCTTCAGGGCGCAGGAATTCCGCGATTCCAAACCGTTCCATTCAGAAAGCCAGCTTTATACCGGATTTATAAAAGAATCCGATGAAAAGATAACAAACTCATTTTACTGGGACACAAACGGGCAGCTGTGGTTTGAAGGCAAAGAGGCATATATCGATTATGAGCACAACCCTTGGGGAATAAAGCCGAGAACCGTATATCAGAACTGTGCAATGGAACTTATGCTTTCACATCATATCGATGTCGTTACACTCCAGTCGGAAGCAGGCTTTGGCAAGACCTTCATCGCCCTTGCATGCGCATTTCACCTCGTCCTCCAGAAACCCAAGGCATTTGACAGGATATTCATTTTCAAGCCGGTGGTCGAAATCGGGGAAAAGCTGGGCTATCTGCCCGGTGATGAAAAAGAAAAGCTTGCACCCTATATGCGAGGCATACTTGATCTCATTGTAAAACTGCACAGCCAGAGACCGGCAAACTCCCTGTTTCTGGATCCCCAGAGCGCAAGGCTGGAGCTGAACCCGAAAAAGATAGAGATAGTAAGTCTGAACTTCATCCGCGGCATGAATATCGAGAATGCGGTGGTCATAATAGACGAGGCGCAGAACATGACCCGCTACCAGACAAGGGCGCTGCTCACACGCATGGGTGAAAACGTAAAATGCTATGTGCTGGGCGATACGAACCAGGTGGACCATCCCTATCTCAATTCCTCAAACAACGGCCTTAACTGGATCGTAAAAAAATTCAAAGATTACCCGAATTACGGGCATATGGTATTGAAAGGCAGCAAATCGAGAGGTCCCATTACAGACCTTGTTCTAAAAACGGGGTTGTAAACTTATGGCGAATGTTTACTTTTCACCGAAATTCGACAGCGAGGCGATATCAACAGTTTTCAGGGCGGCTCTTGATGATTTGAAACCCGGCATTGTAAAAAGCGACAGGGTAGCAATCAAGCTCCATTTCGGCGAAAAAGGCAACACACGTTTTGTAAAACCAGCTCAGATAACCCCTGTTATAAGCGAGTTGATCATGTTCAGCAATAATTGCTTCCTGACAGACGCAAACACTCTTTATCGTGGCATGAGGCACAATGGCAGGGATCACAGGAAGATAGCGGGAGAACACGGCTTCGCAGCACTGGGGCTTCCTGTAGTAATTGCCGACGGGGATGACGGCAATGAAGAAACTGAAATAAAGATCCCGGGCAGAATATTTCATAAGGTAAGAATTGCTAAAGCCATTGCCGAAGCGGATGCACTTGCTGTCATCAGCCACTTCAAAGGGCATATCATGTGCGGCTTCGGAGGTGCGATAAAAAATATAGGCATGGGCTCCGGCTCGCGTGGCGGAAAACTTGAAATGCATTCAAAGGTAAAACCCTCACCCGGCAAAAGATGTACGGGATGCGGCATTTGTCTCGAATCATGCCAGGCAGATGCTATCACCCTAGTAAACGGTAAAGCCAGAATTGATCACGACATATGCCAGGGCTGCGCACTGTGTATAGCCGTTTGTCCGGAGGAAGCGATCTCCGTTCCCTGGGGCGGTGCTACAGGCACAGAAGTTCAGAAAAGGCTCGCCGAATACGCCCTTGGCGCTGTAATGGGAAAAAAACTTGTCTGTCTGAGTTTTATCATCAACATAACCAAAGACTGCGACTGCATGACCGATACCAGGATAATCGGCCATGATATAGGAATTGCAGCATCCATCGACCCTGTCGCCTGCGACAAGGCTGCCTATGAACTGACAGTTGAAAAGCACGGAGGCAAAGACATCTTCAGAGAGGCTACAAGATCGGATGGCACGACATTATTTCCATATTCCGAACTCATCGGCCTGGGAAGACAGGACTACAATCTTATAACTCTTTGATTTTATCTCTTAGTTTTTCTTTCAGTTTGTTTATACACAGGGAGCCTGACGAGCAGGACAGTGCCTTTTTTGAGTTT
>CAYNVT010000068.1:0-21530 GCA_964400685.1 uncultured Bacteriovoracaceae bacterium | reverse complement strand
AAATCAGCAAGAATCCTTGTTTCATTCATTTTTCCCCTCCCGTAAAAATTCAGTTAAAGGTTTGGTTCATTGTTAAAATGTGCGGAGCGTTGGAACAAAGCAGTTCGAGAAACGACGAAGTCGAGGAATGAAGCGTACATGACGTACGCTGGAATGACGAGATCAGGAGTGACAAAGAAATGCGAAGTTCCAGCGTTTCGCATTAGATGTAGCCTCGCTTTTCATATATCTTTATCATCCTGAACGGATCCAGTATCTCCCTCAGCACCCTCAGCTCTTCAGCCCTCGGCGGCTCTGTCTCATGCGCATCATCGGAAACCTTGAGCTTCCACGGCGTGAGGCTTACAACCTCGTCGATGCTCGTGCCCGGATGCCAGCTCGAAAGGTAGGCTTCTTTAGTTTCCCTGTCGAAATGCAGCACTGCCTTGTTTGTGACTATGACCTCGGGACCGGTATCAGGCGGCAGGCCCCATTTTTCGCGTGCGCCTGGTCCGTCCAGATAGCCGGGTGTCGTAATGAAATCAACGCGTTCGGCAAGACTTCTCTTGTCATGAAGGGCAATTATAAGAATCCTTTTTGCAAGAGAGCCTATCGGATTGGCACCACCGGAACCCGGAAGCCTGCTTTTAGGATTATTATACTCGCCGATTACGGTGGTATTGATGTTGCCGAACTTGTCGACCTGCGCCCCTGAAAGGAATCCACAGTCAACCCATCCGCCCTGAAGGAACATGCCCATCACTTCGATAAGGCCTCCAACCATTGCGGCCCCGGGATTCAGGCAAGGATCTCCCACGGAGAGTGCCGGTCTAGCCGGACGCGCGTCATAAACGCCAGATTCCTGCATCATGGTCGCATTCGGCGCATGCGTATGTTTTGCAATATTGGCGGCCATCGTGGGAAAACCGGTACCGACAATAACCACATCATTATCCCTGATATGGCGCGCTCCGCAGCATGCCATGAGTTCAGGCTTTATATAATCATTCGGATGCTCACTCATAATTCTTTCTCCTAATACGAATAGCTTACGGGATAGCCGTAATCGAATTTGGCTTGAAGTTTTTTATACTGGGCGAAACCGAACCTGCTGATATAGTGCTGGATATATTCGTTCCTGTCTTTTACTCCGAAAACCCATTCGTCAAGGAAGGCCTGAAAACCTTCAACAGTATTCGATGCCTGCTGATAGACATAGCCGTAGGAGAAGTCCACGTCATAGAATCCCGGCGTATATCCGGGATGTGCGCCGAATGGTTCCTCACAGACAGCTGCGACCTTGAATGCGGGGACTATTGTCCTTGAAGGGTCTTTGCCTATGGTTTCGCGGCTTACTATCCTCTCACAGGTGACAATGACATTTTTCGCGGCATTGGCCCCCCATTTGCAGTCGCCACCTATGCCCCACATCTGAGCGTTGCCGTCCTCGTCGGCCTGCTGGACATGAATTATTGCCACATCGGGGTTGAGCGCAGGGACAAGCATTACGGGTTTACCGTCAAAAGGCGAATCTATCATCCTGTATTTATTCTCGCCCATGAAAGCTTTTATCTTCATCATGTCGGTCCCGACCATATCCTTGACCGGGGACGAACGGCATGCCCATGGCACCGGCCATGAACATCATGGGAAGAGAGAGGTTGGTATATTCCTCGAGTTCGATTCTGTTGGGGATGCCTTTTTCGATCGAGCGCCTGTAGCATCTGGCAAGTCCGTAAAGCCCGAGAGAGATGAATGTCGAAATGAATCTTTTGACGCAGCCGGCGCCTATCAGCATGTCAAAGTCATCGGCCGCGTTGCTTCTCGCTATAGTCAGATCGGTTTTATGCTGCCTTATTATTTCATGGATTGCAGCGAAAGGGGGCCTGCATACATAGCCTCCTATGAAAAGGAAATCGCCGTTATTTACATTTTTCTCAACGGCGTCCTTTATACTCATAATCTTGCTCATAATTTCACTCCGGATATTTTAAAGATCGTATTCTGTTCTGCTGATGATCTCGTTCTGTGCGATTTCGGACAGGCCCGTGAATTCGGCTGAATATCCGCTTACCCTCACGAACAGGTCGGCATACTTTTCAGGGTTCTTCTGCGCCTTTCTTAGTGTCGCGGAATCGACCATGTTGAATTGCACCTGCATTCCGCCCCTGTTGAAATAGGTCCTCACCAGGGAGAGCAGGTTTTCGGTGCCGATTTTTTTGCCCTGGAAACGGATGTTCAGATTTGCGCCGTTGAAGATCCTTTTAAGCGGGAGTTTCGCCACTGAATTCATCATCGCGGTAGGTCCTGAGGTGGCGTTTCCTGTTGTCGGGGTGATTCCGTTGCCGAGCACATCGCCTGCATGCCTTCCGTCAGGGGAAGCCGCCGAAAAGGCGCCGAAGCTTATATGGAAACCAACCGAGAATATGCCTGGCCAGAAGTAGCCGCCCCTGAAATTTTTGTATTTTTTGAGGGTGTCACAGAAATGCTCTGCAACCCTGACCGCCATTTCGTCCACCTCGTCGATGTCGTTGCCGTATTTCTTTATCTTTCTGAGAAAATAGCTGCGCTTGGGTTCTGCATCCTGCCAGTCGGTTGAGAGCCATTCCGAGAGCTGCCCTATTGTATATTTCCTGTCTTCAAAAATAGCCTTTTTGATGGAATAGAAGCTGTCGGCTGTATTGGCGAAGCCCATGAGTTGAACACCTGTCGAGTTATAGACGGCGCCGCCCTTGGTGAGGTCGATTCCCTTGTCCATCGGACCTTCGACCATGGCGGACGCAAAAGGCGAAGGCACGTTTTCCGCAATCGATTTGTCGAGCACTGCCATGCCTTTTACCATCTGGTTGATGAAATGGTTCATCTGGGTGTCATATGCTTTCCAGACGTCATCGAAACTTTTAAACTCTGCCGGGTCTCCTGTCTCAGGTCCGGACTGGTACCCGAATATATTGTCGACACCGTTAGAAAGGGCGAGTTCGACACATTTTACTCCGTTGAACTGTACTGCGAATGTGGATCCGAAATTCTTACCTGAAGCGCTCGGCTCGAGGCACCCTACGACACCGTAATTGCGGGCGTCTTCAAGGGTGTGTCCGGCCAGGACAAGATTCTCGATGATGGCTTCGTCATTGAAGAAATGCATGAGAACACCGTCCCTGGCATAATCGGCAGCCTTTTTGAAAAATGATTTCGGTGTTTTTTTGCATATCCTGACGCCGAAATTAGGCTGAACCGTCCTGACGTCGGCATATGCGTCGAGGCCAATTATGCTGAGTTCATTCGTGGCGTCATTTCCATCTATGCCCATTCCTCCAACGGTCACATTCTGAGTCGTCTTGCCTTCGGTGCCTTCTCCTCCGGGTATGAAGGCCTCTTCCAGCACGTTCCATATCTCGTTGGTCTTGATGAAAAGAAGAGATATGAGTTCCTGCGCACGCTCAGGCGTGATATTGCCGGCCTCTTTGTCCTTCATATAATAAGGGTATAGTATCTGGTCAATGCGCCCTAAAGAGATGGAGTTGCCGCCTGATTCCAGCTGTGCAATCAGATGGATGAAATATACGCTCTGTACCGCCTCATGGAAGCTCTGCGCAGGGTTTTCCGGCACGCGGCTGCATACCCTGGCTATTTCAAGAAGCTCTCTGGCGCGTTCCCTGTCGGATTCATGTGCAGCCATCTCTCTAGCCAGCATGCTGTAGCGGTTTGCGAAAAGAATAGCCGCTTTCATAGAGCGTATCATGGACTGATAGAATATACCTTTCTCCGATTTCTTCTCATCAGGGCTTAATGAAGCGAACTTTGCTTCAGCCTCGTCTATAATGCCTTTTAGCCCCTTGGCGAGCACCTTTTCATGGTTCATGGTGAAGTGGCCTATGCCATAGTTGATTTCGAGCATCATTGTGAAGATATATTTATCCATATCTTCCATGACATCATCGGGCAGGAGCTTTTCCATTACATCTTCGACACACCTGTCTTTCCAGAAAGGAAGAATATCGCGCATCTCGTCTTTTTCGGCTTCGGTGATGAGTGCCCTCTGGAGCTGTCTCTGGTCAAAGGCGTCAAGGTCGCCTTCTATCCAGCGGGCCTTGTTCTCGGGGAATAAGGGTGCGCCCTTGAGTTTTTTTGTACGGCACCCCACAATAATTTCATCTTCCCTGATTATGATGCTGATGTTTTTGAGTATATGCTCAAGTGCCATACTGATGCGTTCTAGGG
The DNA here is from genome assembly GCA_964400685.1 of uncultured Bacteriovoracaceae bacterium. Lineage (GTDB taxonomy): Bacteria > Desulfobacterota > Desulfomonilia > UBA1062 > UBA1062 > DATCTV01. Next base: position 17,330 of record CAYNVT010000068.1, on the reverse strand, counting down.
GGTGGCGCTCCCAGTTCATGCGCATGGACTCGGTCAGATATCTTGCACGTTCGATGCAGACCTCCTGGGGTGCGAGTATAATCCTGTTCCTCAGCTTCTGAACCCTTGTTTCATCGAGTTTTAATGCCACATTCGATGCTTTCATATTTCACCTCGCAATATAGATAAATATTTTCTGGGGCCACGGTTCCGTTTTGCATTCAAGATAATGCCGAGAAGGCGAGGAGGAAGCGACGCAGGCATACTTTTACGTATGTCGAGGAGCATTCCGACGAAGTCGAAAATGAGATCTCGAGCTTCGTGTTTCGCTTCTCGAGCCATAGGCGTAGAGACAAAGGCAGTGCTTGAATGCATAACGGAACTACACCTTTATGTGCATATAGCTTACCAGTATCTTGTCCCTTACGTTTACAGGCAGGAACCGGTTAAGCATCTGAAGGAACCCGCTGCCCGCATCTATCTGGTTGAATATTTTTGGCTTGTCCGTTGTTACGACCTTTACTATTTTTTTTGCAGCAAATTCAGGGGTAGGGGCTGTCTTGATAAGTTCGTTGTCGCGTTCGATGAACCGTCTTGCCCGGTCGCGGTAAGGCGAACCTTCAGGCGGCAGGAAATGGATCTTAGCTGCAAAGGTTGTAGAAACCTGCGCAGGTTCTATCAGTGCGACATTAATGCCGAACGGTTCGACCTCATGTTTGAGTGAAAGTACCATTCCGGTCACTGCGAACTTGCTTGCAGAGTAGATGGATTCGAAGGGGAAGGGGATGCGTCCGACAAGGGACGACATTGCGATAAGTTTCCCATATCCCTGTTTTCTCATTGAAGGGATAAACGCCTGGAAGATTGCGGCTGCACCTATCACGTTGATCTCGAGGCATTTAAGCGCCTTTTCAAGGCTCACTTCTTCAAACGGGCCGAAAAATCCGATGCCCACATTGGAGAGGACCGTATCGACCTTGCCGTATCTTTTGAGAACCTCATCCCTGAAATTAATGATGCCTGCTCTGTCGGTGATGTCGAGAGCAATCAGGTAATGCTTTTCGCCGAGTTCTTTTTTAAGCGATTCGATACCGCCAGCATCCATATCAAAACCGGCTATTGTGTAACCCTGATCGGCAAGCATCTTTGCAACATGCCTTCCCATTCCGTCTGCAAGTCCTGTTATTACCACTACATTTGCCATCATCGACCTCCCTTAGATTTATCAGATTGAACCGGATTGATTCCGGTACCATTCTTTCATCTGCGCCATGGATGATTTAAATTCCGGATAGATAAGCTTATAGCCTGTCGCCTTGAGCTTGGTATTGTCCACGACATAATCATAATATAGGTATTTGACCGCATCATATTCAAGGTCGGGGATCTTTCCCTTCTTTGCTGAAACGGCCCCGTCAATTCTTGCTACGGCCTTTACCAGCCACAGGGGAAGGTGTAGACTGGGCGGCTTCGTGCCGAAGGTTTCAGCTGCAAGAGTAAGGGCCTCGCCTATGGAAGGGTAGGTGTCCTCTGCGATGTTATATGCCTGGCCTATGGCGCTTTCCATATGCGAAAGGTGGTCAACGGCTGCCGCTACATCTTCGGCCCTTATATTCGAAAGCAGCTGACGGCCGCTTCCGGGTATCGCTGTAATCGATGTGGGTCTGGAAAAGGCCTTGCCGGCGCCGTCGTTGCAGCGGGGCCCGTAAACCGTGCAGGGCCTAGTTATGATTGCCGGGAAGCCTTCTTTTATCTTGCGCCACAGGACGTCTTCGCCGTCACGTTTGCTCCTGCCGTAATTGTCCTGGGGATCTCTCGGACCGTCCTCTCTGAAAGGGGTTCCCTTATAATATCCGTAAACACTCGTAGAACCGACATGCACATAGCATTTGACGCCTGCATTCGCCGCCTCGGCCGTTATGCGCTCAACTCCGAGAACGTTTGTCGGATAAAGCTTTTCATAAGGGGTAGAGAAGTTACAGATGGCGCCCAGATGAAAAATGCGGTCAACACCGCCTTTGAAGAGGGGAGGTATGGTCTCGGGCTTTGTAAGGTCTGCGGCAACGTATTCGACGCCCAGCTTTTCAAAAAAAGAGATGTCTTTCCTGGGTCTTGCACTGGCCCGGACGCGAACGCCCTTTTTTACAAGGTATTCTACCAGGTGGCTGCCCATGAAACCCGCAGCGCCCGTGACAAGGGTAATGCCGGAAAACTCCATATTAAACCTCCTTCAGCGCGTTATGACTTCGTATTCGATTTAAGCGTCATCTAATGCTTTTCGTTGAGGCTTGTGTTTGAGGCACGCTCTTCCCTTATTTCTGCGGCTCCCTGACATGATGCGGCATGACATCTGATTTATGCTGCAGGGAGATTTTAAATACCCAATGCAAAATAGTCTTTATCTTTAATGTTTTCTTCGATCTGCTTTCTGGCGGCTTTCAGCCATTCAAGATACATTTCATTAAATGTGACGCCCAGGTTGGACAGGAGCTTTACATAAGGCCCCTGATTATCCCACCTGATGGAATTACCCGTACGCCTTTCAAGTTGCGCTTTGTATGATGCAATCTGATTATCGATTATTCTCAATGCGTCTTCAGGTCCGCCGAATCCGAAGAATGCGAATTTGAGAAGAAAGGGATCGCGCAGGAGCATTGATTTGTCTGCAGGCTCCTTAAGCCATTTTAGAAATTCCTCGCGCCCCTTGTCCGTTATTGAATACAGCTTTCGCTGTGGTCCCTGATTGCTGGCGGGTAATACTTCAAGCATCCTGATGAGGCCTTTTTTTCAAGGTCTTTCAATATAGGGTATATCTGACCGAAATTGACCGACCACATATGGCCGAAATTGTTTTCCAGATGTTCCTTGATGCGATATCCGTGCATGTCACGGTATTGGAGAAGACCAAGAACTGCATAATTCAGCGACATCATACCTCCATTTTTAAATTGTCTCTGAGTATATAGAATCTATATAGAAATAAAATATATAAAGTCAATATCTAAAAAAATTTATGATTAATGGTAATCAGTCTGTTCCGGCTCATGCGGAAATCACCGGGAGCCGGAACAGGACAATAACTGCTAAAACGAAGCCGTATTTATAAAACAGGCCCCGCCTGAACTGCCTGAATCTGATTCTTCTGAGGAAACCTGGACACCCTTGCCGTTTGAATCCGTAATCAACCCGCCTTCAAGGAAGAGCTGGTTTTTATTTCCTGCCTCATCGGTTGCAACGACTGCATAGCATCTGTAGTCGTCCGGCATATTTATGTAGACCATTTTTCCGTTTGCTGAAGTCACCAGGCTTTTGAGAAGCGTGGCATTCCTGATATTGCCGGCATTTATCGGGCTGTCATAGCCGTATATGCATACAGTTTTCGCCTTTCCGTTGTAGCCGTCATCGCCGGGCATCCTGAAGGTGAAACCGTCATCCGTCCATTCATATTCCGTGACATTTGCCGGAGGAACTGCGTCTGTTCTCAGATTCGATGTCGTCATGTTGTCATGTCCGTAAGTGGGCCAGTCCGGTGTCGCGGCGTTTTTGCCATTCGAGTCCCAGACAAAGAGCCAGCCTTCGCGGGTAACTACAGCGATTTCATTCAGACCGTCATTGTCTATGTCGCTGACTGCAGGCGATGACATGATCCAGCCTCCGGTCAGTTTCGGAAACGAGTCCTTATCCATGCCGTCAGCGCCGTATGCATGGAGGAGATACAATCCCGAGCCTGCGATAATTTCAGGTATGCCGTCGCCGGTGACATCCGCAAGTGCGGGTTCCCCTCCGATCATGAAGTCATCGGTGGACCTGGGATATGCGTCGAGGTATCTGCCTGACTTCACGTCCCAGGCCTGAACCACATGGTTGTAGTCGAGATTAAGCCCTGATATCAGAAGATTGAGCGCCATGAAGAGCGTGCTTCCACCTGTTGCGATTTCTGGCGTTCCGTCGCCTGTTATGTCTCCAAGAGCTGCGGCATTGAAAACATTGAGGCAGATCGACTTGTCCTTTATGCCGATTGCGTTTTTGCCGAATATATCGTGGTTCATGGTCTTTATCACTTTGCCGTTTCCGTCGATTATGGATGTGGGCGCTGAAAGGAAGGTGGCTACAACCTCGTCCATGCCGTCACCGTCATAGTCGAATGCGCAGGGTTTTGCCGAAGGGCCGATCTGGGGAAGCAGGTCGGGAAGAAGGGCTGAAATTGCCACAGGCCAGCCTTTGACGAATGCGCCGCTGCTTAAACTGATATCCTGTGAGCCATCCCTGCCGCCTGGGATTCCGGAAGCCTTCACGGCATATACCATGCAGCCCTTGCCGATGAATTTCGAAAGTGCGCCCATCACGGCGTTCAGAACCCCGCCGCTCAGACCGGCCGATGAGCCGCTCGATTTGAATGCTGCCAGGAGCTTTTCTTTCTGTGTAGTTGCAGGGGCCTTGGAGCCGCTGTCAGCCTCGTTGGTTGTTACGATAATCTCCATCCTGCCTGTCCCGTCAAGGTTGGCAAGGCAAGGAGGGTTGGTTATTCTTCCGCCCAGATAGCTCTTTTCCCTTACATAAACCGGCCAGCCGCTGACCCGGCTTCCATCTGAATGCCATGCATAGAGCCGCTGGTCCTGTGCTCCCAGGATGACTTCTATTTTTCCGTCGCCGTCAAGATCATAAAGCACGGGAGCCGCCGTGGAGCCCGGTCCTATCGAATTTTCCCTCCACAGCGGATCATTGTCATAATTCTTGACTTCACCCTGTTCGACGTCGATGAAGAAGTTGTCCTTTTGTGCACCGTTCATTGATTTCACGCAGAACGGTTCCTTGAAAACCCTTTCACCCGTAGCCTTGAAGCAGTAAATATAACCGCCTGCTGTTGAGACTATCTCTTTAATGCCGTCATTATCGATATCGGCAATCGAAGGTGTCATGAAGGAGGGCCTCAGAGGCTTTCCCTCAATTTTCATTTTGTGGTTTGCCGCCATATCCATTTCATCTGCATAAAAAATGATTTCCCTGCCAAGCGCTTTGAAAGTCCTGCCGTCATGTGTGAACACGAGTATCCTGCCGTCTGATGTAGCCAGTATGACCTCACTGAGGTTGTCGCCGTCAAGGTCCTCGAACCTGGGTGATGCCTCACCGCCCGCACCAATATAAACAGGCCAGCCATCATGAAGAGATTTGTCCTCGCATATGAAAAATGCCCGCCTGTCCTGGGGGTAGCGGTACCAGTTGAAGTTCATGTCGACACTCGTAACCTTGAGCCTCACCGTGAACATGAGCCTGTTCGGCTGCACTTTTGCATCGCCGTAGGGTTTAGTTTCAGGCTCATTTGGATACCATGAAAAGTCCGTGCCGTTCGGGAATCTGTCCTTGATGCAATCGAGACTTCTGTCCACAAGCACAATATCTTTGCCGGTCGAAGAGCCCCTGGAGATTTCCCTGAACTCCTTATCAAAGGGTTCTACGCCTGCAGCTGCTTCGAGCACCCATGATATCTTTTCATCACCTGCAGGCAGTATATCGCCTTTTATGATGAGACTGTCTTTTCTCGGGTCGAAGTATGAAGACCAGGAGGGAGAAGTTATCCTTGCCACACAAGGAATCTTCCCCTCATCTACGGCATTGAGCGCATCTTTCATGTTGACTCTTCCATAGCCGAAGTGCTGGTCCCATCCGGATTGGGCGGGGTCAGGCCTTGAATAGCCTTCAGTGTTTTCGGGCAGGATGTCCTCGCATGTGAGTGTCAGTATCTGCTTTATCTGATCGGGGTGCAGGGGAGTGCCGTTTGCATAATTGATCCTTCTTCCCAGCATGATGCTTTCATTAGCCAGTTTCATTGCCTGGGATATGATGAGTCCTGCAGCACCTGATGACAAAGCTGCCGACATGGAGCCTGTCTGAACCTCGAAAGCTATCTGGTTTTTCGGGCCGTACTGGGTCATGTTCGAGTTCCTGAAGTATGTTCCGGGTTTTATTCTGGGGATGCCGAACACGTCCGGCACCATGCCAGAGCAGAATACCGGCTCGTCAAGATATGTCGGCTGATTGTGGTTTGCGGTGTTCATGTCGGATGAGACCATGAAGACCGGCATGCCCTTTTCCTGATACGCATATTTCACAGCATCCCTGCAGATGCCCGAGCTGTTGAATGAGCCCAGCGCACCTTCGATGACGTGAGCGCCGTTATCGGCCGCATACAGGACTGCCAGGCCGTAATAGTCTTCGTCGTGCAGGAAAGAGTCCCAGGCCTTGAGCACAAGCACCGAGCAGTCGGGGCATATGCCCGAACCTATATAGCCGTTGCCGAGTTCGGCGGCTACAAGCTCTGTCTGGCCCTCGCCGTGGTAGATGGCTGTGTCGGTGTAGCTTGAGACGTCCTCGGGATCGTTGTCGTCCTCGAAAAAGTCCCATCCGCAGATATCATCGGCGAAATTGTTGTTGTCATCGTCGGAACCGTCCGAAAATGTTTTTATAAGGTCCTGTGGATCGAGAAGGCCGTTGCCGTTGGGGTCGTTCACAAAGACGATACTGCTGCCGGAAACTCTGAAGAATGCCGGATGCCCGTTGTAGCCGCCGGCGGTGTATGTGTACCTCATGCTGACATCCGGGTCCTTTACATTGCTTGATGTGTCGATCACCATCTTCCTGCCTTCGGGTTCGTAATCGGCTGCGCTGAACCTTCCGTCATTGTTGGTGTCCCACACGGGCATGCCCAGAATATAGTCGGGCGCATGCCCGGCGAGTTCCCCTTTGTTGAGATAGAGCCTGTTCATCAGGTCTGCGATAATGCTTTTCCGGGTTTTGTCATTGCCTGTTTTCCACCTGATGCCTGTGTCGATTATTGCAATTACAACTTCGGGGTTTCCCGTTCTCAGATTGTTCCAGTCAATGGAATTTATTTTATCAGAATCGAATTTGAGGGCTTCCCTTTCCGCGGGATCGTCCGAGATAAGGTCGATGCCCCAAGCATCAAGGACAGAAGAGCCTATCGCAACACCTTTTCCCGATCTGCCGGAATCCTTGTATTTCATGGATCCGTTCATGTTAACCGGCGAATGTCCGAGCAGCCAGTACATCTCGTCATTCAGGAACCAGTAAGTGTCAGGGTTGAGATCGGCGCAGATCAGGTCGGGATCGAGAGTTTTCTCAATAGCGGGCTTTCCGGCAAAGGTTGCGCCACACAGGAAAAGGACAAGAAGTATTCCCCAGATGTATTTCCTCATATAATCCCCCAAAGCAAACAAAAGTATCCTGTATACTGTTATTAAAATGAATTCTTGTCAACCCTCTTGAAACAGTAAAGTGAATATTTTTATTGGCATTGTGAATGAAATTGAATAAAATGTTTTCAGGGAGAAACAAGATGGCCAAGACAATAACCCTTAGGATAAATGACGATTTTTACAACATGCTGAAAAAGGCGGCAGAAGGTGAACATCGAACTATCTCAAATTATATTGAGTTTGCAGCTTATAATTATTTATCGTTGCAGGCGCATGTAAGTGATGCTGAAATGTCTGAAATTCTCCAGGATAAAGAACTTATCAGTAATATCCACTCAGGCATCGATGATTACAAAAAGGGGAGATTCAGAGTTGTCAGATAAATTTGAGATTGTTGAGACTGAAACATTTCAAAAGGTTCTAAAAGACGGCTCTCTGAATAAAATCTATAATAAAATAACCACTTATATTTATCCACAGTTGAGAAGCAATCCTTTTTTTGGAATAAATATAAAAAAACTCAAAGGTACATTTGAAGGGATTTACAGATACAGACTGGGAAACTATCGTTTGTTCTATATTATAGACAATGAAAAAGTAGTGGTGGTTGTGCTTGATTTAAGACAGCGGAAAGATGCCTATAAAAAGAAAAGCGCAAAGTGACTTTGATTCCTTAACCCGGTAGGTAATCTTTTCGCGAAACCCCAGGCAAAACTTGGTTATATTGGCGGTTAATTGACGGAAAATGCCGATTAGTAAATGCTTTACAGCACAGTTAATGGCAGGATATATGGCATGAGGTACTCAGTAAGAAAATTATATAATGATTTCATTAAGATATGACGAAATGAATATAGAGGTTAAAGTAAAATGAAGCTGTTCTTTGAAAATTTAAAAGAGGTTCTCAAAAAGACCTCTGCAAAAAGCGGCAGACAGCGGATGAAAAAGGGGTGCTATTGAACCACTCGACCTGATTGATTCGGGCATTCCTTCGGAATGTCAATTTTATGACACAAAATTTCTCTTCGCCTTTGGCTCAGAGGATCGAAACAAGTGGCTCATGATCCCATGTTGAAGGGATTGCGGCTTGAGTACAGTCTGAATACTGCCTGCAGACAATCACTGATCAATATGTCGACGCCCTTTTCGTAATCGCCTCAAGAAGTTTCGGTAGCGCAACGGCATTTGCAATATTTACTGCTGACGGCGGGAGGTTTCCTCCCGGATTTGTCCAGACATAATATGTGATGCGCGTCCTCATTGGCCCTTCCACAGGCTCGATCAGGAAATAGCCCTGGTTGAACGTCGTCTCGACCGCGTCTTCGGGATCGCTCAGAAAACCTCTGATATCCGGGTCTGTCGGCAGCAATCTGAACCGGCCCTTTTCAAGCACCCAGTCAGACCTGAACATGCCGGGGACGCCCTTATAATTGAGAACATCGGTGTATTTGAGATTGTAGAACCTTGATGAAACAAGAGGTATGGGCACATCAAGGTATGTAAAAACATAGTTGATTAATACATCCTGAGATTTTCGTTCGGAATGGACGAGCCTCGTGTATTTCACATAGGGCATGAATTCGGGAAAATGCGCGTAGTCTGTTATTGCGGCTATTACCTGTTCAGGCTTCCTGTCCGCCACGCCTACAAGCAGGACCTCCTGAGTGGAGGAACCCGGCCTGACACGGTAGTATGTTTTATAGTTCTTACCCTCTGATTTAAGTATCCAGCCGGTATCGTTTTCAGGCGGTGAAAGATCATAACCGAACAGATTTAAACAAAGGAAAATCATGAATATTATTATCAACCCATCAATAAAAATGAAGGTTTTAATTCCTGTTGAGATATCTGAATAAAACCTCATCTCAGGAAAAGAAGAGCCTGTAGACCGGCCACATGATAAGCGTCCCGAAAAGCCTTTTAAGGGAATACTGATTTTTGAGAGGCAGCCTTTCAGCGACTTCAGGCACTCTTTTAATATTGCCGGTGCCCTTCTGATACCAGTACGCCGTGCTCGACCAGTCGTCCCAGCGGCGGTTAGCATGACCGTGTTCTATGGAAACGCGTATGGATTTCTTAAACGGTACAGGGTCGAGGATATGGTAGCGGTAATACGTTATCTTTCCTCCCCAGTTCGGACCGCCGCCCATTATGAGCCCGTGGTACGGGGCTGAGTAGCGCTGCGTCGGGCAGAAGGCCATGTTCACATAATCTTCGGTGCCGGTGCCGTGAATTTCGGGAGGGAAGGGCTCTCCGTCCACGAAAATCATGTCATCGCCCTCGCCGGGCCAGTCCCAGAACCATGAGCCGCGGCGGTTGTGTATGTTGATGTTGCAGCCTGCATAGTGGCCCGCGCCTTCTGCTTCAAGGATAAGGTAGTTGTCTTTGTCTGAAAGGTTTGCGCCCTCCATCTGGAATTCCATGCCGCCCAGGCCTTTATCCGATATCCCCTTTGTCAGTTCGCGGTTCCATGAGGCATGGAATCTGAGTGCATTTTCTTCGATGCTGTCGTAGCAGTCCCAGTCGACGTAGTAATAAAGCGATATCTCGTGGGAACATTCATTTTCCACCTCTATCCTGGCGCCTTTTGAAAAGGGCATTGGAAAGAAGCAGTTGAATCCTCTTCCGTTCTCAGGGCTCATCTGAAGCGGGGCCGAGACGAAGTTTCTGCATATGCCGTGGCCCATGCCGAAGAAGTCGCCGATGGGAACTTCCACAGCGGGTCTGTCCGAGCCGTCCCAGAACATGCGGATGATAATCCTGCGGTAAAATGCCCGGTCGTATTTATTAGAGATGCTGTCCCTGCCTATGGTGCACCAGATGTGGCGGATGCAGCCTGTTTCTAAGGTGTCGGCAATTGTAGTGCACTGCCCCGGATTGATTACTATCCAGTCACGGTTCCCGCCTGAACGGTCGAAGCTGCTGAAGCGTTTGCGCCTGAAATCTTTTGCGAGAGGCAGAAGGTTAAGTGTAGATGTCATGTCATAACCGCCAGCCATAATGCTTCTCCTTTTTTATGACGGCTTATAAAGGTGCCGCCCGTTCCTGTTCCATACAGTGTATCCGATGCCGAGCTGTTCGGAAAGCTCCACCAGATGCGGCAGATAATCGCCGTATACGAAGCCAAGATGATTGGAAGGCCATTTCGAGCTTATCACTGTGTCGCTCACAGGAATGAAGCCTTCGATTATGGGCCATGCCTCGTTGTATGCCTTGTGTCTCGATGCCCTGACGTCCCGGGTGTCCATGATAGTAGCGACCATGTGCAGGCGGCCGTTCTCCACACCAAGCCTGGCAACAGTGATTTCCTGATTCCCGGCTGTGCGCATGCGTACGGCGGAGCCGCCGGCATGGTAGAAATGTTCCTGGCCCGGGAATTCGATCTGTGAAAGCTTTTCCGGCCATGACAGACTTTCGTTCCCGGCAAAGAACGGCGGGTGCTGACCGCAGTTGACTATGGCCAGGACAGTCTTTCCCTTTTCAGTTTTCACATACCTGAAGTCTCCGAACCCGGCGGGTTTGCCCGAGAGCCTGTTAAGAAAGAGCTGGGTCAGGAGAGTGGGGAGGTCTGTCTCGCAGGAAGCCGGGATAATCCTTTTCGCTTTGCCGCCAGGGCCGCAGTCGTTTCCCAGAAAAGCTGTGGCTATGCAGCATGTGCAGTACGCAGCCGAGCACTCATCCTGGCATTTGATGGTAACGGCCGTTGCTCCCCGCTCGTCGGCAATGTCGGATATTGCGTAATACACCGCAAGCTGTAGCATGAATTTATCCGGCGGCACGCTCCTATTCGGTATGGCCCTGAACTTTTCAGGGGAACCTTCATAGAGTTTCCTGAAGTCCTTCTTTACACGGCTATCCAGCACCTTTGCAATCTCAGACCTGCCGGGTTCGCCTTTCCACTCGAACATCGAGAACGCCCTGTCCAGAAAGACCTGCTGGTCGAGGTTTTCTCCCGAAATGCCCCAGCGGCTCATGATTTCCTCGTGGTTTATGCGGGTTGTAGGCATCTGGAGCGAGAACGAGCCAAATTCGAGCATATGCTCGTCAGAAAGCCCGGCAACGACCTTGTGTACCTGTTGATTGATTCCGGCCATCGATAAATAAAAGGAGAGGGCTTCTTTAAGTTCGCCTGAGAATTCAGGGCTGTCGAAATAGCCCGCTATGTGTGTAAAAGGAATGCCGTTCTGCGTGAGCGCCCCTCCCAGCGCCATACCCGAGACCATGCCCGGGACCATGGTATCCTGGATTGAAGCGATAATTATCCTGGGGACAAAAGCGGGATCAATTGACTTTTTCCTTCTGATGAAACCGGTTATGACCTTCTGGCTCAGCTGCGGGAATGTCCAGGTCTGATGGACATTTATAAGAATGCCGCAGCCGCTTTCGGCAAAAATTTCCGCATATCTGTTCGCAAGCGGTATGCTGTGGCAGAGAAGGTTATCTTTCCCGAGCTTCTCACCCGGATAAACGATGTCAAAGCCCGCCTTCCTTAACCGGCCCACAAATTTTACCAGTGTTTTTGCATCCTTAACTGCACACTGCTCCATTACCCAGGGTCTGGGATCATAACCGGAAAACACACCTATCCTGACTGGGGTCTTCATATTATCGCTCCTTTCTCTTGAGACTGAGAAGCTCTTTCATTACCGGGTAAAGAGCTGAACCATGCCCTGCAGGACCGAATGCGTTATGGAGCTTCAGATAGATTTGATACAGCTCATCATAGACATCAGCCTCGTTTTCATCCGGCATATAACTGCGGGCAGGCTGGGCCGCCATGCATTGGCGGGCCTCATTAAAATCTTTGTGAATGCCTGCCGCTACACTGGCGGCCATTGCGGCACCCAGTGCTGGTGCGTTAGCCGATTTTGCAACATGAACAGGCATGTTGAAGATGTCGGCGTATATCTGCATAAAGAGCGGGTTCTTCTCGGCTATGCCGCCGCAGCAGATTATTTTCTCTATCGGGACCTTATATTCTTTGAGGCGTTCTATTATTACCCTGGCCCCGAAACCTGTCGCCTCGATCAGGCTTCTGTAAATCTCCTCGGGTGTGGTCGAAAGGCTCTGCCCCATTATGAGACCGCTCAGGCGCTGGTCCATGAGGATGTTCCGGTTGCCGTTCATCCAGTCCAGTGCGACAAGTCCGGACTGGCCTGCCTTGTATTTTGACGCCAGTCCTGTGAGTTCTGCATGTATGTTTTCGTCCGGAACGGCCTTGTCATGATAAAGGGCACTTGTCACATACCAGTTGAGGATGTCGCCGACAGCAGCCTGTCCGGCTTCTATACCAAAAAAACCCGGGATTATGCCGTCTCTGACCACGCCGCTTATGCCCGGTATCGCCCTTTGCCCGGAATAAAGGGGCATGAGCGCCATGTCGCACGAAGATGTGCCAATATTTTTAACGAGGCTTCCCGGCGTTATGCCTGCACCGATTGCTCCGGCATGTGCATCGATGAGGCCTGAAGATATAACTACATTATCCGGAAGGCCCCAGCGCCGGGCTAACACTGGGCTGAGGTTGCCGACGCTCCTGCCTGCAGGGATGACTTCAGAAGGAAGTCCTGCGGCGATACGCTCAAGCTCCGGTGAAAGCTGCGCAAGTCCGGCTGGCGTGGGGTAGCCTTTATTGAACATATCCTTATAGCCTGCAGCGCATGCGTTTCGTTTTATATCACGGTAATTTGCGGTTCCTGTGAGATAAAGAGGTATGAAATCCGACTGCTCCACCCATGTCGCGGCCATTGCCGAGGTATCCGGCGCGATCCTCGCGCAGCGCAGGATTTTGGCCCAGAACCATTCTGGCGAGTACCAGCCCGAGTATGAATCGAGCCAGTCGAACCCGTGTTTTTTTACATAATCCACGATTTCGTCGGCCTCGGCATGGGAGCTGTGATCTTTCCAGAGCCATGCATATGAATTGATATCACCTGAAAATTCCTGCTTCATGCCCAGGGGATGTGCGTCTTTATCGAGAGGAAGAGGCGTGCTTGCCGTTGTATCTACCCCTATGGCCTTAATCATGCTGCAGCTGAATCCGGGGAGCGTTTCGGCATTTGCCAGCAGGTTTTCGATGACTTCAATGAGTCCTTCAATATAATCTGCCGGGTGCTGCCTGGCGATGAAATGGTCTGCCTTATCGGTAATGACCCCATTCTGTCCGTGACGGTAATTTCGGGTGCTGCTGCACACTTCTTTACCTGTGGCTGAATCGATGAGCAATGCCCTTACGGAATTGGTCCCGAAGTCGATCCCTATGGCATAAGGATTCATCAAGCCCCCCCTGTTAAAAGGTTAATTATTACTCACATTGCCTTCCCGACTTTATATCTTCAACCATTTTTTTATGCAGGGATTCATCGATGGGGTAGAAGAGAATTATGATTATGCCGGCTATTATAAAAACACACGGGACAATGGACATGAGCAGCTTGATGCCGTCAAGAGTGAATGCCTGCTGTCTGATGTTCGGGACGTATCTGTACAATTCCAGTCCGAGGCCTGCAGCAAAACCTGCGAAAGCCGATGAAAACTTGAAGGCGAAATTGAAAAAACCATAGAGTATGCCTTCGCGCCTCAAACCTGTTTTCCACTGGGAATATTCGACGGTATCCGGGATCATGGCCCAGGGGCACAGGTACACGGTCGACATGCCGACACCCGCAAGAACAAATAATCCCAGGATGAGATTCCTGTCTGGATTGTCGAGTATGAAGAATAGAAGCGTAACAATCGCAAGCAGACTGGTTCCTATTGCAAGGACATTCTTTTTGGCTATTTTCTTCGTCAGATAAACCCAGAAAGGCATGCACAGGAATGCAGTTATAAAGAGGCACATGAATGCTAATGGAATGTCCTTCTCGGCACCGAGGTTATATTTGAAGTAGTAGTTGATCATTATTGCAAGGAGGCTTATCGCGACCATCTGCAAAATGGTAGAGACGGTCAGTATGATGAAAGGCCTGTTCATGGACACCATCTTCAGGTCCTCCCTGAATGACTTCTTTTCTTCGGATGGCGGCTGCACACGTTCCTTGACCGCCAGAAATGTAGTCAGAAGCACAAGGGCGCAGATGCCGCCGAATATTGCGCCTATCATCCTGAAGCCGGTGACTTCGTTTGAGAACAGCCCGATGATGGGCTTGGCTGCGCCCGCAGTTACCAGTGTTCCCAGTATCGCGCATGCCATGCGTATGCCTGTGAGGCCTGAGCGTTCGCCTCCGTCCATTGTCATGCTGGCGGTCAGCGCCCCGTAAGGTATTGTCACCATTGAATAAAGGGCCGAGAAAAGCAGGAATGTCACAAGGGCGTAAATCGAGCGCCAGAATGTGGGGATCTGGGGTGCGAGGAAGATGAGGAAAAAGGCGAAACCCACAGGTATGGCTCCGAAAAGCAGGAAAGGCCTGTTTTTGCCCCAGCGCGAATGTGCCCGGTCTGCTATGAATCCCATTGTCGGGTCGCATACGGCGTTCCATATTTTGGCAATGAAAAATATCGTACCGGCGACTGTCGCGCCTATCATGAAAACATCAGTGAAAAAATACACGAGGTAAAGAGTTATTGTCTGGAATACGAGATTGAAAGCAAAGTCGCCTATGCCGTAGCCGACCTTCATTCCGAGTGGAATTTTCCACATAAGGTTATCTTCCGGCTTATCCCGCAGATCCTGTTCGTTCTCTACCATTACAACCTCCGTATTATTCAGCTCAACAACTTAAGTAAAACTTAGAGCTATTAAGCCGACAAGCAGAATCCAAGATATTAAATGACTTGCTTGACGACTCAACAGCTCAAGAATGCAAAATTATCACGCCCTGTATGTTTATTTGCCCACCATGCGCTTGTCCAGCTTCGTCATCTTCCGGCATCCGTCTTCTGTCACCACATAGCAGTCTTCGACTCCGATCAGACCTCCCTGATAATTTTCCCAGGCCTCTATCTCGAAAACCATACCCTTTTCATAAGTCCTGTCAAGAAAACCCATAGTACCGAAAAGGTGTGTTTCTTCGCATTCCAGACCTATGGTATGTCCGACTGCGAACGTCATTCCATCGGGCTTGATGGTTTTGTAGTAGGCTATGGCTTCATCATTGAGTTCTTTTATGCTGACGCCGGGCTTTATGCGCTGCTCGAAATATTCCTGCAGCAGGATAAGCCGGTCAACCAGGTTTGCCGCTTCTTCAGGTACGCCGCCTATTACGACATGGCGGTTTACATCTGCAACATAGCCTTTATAGACTGCACCAAAATCAAATCGGACATTATCGCCCTTTTTAACAACTCTGCCGGTTCCGGGAAGTTCAGGGTCGGAATCGCCTATGCTCATGGTGAGGTGGTCCCAGCCCACCATCCCCTCGTCCACGAATACCCTGCGGGCAATCTTGAGGAAGTCATTGTCAGTCATGCCTTCTTTAGCAGCCTCAATGCAGGCGGTGATCGCCTTCTCGGTAATAAGAGTCGCCTTTTCAATGCAGGCGATCTCTTCATCGGTCTTTATGATTCTCAGGTCAACCATGACGCCGTCGGCAGAGATGATTTCGGAATCCGGATTCTTGTATGCGATATGGTCCAGAATATATTTGGGGGCTACCGATTCGACGCCGATGCGTTTTCCCACGAGCCCCCATTTCTTTATCTTTGACCAGATCTCGCGCCTCACGTCTTTTTGAGAGCTTATGTCCCTGTGCTCGGCCACCCAGCAGATATCGTCAACACTCCTGAAAAGCGCCCAGTTGAGAAGCATGACATCACCTTCGCGCTTCATCATGGCGATACTGGGGTACTGGTTGTTAAGTGCGAAAAGAATGGGGTTGGCCTCGGCATGCAGAACTGGCAGCCCAGTAAGATAATATACGTTGACGGGCGAGGTGGCTATGAAGAGGTCCAGGTCATATTTCTCCATTATTTCGGAAGCGCGTTTTTTATTGAATCCGAGGGATTTCATGCGTTTTACCTCCGGCAGGTTCTTATTTATGGGAATATGCTGGTTGAGGTCTTCAAGAAGCGATAGGGTTCCCTTTTCCCTTGCAAGCGCGAACAGCTCATCCCTGGTTGCCGCCTTTTTCGTATGTGCCGAGAGGTATCCCATCAGCACGCCTGCAATGGCGCTCTTGGCATCTTCCGGTGAGAATTCGGGTTCTTTATCTTCAAGGATGCATCTGGCGAAATGCTCGTCGGCATGTTTGACCGATATGGTGTAGTATCTCGGAAAAGGTTCGTGCTCTATATCCGGCTCGTACCATTTCTGCTTGTTTTCACCCATGGCCTCATGGTGCGAGAATATTTTCACCGGCTTATCCCACATGTGGTTTTCGAGTATGGTGCCTTTTGTCCCGTATATTTCCAGGCTGTTGAAGGGCGGGGTGATCTGCGTAAAACTTACGGTTATGTCGGCTATTGGGCCGCCTGCGAACCTGACCATCGACAGCGCGTTGTCCTCGGCCTTTTCCGGAAGGTTGATCGCCTGTTTTGCCAGCATGGCGGTTACTGACTCAACCCTGTCGTTCAGTATCCACTCGATTGCTGCGAACTTGTGTGCGGCCATATCAATATAAGAACCGCCGCCCGCCTTTATAGGGTCGCCTTTCCAGAAGTCCGGCATGCTCAGGCCCGGTATCTCGTTGACACCTTCATAGGCCCTTACGAGAAGGACATCACCGATGAGCCCCTGCTGAACTGCATCATGCATGTATCGATGCGCCGGAAGAAAACGGTGATTTTCGGCTATCATCAGCTTTACTCCGGCCTTTTTTGCAGCGTCTATCATAATGTCGCAACCTTCGATCGTGGTCGCCATGGGTTTTTCGCAAAGGATATGTTTGCCGGCAGCAGCGCATTTCGCGACGATGCCTTCATGGTACATGTGGGGCACGAGCACGAGGACGGCGTCTATGTCGCTTTTCAGGAATTCGTCGAGGCTCGCATATGCCGTCATCTCGTTTACGCGATAGCGCCTTGCCATTTTTCGGGCCTGCTTTATGTTGACGTCGTAGATGGCCGTGAATTTAATTAGTTCGGATCCGGCGCAGGCATTGCCGTGAAAACTCCAGGCGCCGCCTCCCCCTATGACACCGCATTTGACGTAGTTCATGTCGGGCTCCTTGAAAGATTATTCGAGTTCATCCTGGACGATAT
>CAYNVT010000067.1:0-22002 GCA_964400685.1 uncultured Bacteriovoracaceae bacterium | reverse complement strand
GCTTTGAATCTGATTATTAAAGGAGATGTTCACGGTACAGTTGAAGCAATTACCAGCGCCATTAAAGGTGTCGAAACAGGCGAAAGCATAAGGATTAACGTCGTACATTCAGGAGTCGGAAGCATAACAGAAAATGATATTATGTTAGCCACAACGAGTCAGGCGGTTATTATAGGATTTAATATCAAACCGGAAACAAAGGTAAAAAATCTGGCAAAAAACTTTGGAATAGACATCAAATTATATACGGTAATATACGAGCTTCTTGATGACATTAAACAAGCGCTTCAAGGCATGCTTGAGCCTGTTTATGAAGATGTGCTCCAGGGAAGTGCTGAAGTTCGTAATGTCTTTAAAATATCCAGGATAGGAACAATCGCCGGGTGTATGGTTATTGATGGCAAGATCCAGAGAACAGCCCAAGTAAAACTTCTCAGAGAGAAAGATACTATATGGGAGGGACGTTTTGCATCTCTGAAGCGGTTCAAAGATGATGTAAAAGAAGTTACAAGCGGTTATGAGTGCGGGATTTCCCTTGAAGGTTTTAATGACCTTCAGGAAGGGGACATCATCCAGGCCTTTATAAAAGAAAAACAGGAGCAATCCTTATTGTGATAATAGGCGCTCTCAAAATAAGACTTCTTATTGAAGGGGCTGCCTCGCTGAAGGAAAAGAGGAAGATTTTAAAATCCATCAAAGACAAGGCTATGGCTATGAACGCGTCTGTGGCTGAGGTTGATGATAATGACCTGTGGCAGACTGCTACACTTGGGGCTGCTTTTGTCAGTAATGATGCAGCTCATGTAAATTCCATGATGGATAAGTTCATTCAGAATATTAATAATAATACAAATGTGGAAATAATCGGCAGCAATATGGAGATCATTCACCTATGAAGCAGGGAAGATTAAGGCAGGCGCGAGTATCAGACCTGTTGAAAGAAACCATAACCGAAGTCCTTTTAAGAAAGGTGAAAGACCCGCGTGTGCACGATCTTACTATCACCGGGGTGGAGGTAAGCGCTGATTTGAGAAAAGCCAATGTTTTTTTCTGTGTTCATGGCGATGCCTTAAAGGAAGAAGCTCTGGCCGGGTTGGAAAGTGCAGCTGGCTTTTTAAGACATGAAATGCTGGGATCATTGGATTTAAGACGCATCCCTGAGCTCAGTTTTATATATGACAGCTCTTTCGATTACGGATCACATATAGATGAATTGCTCAACAAGATACATATAGATGAAAGATAAAATAATTGAATTAATTCAAAGCAAACACACCTTTGAGATCCTGACACACGACCTTCCCGATGAAGACGCAGTCGGATCGACATCGGCGCTGGCCCTGGCCCTTTCCGGATTAGGGAAAAAAGCCGGGCGTATATATACTACGACCATTGCAGAACAATATACGATACATCCAACCCACAAGGATTATTTATGCGAATCTCCCGAAGTGTCATTTCTTCTGGATGTTTCAGATCTTGAGATGCTTGGCAATATCAAACCGAAAGGCATGATAGCGGTAATCGATCATCATAAATCAAATAACGGTTTTGGAGATATCAGTTGGGTTAACCCCAAGTACTCATCAACCTGTGAGATGATCTATGATCTCCTGCATGGATTTACCAGAATCACTCCGTCCATAGCGTCAAATCTTTACATGGGAATTTTCGGGGATACCGGTGGATTCACACATACGAATATAAAACCGAGGATTTTCGAGATTGTTCATGACCTGACAAAATCCGGAGCGGATGCATATTCCATAGCGCTTAAACTGAAGAGGAGCAAAACCATATGGTACTATAAACTTCTTTGCCGTGCCATGGAAAGGCTATCTGTAAGAGAAACTGTTTTGGGAACATATATTACGAAAGAAGATTTGAATCGCGTTGGAGCCACTCCATTGGATGCGTCGGGTATTGTCGAGGAAATAGCTTCAATAGGCGGGTCTGAACTGTGCATTTTTTTACGTGATGCCGATGATGGCATGGTCCGCTGTTCCATGAGGAGCAGGACAGGATCGTCCGCCTTGATGACAGCATTGGCATTCGGAGGAGGAGGACATGAAAGGGCAGCGGGCTTTTCCGTCAAGGGAAAAGCTTCTTTGCTTTTAAACAGAGTAATGGAAGAGGGATCAAAATGGGTTTAAGCGGAGTAGTCCTGCTGGACAAACCTAAAGGCATTACTTCCAGGAAAGCAGTTGATATAGTATTAAAAACACTTGGCGAAAAAAAAGGCGGTCATTTCGGGAGCCTGGACCCCTTTGCAACAGGCTTATTATGCATCGGTGTCGGCAATGGGACAAAGCTTTTGCCTTTTATGGAAGACAATATAAAGACCTATATCGCAACAGTTGGTCTGGAAATGTTTACAGATACTGATGACGTTACCGGTCAGGCGGAAAAGGTTTTTGATAAGATAAACTTTGACAGGAAAAAACTTGAGGAATGGTTGACCGTCAATTCAGGAGAAATAATTCAGATGCCGCCTGTTTACTGTGCCCAGAAGCATAACGGGAAACCACTCTACAGGCTTAAACGCCAGAACAAAGATGTCAGCCCTAGGGCTAAAAAAGTTACTATTCATAAAATTGAAGTCATATCAATAGAAGATTCATCAGTTGAAATGAAGATAGTATGCTCCAGGGGAACTTATATAAGGTCTCTTGCCAGGAATATGGGAGAGTATATTGGATGTGGCGGTTATTTAAGAGAGCTGAGAAGACTGGAAAGCGAAGGTTTTTCAATTAAAGATGCATTGACAATAGATGAATTAAAACAGAAAATCGAAAACAGTAAAGATATCCTGATATCACTGTCAGATTCAATCAAGCTGCCCGTTGCAAAGGTTAATGCCGAGGGGAAAGAGGCCATCCTCAGAGGAAAACCGGTTCTGATATCAACAATGATTAACGATGTAAGCGCAGAGAATGAATCTTTTGTGGCAATTCAGGATGAAGAAGACAACCTGTTGTGTGTGGCAAGGGTTAAACGATCAGGCGGTATATTCGGATATATCGAGAGAGGATTCTTTTAATATCCTCAAGAAGAAGGCATATTAACTATTTACAGCGTATTTAAGGCGTGCTAAACGTTTCGCTCTAACAAAGGCGAAGAAAGAAATTTCAGGAGGAAAAAAGTGGGATTAGATCTACAGGTAAAAAAGGAAGTAATCGAAAATTTCAGGACCCATGAGAGTGATACCGGATCACCGGAAGTGCAGGTTGCCCTTCTGACAACCAGGATAAATTCTCTTACCGATCATTTCAAAGCGCACAAAAAGGACCATCATTCAAGAAGGGGACTTCTAATGCTGGTTGGTCGGCGCAAACGGCTTTTGAATTATCTCAAGGAAAAAGACATCAAAAGATACAGGTCCTTGGCCAAAGCCCTGAAACTGCGCAAGTAGGACATTATGCAGGTTCAAACTAAAGGTTCTATTAAACCCCTCATTTTTGATGTGGGTACGGTTGCCAGGCAAGCTGATGGCTCGGTCTTGGTCTATCAGGGCGACAGTGTTGTTCTTGTAACGGCAACGGTTTCAAAAGATGTGAGAAAAGGCACGGATTTTCTGCCTCTTGTGGTTGATTATCAGGAAATGTCTTATGCTGCGGGAAGGATTCCGGGCGGATTCATTAAAAGAGAAGGAAGACCCTCAGACCAGGAAATACTTACTGCAAGATTCATTGACAGGCCCATCAGGCCGCTTTTTCCTGATGGTTTTTACAATGAGTTGCAGATAGTCGCCAATGTTTTATCCGCCGATCCAGAGGTTAACCCTGATGTAATGGCTATAAACGGGGCTTCGGCAGCTCTGCATGTATCGGGTATTCCATTCGATGGGCCAATAGGCGGTGTAAGAATTGGCCGTGTTAACGGCGAATTTATAATCGATCCGACCTACAGCCAGACCGAACAGGGGGACATGGAACTGGTTGTAGTCGGGACAAAAGAAGCAATTGTAATGGTCGAAGGTGAGGCGAAGGAGCTTCCTGAAAAGGTTATCCTGGATGCTATCATGTTTGCCCATTTACGTATTCGTGAAATTATTGAAGCTCAGGAAGAGCTTAGAAACTTATCCGGCAAGCCCAAGATGAAAGTTGCGCCACCGGCAAGCAATGAAGCACTCTATAATGAAATAAAAAATCTTGTTGCCGATGGTTTGGACAAGGTTTTTGTGCCGGGATCAACAAAGCAGGGGCGCAGAGACGGTGCAGCTGCCATCTGGCAGAAAGTGCTTGAGAAATATGCGGACCAGGACGAAGAAAGAATTTCTCTGGTTAAAGCATGCATAGAAAGGCTTGAGCGTGAAGTTGTCAGGTCCTTGATGCATGAGAAAAAAATCCGCGTAGACGGAAGGAAGTTTGACGAGATAAGGAAAATCGAATGCAAAACAGGTATTCTCCCAAGGACTCACGGGTCGGCGCTTTTTACAAGAGGTGAAACCCAGGCCCTTGCGATAACAACTTTAGGGACTCCCCGCGACGAACAGAAGCTGGAAAATCTTCTCGGCGAGACCTCAAAAACATTCATGGTGCACTATTCTTTCCCCCCATTTTCAGTAGGCGAGGTTAAACCCTTAAGAGGCCCCAGCAGACGTGAAATCGGGCATGGCCATCTGGCAGAAAGGGCGCTGAAACAGGTTCTTCCGGATATAGGAAAATTTCCATATACAATAAGGCTTGTATCGGAAATCCTTGAATCAAACGGCAGCTCTTCCATGGCCACTGTATGCGGCGGATCGATGTCGCTTATGGCTGCCGGCGTGCCGCTCGAAAAACCTGTTGCAGGGATTGCGATGGGTCTTATCCACGAAGCAGGCGATTATATCGTATTAACCGATATCCTGGGTGATGAAGATCATCTGGGCGATATGGATTTCAAGGTTGCAGGTACGACTGATGGTGTCACGGCACTGCAGATGGATATCAAGATCGAAGGAATTCCTGAAAAAGTTCTGGCTGATGCACTGGAAAATGCCAGGGTTGGCAGGCTCAAAATCCTGGACATAATGTCAAAGACCATCGACAGACCAACTGATATGATATCCCAATATGCTCCCAGGATATTCACCATACAGATCAATCCGGAAAAAATAAGGGATGTGATTGGTCCCGGGGGAAAGGTGATAAAAGATATTACAGCTCGCACTGGAACAAAAATCGAGATCGATGATTCCGGCACGGTGAATGTTTTTTCGCCGGATGAAGAGCATGCCCGCATGGCTGTTGATATCATAAACAACCTGACCGAAGAGCTTGAAATAGATAAAGTATACGTAGGCAAAGTCGTTAAAATAATGGATTTCGGTGCGTTTGTGGATTTCCCTTCCGGAGACTCAGGCCTTGTTCATATATCTCAGCTTGCCAATGAAAAAGTGCAGAACGTGCGAGATGTTGTCAGTGAGGGCGACGAAGTCGTGGTCAAGGTAATCGGAATAGACAAAAACGGCAAGATTCGGCTGAGCCGTAAGGAAGCCCTTAAACAGACCGAAGGTCAATAAAATATGCCTCAATCGACACGCCTGTCCAATGGTGTGCGAATACTGACCGAGACCGTTCCACAGGTCCGGTCGGTTTCCATTGGCGTCTGGGTAAAAACGGGAAGCCGCCATGATCCTCTTAAGAAAACCGGAATTGCTCATTTTATAGAGCACATGCTTTTTAAAGGGACAGCAACGAGAAGCGCGTTGCAGATTGCCAAAGAAATCGATGCCCTTGGTGGAATCCTTAACGCTTCCACTGGGAAGGAATACACGGTTTATTATATCAAAGTCCTAGACGAACACCTTCAGAAGGCATCCGAAGTGTTATTTGATATTTTTCTCAATTCTGAACTGGATCCCCAGGAGATTGAGAAGGAGAAGAAGGTTGTACTCCAGGAGATTCACATGGTTGAAGATTCTCCAGAAGATCTCATATCCGAGATGTTTGCCGATGCGATATTTGAGAACACCTCTCTGGGAAAACCGATTCTGGGAAACGCAGATTCTATAGGGTCAATCCTCAGAAATGACATGCTCGATCATATAGCTGCCTGCTATGATGCAGCTTCCATAATTGTTGCCGGGGCCGGAAACCTTGAACATGAAAGGCTGCTCGGTATAGCAGGGAATAAATTCGAAACCGTCAAAAGCATGACAAGAAACACTTCGCCTGTAATCAAGCCCAGAGGGCTGAATCACAAGGCGTACGAAAGGGATCTGGAGCAGATTCATTTCACCCTTGGCGTCAAGGGCCCTTCCATGAGGGAGGAAACACGCTGGGTATATTCGGTTCTCAACTCCATTCTGGGCGGGAGCATGAGTTCGATGCTGTTTCAGGAAATCAGGGAAAAGCTCGGACTGGTGTATTCCATATATTCATACCTCAACATATATGAAGACTGTGGAGTGATGGCCGTCAATGCCGCAACGACCTCGGAAAATATGGTAAAAACCCTTGAGGTTCTTTCCGAGCAGATGAGGAAACTTAAAGATGGTGACTTCGGCGGGATCAAGCTTGATGAGGTAAAGGCCCAGATGAGAGGGCATATACTTCTTTCACAGGAAATTACCGAACACAGGATGTCTTCCATTGCAAAAAACGAGATGTTCTTTCAAAGAGAAGTTCCGGTTGAAGAAATAATAGAAAAGATAAATGCAGTAAGCGAAGAAGAATTGATCAAACTGGCAGGAGATATATTTACAAAAGAAAATGTTACGCTTGTAACTCTTGGCCGTGATGTTGAGGAGCAGCAGAAACTGCCTTCGGTTCTTCAGCTATAAAGCCCTTCTGTAACGGATAGCGCTTGCTATCGTCACCTGATCCATATATCTGAGCTCTCCTCCCATCGGTATTCCTGAGGCAAGCCTTGTAACATTTATATTGCGTCCGGATGATGTTATCTGCTTCGAGATATATTGTGCCGTTACATCACCTTCAACAGAAGGACTCAGCGCCGTCACAACTTCTTTAATTTCAGGTGTTAATCTTTCAATAAGCTCATTTAAGCGGATATCTCCTGGACCGACACCGTTCATCGGTGAAATAAGGCCGTGAAGGACATGATATGTGCCCCGGAATTCTCCTGATGTCTCAAGCGAGAGGATATCCCCGGGCTCTTCCACTACACAGATCAGAGAAGCATCACGAGAAGGATTGGCGCAAAAAGGACACCTCTCATTATCAGTCAGGTTAAAGCATATGGGGCAGAGTTGAATCTGGCGAATATCTTCTAATGCTGTGGCAAGCCCTTCTCTAAGCATCTTCTTGTCACCGAGGATATAAAGGGCCAGTCTGGTGGCGGATTTTTCCCCGATTCCTGGAAGCCTTTTAAGTTCTCTTATAAGATTTCTGAGCGGTTTGGGGTATGGATCCATGCTTCAGCCCAGATCAATAGGAAGGGGAATACCGCCTGTCAGCTTTTTCATTTCTTCGGAAGAGAGTTCTTTGGACTTCTTAATTCCCAGGTTGACAGCGGAAATTATAAGGGCTTCAAGCATGGGGATATCCCTGGGGTCGACACATACCGGGTCAAGCTTGATGTCCTTTATTTCCTGTCTTCCGGTAACTGTTACACTCACCATCCCCCCGCCGCTTTCCGAAGTAACGGTCAGCCGTGAGAGCTTGTCCTGAACATCTTTAACCTGCGACTGAATATTCTGCACCTGTTTCATGATTTCTGTAAGATTTATTTCCATGACGATTTTTATATGATGTTATGTATTTCATAGTCAATCAGTTAAATGGCAAATCAAAGTCTTTGATCGTGCAGTACGAAATAAAAAGACCACGTTTTAACGTGGTCTTTTTTCTGAGTAATTTCCCGGGGAAACGATGAACCCGGGCTCTAATTATTAATCTACTTCAAAGGATCAAGCAAAAGCTGCCAGCCGGCCAGAGACCAGCTGCCCAGTTCGTCACCGCTGAAATTTACGGTACCGTCATCAAAGGCGGCGACAATACTTCCTGTTGAACCGGTGATCGTCATCTGGCCGGAATCCCATAAATAAGAATCGGCTGCGGAAGCAATTGTTTTGTTGCCTGTTGGATTTGAGGAGCTGAAAGAACTTTTTATTGTAGCGGCGCTGTCCATACCGGGGACTTTGATTTTTCCATTTGCCGAAGTCAGCAGCAGGTTTTTTGTAGAATCAGTGGAACCAAGAGACTGGATATATTTGAAACCGCTGTTGAATGTGTACGTTCCTTCATCCAGAATGAATGATCCACCAACAGAATAATCTCTTGTTTCATCTTCCATGCTGCCGCTTAAAAAGCTGAAGTTGGTGGTTTTGGAAGAGCTGACCGTTTTTTCTGTAATGGGATCTTCTTTCCCTTTATAAGGATCATCGCTGCCGTAAAATATATTCATGGCTATATTCCAATTGTTGTATTTTGCGGTTTTGCTTCCATATATTGCCTGCAGTTGATTGGTAGCGGTTATATTCAAAGTTCTTATATAAGGATAGTATTCACTGTCAATGTAGCCGTTAAACGTTATTGATAATTCATTCCCGTTATTCGTTCCTTTGTATGTACATATTCCTGATGTGGGCCGATACCCTGTGTTTTTAAAATCGACATTTAAAATCCCCTCAAATTTAACAGGAAAAATGACATCAAAAGGCACTGTAAGCGTCAGAACCGCTGTATAATCTTCGTTGGTTATTGTATATTCATGCGTTCCAAATGGATTAGACAAATCTATTTCCTGTAGAACATCGGAGACAAGAGACATGCTCATGTTTATAAATCCGTTTACCATTATCTCGTATAAGGGAAAGGTAACTCCATCGTTTGCCGAACCAGCAAAGGCCGCGTATAACAAATCTTCAGTCCTGGCCCGTTCAGCACTTACGTCAATTGTATCGTCCGGGGTTCCCTCGTCAGTTGCTCCGCCGCCGCCTCCTCCGCCACCGCAAGCGCAAAAGAGCAATATGGAAAAAATCATTATAAAGAAAATCTGTTTTCCCTTTTTCATTTCTATCTCCTTTTGGGTGCCCGTTTAATTCCTCTGATGCGGTGAGGAATTTCTTCTATAATAGTTAAGCAATGTATATGCCTGATACAACATGTTGATATTATTAAAAAGAGATTTAAGAAGAGAAATCATTTACCCTTTTTTCTGGTCAATTCATTTCATAATCAAACATCAAATGGAAAAGCACTTCATATGCGCATTGAGTAGTGATGAAATGGTATTTGTTTAATATATTAAATTTAATACTTGACATTATACCACTCAATACTTTAAAGATACGCGCCATTGGTTTAGTATATTAAACCAAAAATAACACTTAAGTGCATAAGAGGATATGATGAAGATCGGCGAGAAAATCAAGAATCTAAGGCTTGCGCAGGATCTCACACAAGAGGATCTGGCGGATCGTGCAGACCTGACAAAGGGATTCATATCCATGCTCGAACGAGATCTTACATCGCCGTCATTGGATACGCTGGAGCTTATACTGAATGCCCTCGATACATCGCTCGCAGATTTTTTCGAAGACGAAGAGGCTGTAAATGTCGTTTTCTCTAAGGACAAACGAGTAGTGATAGACAACGAAAACGGCATGATAACCGAAGTGCCGATAGCCGGGGCACAGGGCCGGGAAATGGACATGGTCATTGTGACGCTTTCCCCTGGCTCGTCAACGCCTAAAGAGCGGTCTCATAATGGCGATGAATGCGGACTTGTTCTGGAAGGATCGGTCATAATTGTTGCAGGCCGGGAATCCCACAAAGCTGAAAAAGACGATGCGTTTTATTATGAGGCGAACAAACAGCACTGGCTTGAAAACAGGTCAAAGACAGAAGCCAAGGTACTTTGGATATCCTCTCCTCCAAGTTTTTAAGAAGGTTCAGGAAGGTGAAGGCTGTATATCAGAGCATGACAGGAGGGTTGAACATGAATGCACTTGGGAAACAGATACTGGCAGAATATTACAATTGCGACAGAGAACGGCTCAACAGCGCTGCCTTGATTGAAAAATACATGAACAGAGCGGCACTCGAAGCAGGGGCAACAATAGTAACAAGTGCTTTCCACACCTTCAGTCCCTTTGGTGTAAGCGGCGTCGTCGTCATTGCCGAGAGTCATCTGTCTATTCACACATGGCCGGAATACGGATATGCCGCTGTCGATATATTTACTTGCGGAGATATTGTGGACCCGTGGAAGGCGTTCGATTGCCTCAGAGAAAGGCTGCAAAGCGGACATTTTTCAACAATGGAAATGAAACGAGGCCAGATCAGGGTTGTGGGACAAGAGCTGAGGCACAAGCCTCTAGCGGCTTCAGCAGGAGGGATGTAGGATGATAATAAAGACACCGGTGAAATATTTTATGACGACCGGCATATCCGAAGGGTACACGACCCTTAATGCATTTGACGGGGCACTGATGGATGCCGGTATCGGAAATACCAACCTCGTTAAGATGAGCAGTATATGCCCGCCCCGCTGTACTGAAGTCGATAAGATAGCCATTCCGCACGGCTCACTTGTGCCGGTAGCATATGCGGAGATTACATCGGACAATATGGGTGAAACCATTGCTGCAGGTGTGGCGATTGCATTTCCTGACGATGAAGACCATGCAGGGCTTATAATGGAATATTCAGCCACTGAACCTGTAAAAACCGTTGAACAAAAGGTTAGGAAAATGGCCGAAGAAGGCATGAAGATGCGCGGCAAGACTATCCGCGAGATCAAGAGTGTTGCCGCCGAGCACAGGGTTGACAGATGCGGCTGTGCATTCGCTGCAGTCGTTCTATGGGGGTGACAAGCCATGATTTTAGACAGCTGGTTCATTGAAGAATACAAAGGGACGGTCGGCGCTGCAAGCTTCAGGGTCTTTGACGTGCTTTTCGAAGGGAAAAGCCGGTATCAGGAAGTCAAGGTCTTAAACAATCCCTTTTTCGGAAACGTGCTGCTTCTGGATGACCTGGTGATGCTGACCGAAAAGGATGAATTCTATTATCATGACATGCTTGTGCATGTTCCCATGTTGTGCGCTGATAAACCCGAATCAGTTCTGATTATAGGCGGCGGCGACGGCGGTTCGGTCAGGGAAGTCCTCAAGCATGAATGTGTCAAGCGAGTCGTTTTATGCGAGATTGATGATATGGTCGTAAAAGTTGCAAAGGACTATTTCCCGACATTGTCGTCGTCTCTGAATGACAGCCGGGTAGAGATTTTTATCGGTGACGGCATTGAATATGTAAAGGCGCACACCAATGAGTTCGACTGTATCCTTATCGATTCTACCGATCCTATTGGTCCTGCAACCGGATTGTTTACACCTGAGTTTTATGAAAATGTCCGCAACGCCCTGAAAAAAGGCGGTACAATAGGGGCGCAGACCGAGTCGCCCGCATGGCGCATGGGTGATGTGGCAGGCATTATGGGGAATATCAGGAAGGCCTTCAGCAACTCACACCTCTATCTTTGTCCTATACCATGCTACCCTTCAGGGCTCTGGTCTTTTGCTCTGGGATTTAAGGATGGCGGCAATCCGCTTCTCTTTGATAAAAAAAAGGCCTCTGCGGTTGCCGAAAACTGCATATATTATAATCCTGAAATACACAGGGCGGCGTTTGCCCTGCCGAATTTTATAAAAAAGGCCCTTTAATGAGCTTTCTTGCGTCGAAAGAAAAAGGCGCGATATGCCTTTTCGGTGCGCCCTTTGATTCGACCTCCAGTTTCAGACCGGGTTCCAGGTTCGGGCCCCAGGCGATAAGGGAAGCATCTCATGGACTGGAGACATATTCTCCTGTTCAGCGGCTTGACCTTGCAGACAGTTCTTTTATCGATATGGGCGACCTGGAGCTTCCTTTCGGAGACCCCGCGAAATCCCTTTCCCTGATTGAGGAAAAAACCTCCGGCATCCTGTCATCCGGTGCCATCCCGTTTCTTACAGGAGGCGAGCACCTTGTAACACTCGGTTCCTTTAATGCGGTTGAACGGTATCATAAAGATATCAAGGTCATCCATCTCGATGCCCATGCGGATTTAAGGGAAGAATACCTTGGCTCAAGACTTTCGCATGCCACTGTTATAAGGCGCATCTCGGAAACAGTAGGATTTGATCGGATAAAACAAATAGGCGTCAGGTCGATGGACCGATCTGAAGCGGAACTGGCCTTAAGATTAAGCGCTTCACCGGAAGAGGCCATTAAATGGGCTCAAGACGATCCCATTTATTTAACCTGCGATCTTGATATACTGGACCCTTCTATTTTTCCCGGGACAGGCACTCCGGAACCCGGAGGAATTGCCTTTAACGATCTTTCAGAAATGTTACTCATATTAATAAATTCTTTAAATGTAGCAGCAATCGATATGGTTGAACTTTCACCGATATGCGACATTACCGGAACCTCTTCCGTTGTGGCTGCAAAACTGGTAAGAGAATGCCTGATAGCAATCGGAAGAAAGGTTAAGGAGGTACATCATGCCTGTGGACAAGGAGTTGCTTGACATGCTTGCATGCCCGAAATGCAAAGGAAAACTGGTTCTGGAAAACGATCAGTCAGGACTGATCTGCAATGCCTGCAAATTAAAGTACAGGATCGAAGACGAAATCCCGATTATGCTCACAGACGAGGCGATAGACCTTACCCGGAGGAGCCCGGCAAATGGAGGTTGAAAAAAAGGCGGCTGCCTTTTTAGCTCATACTTCGAAACCCGATACAGCGATTATTCTCGGAACCGGACTCGGGATTATGGAAGAAGCCATAACAATAGAAAAGGCCTGCCCATACGGAGAAATTCCCGGATTTCCCAGATCAACCGCTCCACATCATTCCGGCAGGATGATATTCGGCAGGCTTGGAAGCGCGCCGGTCGTTGCAATGAGCGGAAGGTTCCATCTCTATGAAGGCTATACCCCGGTTGAAGTAACCTTTCCCATCCGGGTTTTCAAACTCATGGGCATTAAAAGGCTTTTCATTTCAAATGCGGCGGGCGGTCTCAGGCCCGATCTCACCCCTGGTTCTGTGATGATGATACGGGATCATATCAATTTTACTGGCAGGAACCCGCTTGTCGGCCCCAACAATGACGAGTTTGGACCGCGTTTCCCCGAGATGGACAGGCCTTATGCCCCGCAGCTTATGAACCGTGCAAGGATATCTGCGAAGAAACTCGGAATAGAACTGCATGAAGGCGTTTACCTTCAGCTTCTGGGCCCTTCGATGGAAACAGCCGCCGAGACGCGCATGATACAGAGGTTCGGCGCGGACGCAGTGGGCATGTCAACCGTAATGGAGGTCATAGAGGCCGTTCATTGCGGGATGGATGTACTTGGTATTTCCGCCGTGACAAACAACAACAACCCGGATGACTATAAAGGCACATCGCTCGATTATATAATCTCCATGGCGGAAGAGGCCGGACCCAGAATTGCGGCAATATTCAAGGATGTTTTAAATTCTATCTGAATCGAAAAAGGGTTAAGATAAAACTGTATAAAAAAAGGGCACTGAAAAATTTATAAGAGGCCGCTTTTCCCGAAAAGCTATTTTTTCCTGTTGGCGTCGATATATTCGACCATCGCTCCAAATGTTCTGAACACCTTGGCGCCGAGTTCCTTGTTGTCGATCTTGATTCCGTAGTCCTCTTCTATCATTATCACCAGCTCAAGTATGTCAATGGAATCGATCCCGAGGCCTTCGCCTATCATAGGAGTTTCCCCGTCTATTTCTTCCGGGGTTATGTCTTTGATATTAAGCCTTTCCAGCACCTTCAGCTTAAGCTCTTCCATCAAATTATTCATCAAAACCCGCCTGTAAAATGTATTGTAATCTGCTTTACTACCATGAAGGCTTAATATATAAATTGAAAACCGGTTTTCAGTCAACCGTTATAGTTTTTACTGGAGGGCAACCATTTGAAATTCCATATAATATATCCGAGATGGCCGAAGCTTAAATATCAGACCGAATTCAATCTGCCGCCCCTCGGCGTAATTACTGCCGCCGCTTCTGTCCCGGAAGGGATTGATGTTTTCGTTACCGACGAGAATGCCCAGGATATAGACATGAACATGGACTGCGATCTGGTGGGCATAGGCTGCATGCTTACCTGCCAGGCCCCGAGGGCTTATGAGCTTTCTGCTGAATTCAGAAAAAAAGGAAAAAAAGTTGTGATGGGAGGGCTGCATGTGGCGCTCTGTCCTGAAGAGGCGGCCCTTCATGCCGATTCGATTGTTGTGGGCGAGGGTGAGGGGCTAATCGAACAAATGCTTTTCGACTTTCAGGAAGGGTGCCTCAAACCCTCTTACGTAATGAAAGACTTTCCTGATATCAATAAGATCCCCAATCCAAGGCGCGACCTCTATGACAAGAAAAAGCATTATACCCACAAGGGCTGGGAACTTGTCGATCTTGTCCAGACCTCGCGAGGGTGCCGCTTCAACTGCTACCCGTGCTGTGTCCCTTATCTGGGCGGGCGCATTCATCGCACCAGACCAATCGAGAATGTACTTAAGGATATCGAAGCCGCTTCTGACAGGCTTTTTATCGTGGATAATTCGCTTGAGCAGAGCATTCCCTGGCAGAAAGAGCTGTTCAAGGCAATGAAAGGCATGGGCAAGGACTGGGTGTCGCATCCGGTTTCGGCTGAGCCGGAAATTCTAAAGCTCGCCAAGGATGCAGGCTGCTGGTATGTCTACCATGCCGTATATACCATATCAGATAAGATAAAGGACAGGATCAAGCTCTACCATGACCACGGCATAGGCGTTGAAGGGACCATCCTTCTTGGCATGGATGACCATACCGAAGACTTTCTCAAGCGCTTTGTCGATTTCCTTCTGGAAATAGACCTCGACCTGGCCGAATTCACCGTATTGACGCCTTTCCCCAGAACGCAGGTCTGGGATGAGCTTAATTCACAGGGCCGCATCATCGATACGAACTGGGCGAGATACAATGCTGGAAACGTCGTTTACAAGCCTCTTCATATGAGCCCTGAAAAGCTCCAGGAGCTGTATGATTATGCATGGGACTCCTTCTACCGCGAACAGCCGCAAAGCATAAAAATGACAAGACTCATAGCAAATCTTCTGAGGGAAAAGCGCAGGAAGGAGCGGATGGGTATAAATCAGGAAAAAATCAAACCAGTCCCGGGAGAATAAGCATGCCGAGGGCCTTTGTAACCGGTCTAGGTCTTGTTTCGCCTGCAGGCTCAACGGTCGGTGAACACCTTGTTTCGTTGCGTGCCAACAAAACATTCATAAAAGAGCTGATGCTTTTCACATTCGAGGCTGCCGAGAATGCGCCTCCCGCAGGTGAGATCGCATTTCCCGTCACTGAAGTACCTGGGATTCCCAGGACGCATACGCTGGCGTTAATGGCCGCAAGGGAGGCCATGAAAAATTCGGGGCCGCCCGATGCGGTGGTAATAGGGAGTACAACCGGCGGCATGCCTCTGTCTGAAGAATTCCTGAAAGATAATATTAAAACCCCTTCAGCCTATAAATATCACGGCACAGGAACGGTTGCGGAATATCTTGCTCGTGAAATTGGCTGCGACGGTCCAGCATTCACAGTTTCCACGGCCTGTTCAAGCGGGGCTCTGGCCCTTAAAACAGCCCTGGAAATGATACGCACCGGTGTCGCCAAAAGAGTTCTTGCCGGCGGTGTGGATGCTCTGTGCAGGCTTACCTGCTATGGATTCTATACGCTGCAGCTTATCGACCCAGCAGGGGCCCGGCCGCTGGATAAAAACAGGCTCGGAATGACTGTAGGCGAAGGTGCGGGCATGCTGCTCCTTGAAGCAGCCGATACCCCGCCTCCAAATGCAATTGCCGAACTTAAGGGCGGCGGGCTCAGCTGCGACGCCTATCATGCTACAAAACCGCATCCCGATGGCAAAGGCGCAACCATGGCAATGAACGCGTGTCTTAATGACGCATGCATCAAACCGTCGGAAGTAACTTACATAAACCTTCACGGAACTGGCACACCGGATAACGACGCCTCTGAAGCCAGGGCGGTTTTGAGTGTATTCGGCAATACGCAGCCTCTTCTCTCTTCGACAAAAGGGCTTGCGGGTCATCCTCTTGCCGCGGCCGGTGCAATAGAAGCGGGTTATGCCTGCCTTGCCATAAGGCATGGTTTTATCCCGCCCAATACAGGCCTTACGCAGATAGACGAATCCCTCGGAATAACTCCTGTTACTGCCGCTTTGGACATCAGTGTTGATACGGTACTATCGAATTCATTCGGCTTCGGCGGTAACAATGCTTCACTCATAATTTCAAAACCGGCTCAGACCGGTGTGAACAGCGAGAAGAAAATTCGAAGCCTTAAAGTAAAAGGTCTTTCAATGATAACAGGCGCAGGCCATACAGCGGAGACCGTATTGGCAATAGAGGATGGGAAAACCTGCGCCGGAAGGCTTTTAATTGAATCCGTTGCAAAAGAACTTCCCCCGCGTCTTGTCAGAAGGCTTGGCAGGCTCTCTCAGATAGTCCTGGCATTGGGCGACAGTGCATACAAGGCAGGAGGAGCTTCTGAAAAACCGGGGTCTGTTTTTTTCGGAACCGGCTGGGGCGCGCTCAGCGAGACCAATGATTTCCTGACTAAAATTTTTGAAACAGGCGGCAAATACGGCAGCCCCACGGACTTTGTAGGTTCGGTCCACAATGCCCCTGCAGGCCAGGCGGCCCTGTTTTTCGGGGCAAAGGGCGCAAATGTAACAGCAACATCCGGTGACTCAAGCTTCGAGCAGGCCCTCATAATGGCGCAGATGCTTAATGAAGCGGGCAACGATGCCCTGCTTATAGGCGCCGATGAGTTCCATACAGAAATGACACCTCTTCTGGATGTTTCTTCAGCAATTTCAGGCGATAGCGCAGACGGCGGTGCCGCTTTTCTTGTAAGCGACGAAGAAGCGCTGACCGGACCTTCTTTAAATCTGCTCTTTTATGAGAGAAGTTCCAAGGAACATCTGAACCTTCTTATTGAAAGACTTAGGTCTGGAGAGGTCAATAATCGCTTTGCCGCAATATTCGCCGGCATTCCGTCAGGAGAATCGGAAACAGCAAATTCCCAACTCGAGAAAATTATTGCAGGCGCGGCATTTTCTGGAGCAATATTCGATTACAGAAAGTTTTTCGGCCAGTTTGCAACCTCCAGCGCGGTTGCTGCCGCATATGCTGTAGAATGCCTGAAGAAAGGGGCGTTGCCTTCTTTTGTTTCTGACGGCCGAAAGGGGCTTGCCAATAAAGGGATTCTTCTTCTCGGACTCGGCAGCGTGTTAAGCGCTATAGAAATAGCCCCTTAATAATAGAAAATGAAAGCTCTTCTGATTTCAACCAACAAAGTCAGAGTTCCCTTTCCGGTATATCCGATAGGACTCGATTATCTGGCAGGAGCGCTCAAGCCGGAACATGCCGTCAGAGTGCTTGATCTTATCGACAAGGACGCTCATTCAGCGATCCCCCTTGAGATAAAAGATTTCCAGCCGGATTGTGTAGGCTTATCGATACGCAACATAGACAACAGCGAAGCGACGGATTCTAAAAGTTATATAGAAGAATATAAGGATATTGCCCGGATCATACGTGAATCGGCCAGCGCTCCTCTGATTCTTGGCGGGGCTGGTTTTTCCCTGTTTCCGGAAAGCCTTTTTTATGAACTGGGTGCAGACTATGGCATTGCGGGAGAAGGTGAGCGCCTGAAGCTGCTTCTGGATGCCCTTGAAAAAGGCGGAGATCCTGAGAAAATCCCGGGAGTCATTTTCAGAAAAGGTGGTTTTATCCGGCCCGGGCCCTGGGAAGGGGACATCACAAGGGAACTCCCCGAAAATGCCGCTTCTTGCGAATTTTACACCAGGAACTCCGGCATGCTCAACCTTCAGACAAAGCGTGGATGCCCGTTTAACTGCATATACTGCACCTATCCCGTCATTGAAGGTACGGATCTCCGCAAAGCCGACCCTGTTCTTTGTGCAAAAACGGCGGTCAGGCTCAAGGAAAAGGGCGCAAAATATATCTATATTGCGGACAGTGTTTTCAATTCGGATCACGACCACTGCCTTATGGTTGCCGATGAATTTGCCAGGGCAGGGCTTGACATCCCATGGGGAGGCTTTTTCTCGCCTCTATCAGGCCAGGAAGGGCTTTATCAGAAGCTTAAGCAACGCGGGCTCACCCATTGCGAATTTGGTACCGAGGCGCTGTCTGAAAGAATGCTCCTGGCATACCGGAAACCCTTCGGCGTAAGCGATGTCATGAGTGCACACGAATCGGCCATAAGGGCAGGCCTTCATGTCTGCCACTATTTCCTGCTTGGAGGACCCGGAGAGAGCGTTGACAGTATAAAAGAAACGCTCGAAAATGCGGAAAAGCTTGCCTCGGCCGCTTTCTTCTTTTTCTGCGGGATAAGGATATATCCGGGCACCGGACTTTATAACATGGCCCTTGCCGAAGGCAGGATTTCGCCCGATGATGACCTGCTCAAGCCTGTTTTCTACCAGTCTGAAGGGATATCGACAAAAGAGATTGAGGAAATGATAATCGAAAAGGCCGCCGGAAGAAGAAACTGGGTCATAGGTTCCGGCGGCAGTGAAATGAACAGGATTATGGCAAGACTCTATTCAAGGGGAAGGATCGGGCCTTTATGGGAAAAGCTGATCTGATGAAGAATATTATAAAAGAAATCGAAAAAGAGATGGCAGGCCTTATGGATGAGCTTTCTTCCGGGACTGATTTCGAACATGATCCGGAAGGAGCCAAAGGCCCCGGACTGCTTGAAACGGCATCAGCCATAAAAGAGGCCGTTAAAAGAAAAGCGCCGGATGAAAAATCAGTCTGTTTATACAGCGAGGACAGGGGCTTTATAATGGCTTCCATCCTGGCCGCTCTTTCAGGAGGGCCTGATTTGATGCTGCCGCATGTCCTGACGGAGCAGGTCATCATGGAAGCCTGCATGGCAAAAAAAACAGGAACCGTAATCTCGGAAAAAAAACAGGATCTTCCTGACAGCCTGCTGCAGATAGTCCCGGGAAAAGAAGAGCCTTCTTCCAAAAGCATTGGCATCATAAGAAAACTTGATGCCCCCTTTTTATGGCTTTATTCGGGAGGCTCCACCGGCAGGCCGATAATCTGGCCCAAAACGCCATTGAACCTGTTTGGAGAGACTGTTTTTCTCAGAGAGTATTTTAAGATTACACCCGATGATATCATTCTGGCCTCTGTCTCCCCGAGGCATATCTACGGGCTCCTTTTTTCTGTCCTGCTTCCGTTTATCGCCCGGGCCCGTATCATTAAGGGGTCTCCGGTGTTCCCGGCTGAGATCATTGAAAAAGCATCATCAAGCAGGGCTACCATCTATATCGGGGCGCCACTTCATTATAAAGCCCTTGCCGTAGGAGGATCAGGGCCGGATTTTGTCAGGACGGCTTTTTCGTCAGGAGGCTTTCTGGACAAGGTCCACAGTCTGGCATTTTCAAGGGCAACCAAAGCGCCTGTCGAAGAGGTATACGGGTCAACCGAAACTGGAGGGATTGCGCACCGGAGCCGGATGCGTGACGAAAAGGCGTTCAAGGCTTTTCCCCCTGTGTTTTGGAAGATCGAAAATGAGAGGCTGCTGGTAAAATCACCGTTCATCTCCCCATCACTTCCTCTGGATGACAAAGGCTATTTTTTAACCGGCGACAGGGCTGGCAAATCGGAAGAAGGCTTTGAACTTCTGGGCAGGGTGGATAATGTTATCAAGGTGGGAGGAAACCGCGTAGAACTCGATGCAGTTGAACAGAAAATCAGGGCACTCGAAGCCGTAAAGGATATTTTCATATTTCAGGTAAACGCAAAACAGGGACGTGATAACGAGGTCGCGGCTATTGTTGTTTCAGATCAGAATATAAAAGAACTTAAAAAGCTTTTCAGAAAGAACCTGAGCCCGATTGAAATGCCCAGACATATATTAAAAGTCGACGCCATTCCTGTAACGCCTGCAGGAAAAAAAGACAGACAGGCGGCACTTGGTTTGCTGCGGGGATGATGTATCATACCAGGTATCAAATCCCTGGTATGATATGACGCTTATTTCAGAGTTTACTATTTGCCGGCCTTTTTCGCCGCCTTTTCAAGCCTCTTTTCTTTCAAAGATTTAGTGGGCTTCTTTTTCACATCTTTTTTGATATCCTGACTCTTGGACATGATTTCCTCCTTTGCCATTTTTTCATCGGTACTTGATATATTTATATTTTAATCAATTATTTTTTTCAATCAACCCCGGAAACGATATTTTTAATGATTACAGTTAATAACGAAAAGTTATTTGATAGAATTCCCCTATGCAATCATCACCGGATAACTTATTCTTATAAAGGATATGGGATTTGTTCAAAGCAATATGCAATCGTTTATTCTTGGCCTGACAGGAGTCTTTCTGGCTTTCTTTGATGTCATGCTCCTGGTTATCAGGCCCCTGTGGAAGGAGATCAACAAGTTCATCAATCAGGCTCTTGGCCTGAAATTTCAATGGGTATGGACTGTCTTTGGGCTGTCGTTGATTCTATCGGCATATTTTTCAGCTGTTTTCTTTACACGCCTGCACATGGAAGAAACGAATGCTTACATTGCAGCCTCAGCCTTTGTCATGATGATAATTTTTTCCATCATGCTTATATCCCTATATAACCAGGTGAGGCTTTCCCTTTTCAGCATCATTAGGGCTTCTATGTTTTACCTAATACTTGCGGCGTTTTTCACAGGCTCATTTGCTGTTTTGCTCGCAGGCACTGCAATTGCGGCGCTAACGTCTGATGCGGTTTTTTATAACAGAACTTCCGCCGCAATATTATTGTTGATGCTGATTTTTGCGGCTGGCTGCTCAATTTTTAAGGTAATTTCAGCAAGCAGGAAAGAAGCTTCAATATGGCCTGCCGTAGAAAAATGTCCTCATCCCGGATGGGATGCGCAATGGATTGTCCCTGACACAAAGGCGGATTTGTCCAAAGCGAATACCTGGATTTGTTACAGAAAAGCTTTCGATGTGGAAAATGTCCCAGGGCAGTTATTTGCCGATATTGCCGCAGAGAGCAAATACTGGCTCTGGATAAACGGTGTGCCGGCTGTCGCCGAGGGAGGCCTCAAGCGCGGCCCCAACCCTTATGATACTTATTATGACACTCTAGAAATCGCCCCCCTTCTGGAAAAAGGTAGAAACCTTATAGCAGTACTCGTCTGGCATTTCGGAAAAAATTCATTTTCCCATAAAGATGGCGGACAGGCTGGTCTCATATTCAATGCCATATGCCCGGAGATCAGTCTTATCTCGGATTCGTCCTGGACAGCTGCAATTCATCCTGCATATCAGACTGCTGGGCCACCGGACTCGAATTACCGTCTTGCGGAATCAAGTATTTTATTCGATGCAACGAAAGACATCCAAGGTTGGACATCCGAAGTCTTCGACAGTTCATTATTCAAACCCGTCAAACTTAAAGGAAAGCCCCCTGTTTCTCCCTGGAACAACCTAGTGCCCAGGCCGATACCCATGTGGAAAGATTACGGGTTGAAAGACTATGCAAACACGCCTTCATTTCCATTTATTTCCGATGGCAAAGGGATTGAATGCACGCTGCCGTATAACGCACAGGTGCAGCCATATTTTGAAATCGAAGCACAAGCTGGACTTACCGTTGATATCAGAACGGATGATTATCAGGGGGGCGGGGAATATGGCATCCGGACATGCTACATTACAAAAGAAGGAATACAGGCCTTTGAATGTCCCGCATGGATGAACGGACATAAGGTAATTTATTCATTCCCCGAAGGGGTTCGGGTCCTTTCTCTCAGATTCCGCGAAACCGGCTATGATACTGAATTTGCCGGTAATTTTCAATGCAGCGATACTTTTTTCAACGAACTGTGGCAGAAGGCGAGCCGTACGCTTTATGTGACAATGCGCGATAACTATATGGATTGCCCTGACATGTAGCGCGCCCAATGGTGGGGAGATGCCGTCATTGAAACCGGCGAGGCAATCTATGCACTGAGTC
>CAYNVT010000066.1:0-22353 GCA_964400685.1 uncultured Bacteriovoracaceae bacterium | reverse complement strand
GGGAAAAACTCATAGAATTCTACGCCCCGTGTGAACCTCTTGTGATGCAGGCGGTACTCAGGTTTCTCGAAGCGGAGAAGAAGCTGCCCATCAGGCTGGTGCACCGGATATTCGATGTCCTGGCATCGGCGACCGTCGTTACAAAAATCATGAGCGCTTCCGAAATATATGATTATATCGAAAAGCTGCCGGAAGAATTTCCCATCGCTGCGGGACCGTGCGCGTGCAGGCTGGACACAGCCAGAGACCTCGGTCCGGACGCAAGGGATATTGCAGGCGGCAGGCTTGATGTGTTCATGGATACGCCGATCGATGTCGATATCCAGATAGGCACATGCGGCGAAAAATTCGGAAGGCTGGAGACATACAGGCTGATAAGCAAAGAGGAACTTCTTGAAATCGAAGCCAGGTGTCAGAACATGGGGCTCGTATCCAATGTTTATGTGATCAGAGACGGAGACGCAGGCATATGCCACTGCTCTTCACGCACATGTGCGCCCTTTCTTGCAAACGAAGCCATAGGATACAAATCCAGGGTCATTATTCACGGAGATTCGATCGCATCTACAGACAGCTCGAAATGTAATGGGAGCGGGAAATGTGCCCTTCTCTGCCACTTCAAGGCAAGACAGGTGATAGAAAAAAACGGCAGGAAGCAGTCTTCACTGGTATCGTCAGAGAGATGCTACGGGTGCGGGCAGTGCATAAAG
Source organism: uncultured Bacteriovoracaceae bacterium (assembly GCA_964400685.1). GTDB lineage: Bacteria > Desulfobacterota > Desulfomonilia > UBA1062 > UBA1062 > DATCTV01. Next base: position 21,643 of record CAYNVT010000066.1, on the reverse strand, counting down.
GTCTGCCCCAACAATGCAATAAGTATGGTGCCCCGAAAGAGATGGCCGGAATATGTAACGGGAGGGTGATGCATAATGACCGCGGTTTTTGAAGCCTTCGGGATCGAACCTTCGCGCTTCATGAAGATGATGTTCGAGGTAAGCCTCATTTCCATGTTCGCAGTCTGCTTTGCGCATTCCACCTGGGTGCACGGCTGGAAAAGGACACTGAGGGAATTCTCGGCAGGTTTTATTCTTACCGCGGTCGTTGAAAATATGGGTGTTCTCTGCGGGGCGTACATATACCCCGGCTTCAGCTTTTATGTTTATGCGACGCCCCTTTTAAATCCGCTTTCCTGGGTGGCGATAGTATATATCGTTATCGAATTCACGAACCGCATTGTTTACGGACCGCGCTCATTGAAGACTTACGAAAAGGACGGATATCACCCGAAAGCCTGTGATTTTGCATTATTTAAAGGCTCGATAGTAAAGACCATACTTCTTCTGGCGGCGATCGATGCCAGCATCTGCGTGATGATCGACCTTATAGAAGACCCTCTTGCCTCGATATACAACTGGTGGCTATGGGTGCCTTATGAAAAGGGTGTGGTCTCGATCGGCCCCGGGGTGATTGATGCCTATAATTTCGATAATCATGTCTTCATGACCACACCGGATAACGCCGTATTGAGTTTTTTTGCCGGATTTTTTCCCGACGGCAACAGGTATCCCACAAGGATACTTGGTATCCCGCTCATTAATTTCATAGACTGGATTCTGCTGGTCTTCTTGTTCTCGTTCTCGTTCAGATGGGTTGAATCCAGAAACGACTGGGGAGAGACTAAGAAAACTCTCGTTCTCTACCTCATGGTGATTGTCATTATGGTTTTATTGCCGGTTACTATCCTGTTCAACATCTGATAAAGGGGTGGCTGTCATGGATGAGACAATTAAAAAGGACATTTCATTTCCTGATAAAGGCCTCATGGAGCAGATTGTCTGGCTTATCAGATATCACTTCCACGTAATGTTGTTATTGTATGTCTGGTTCGGGCTTGTCGTATGCGGCCTTCTTGCGCCGGATGCGAGGGTGGAGCAGCTTGGAAGCTCTCTGATCACAAGAGGATGGCATTTGTCCGTGCTGAGCACACTCCTCGTATTCCCCTGGCCTGTAATCTATTTTATCAGGTTCAGGAAAGAGGCGCGCTTACCGGATGAAACTGATGGAGAATATAAGATAAAGGAATAGACATGCACATCTCGCGAAAAGCAGAAGACATAAAACCCTTTCTTGTAATGGACATCCTCGAGGCGGCGCACGAACTTGCCTCGGATATGGATGTAATACATCTCGAAGTTGGCGAACCCGATTTCGACACGCCTCAGTGTGTCAGGGCTGCGGCCATAAAGGCTATGGAAGAAGGGAAGACCCATTATACGCATTCTCTGGCCATCCCGGAATTGAGGGAGGCGATATGCGTCCATTATAAAAGAATATACTCTATTGACGTCGACCCTTCGCAGGTCCTTGTGACGACCGGTTCATCTGCTGCGCTTCTTATTGCCTTTGCCGTACTGCTGGATGCAGGCGACAGTATAATCATGACCGATCCGCGCTATGCCTGCTATCCGAATTTCGCACGCGTTCTGGACGCTGTTATTGATTATGTGCCTACCCGTAATGACGGATTCAGACTCGATCCCGAAAGGGTAAAGGCGGCCATTCACCATAACACCAGGGCCATACTCATAAATTCGCCCTCAAACCCCACGGGCGTATGTCTGGACAGGGACAGGATGGCTGCGCTTGCCGAATCAGGCATAACGGTAATATCAGACGAGATATATCACGGCCTTGTCTATGAGGGTGAACAGCACACGATGAGAGAATTCACCGACGATGCCATCGTCATAAACGGCTTTTCAAAGGCCTGGGCCATGACAGGCTGGAGGCTCGGCTGGGCCATATTCCCGAAAAGGCTTATAAGGGCGGCTCAGAAACTCCAGCAGAACCTTGTAATCTGCGCACCGTCGTTTTCTCAGTGGGCGGGTGTTGCAGCACTTGAAAATGCGGGGCCCGACTGCGAGGCCATGAAAGCGGTTTTTGCAAAACGCAGGCTCGTAATGCTCTCCGAAATGGAAAAATATGGTTTCAGGGTCGAGTCAAGACCCACCGGCGCATTTTATGTAATGGCGAACATCGATCATATAACGGACGACTCATATAAACTTGCCTTCGATATTCTCAAAAGCACGGGGGTCGGCGTGACGCCAGGCATCGATTTCGGACATGAGGTTAAAAGTTTCATCCGCTTTTCCTATGCAAATTCCGAGGCCAATATCATAGAAGGCATCCGCAGGGTCGGCGATTACCTGAAGGGCTTGTGATTTATGAAAATCAAGCGTGCCGATTATGCAGGAACCATTCACGATACAAGGGAGCATGCACCCGAGATTGCATTTGCAGGCAGGTCTAATGCAGGCAAATCTTCGCTGATAAATGCGCTTCTCGGAAGGAAAAATCTTGTGCAGACAAGCAAGGTGCCCGGCAAGACGCGCAACATCAATTACTTTATTGTCGAGTCTGTCGAGTTGCCCGCAATCTACATGGTGGACATGCCGGGTTACGGCTATGCAAAGATCGCAAAAGGCATGAAATCTGAATGGGACGGATTGGCAAGGCGCTATTTCACGGGCAATACAAGCCTTAAACTCCTGATCATCGTAATGGATATCAGAAGGCATATCGAGGAAGAAGAAAAGATGCTCATCGATATTGCATCGAGGATGGGCGTGAGCGTGCTTATCGCCGCGACAAAGGCCGACAAGGTAAACATGTCCGAAAGAAACAGGCTGATTTCAGCCCTTTCGGCATCGTCATCAGCCAAGGTGATTGCAGTCTCTTCGGTTGACAAATCAGGGATAGATAAGGTCTGGCAAACGGTATCAACATATCTGCAATAAAATAATTTTAATCGATTGATACTCCTTGTTTTTTATTGAAAATTGGATTATTTGTAATCATCTGATTAATCATATTATTGTTATGTGGAGGGTTCGATGAATAAAAATGTTTTTTCTTACAGGGTTGTTTTGTCATGGTTTTTAATTTTGACTGTTTTAATTACTGTTGGATGCGGACATAAAAGTAGTTTCAATGAAAGGGGTAAGGACGTAATTAATTCAGTTAAAACTACTGAATATTACCCTCTTGCTGTGGGAAATAAATGGACCTACGAATTCATCCACAGAGATTCTGAAGGGAAGACGAATAAATTGGTTTATTCAGAGCTTATTGCTGGCAAATCAAAAGCCGAAAAAGGAAAAGTACGATATTATCTGGATAACAGTAAGGAGTTTATGATTGAAACTAATGACGGGATCATAACAACACTTGGATTTTTCATACTTAAATATCCTTTGGAACAGGGGAAGGAATGGATTTCGGGTAGAGATGGAACTGACCAGAGATACACAATAATAGAGTCGTTAAATGCTGATGTTAAGGTAAAAGATAAAAATTATAAATGTCTTAAAACAGTTACATCTACGGATTTAATCACTTTTGTAAATTTGAAAAGAGCCTATATCCAGAATGAATTATTTTTTGTAAAAAATGTCGGTCTTGTGAAATCAGAAACTTATGAAATTGATGAAAAAAAGAATAAGACACTTATTTCCTGTTCGGAATTAGTTGAATTCAAGACAAATCAACCGGTTCCCGCTATTAAAATCAATGAAAAAAAGAATGTGAATTTTTATGATTTCACAAAAGCGTTCAGATATCCCGAGACGGGATTTTATCATCCCGATCTGTCGCCAAATGAAAAATGGATTATTTATTTCAATGAGAATGATGATTGGGGAAAGATGCGCTATACGAAAGCATCCGAACAAAAAGATTATGAACTTCCTGCATATATGCCGGAAATGAAAGATGCTCAAAAAGTTTTCAGTTCCGGTAAATGGTCTCCAGATGGCAAATATTATGTATGCAGAGTAAGAATCAACAGCCATGAAAATCTTGCAGTTGTTGATTTTAAAGGTGAAAAACCTGTCTATCTTGAATCATTTGAGGGAGATCATCAGTTCTATTGGACGAAAGACGGATATATAATTTACACCAATTATGATTATCAGTTGAATTCAAAAGTATTCTTGAAAAGGAAACCCGGAGCACAGGCACAGGTTCTTACTAAAGCAGATGGATTATGGCTTTTTGAGATCGCAGATGATGGAACGATTCTTTTCAACTGTAGCGGTAGCGGTGAAAATAGAAAAGACACAAATTACTTTTTTAATTGTAAAAGCAACTTAAAACCTCAGGAACTTTCATTTAGCTATCTTAGAAATCTATCTCCAAATGGAGTCTATGCACTTTCAATAAAGGGTAATGCTCAGTATGACAATGATGTTACCTTAGTGAATCTGAAAACGAACAAAGGGTTGTTGACATGGAAAATGTACGCCAATTCTTCAAGGGAAGATTTCAGGTGGTCTCCTGACGGTAAGCTGCTGGCATATGTACAAGAATCGCCATTTGCTGCAGAAAAGCCGGAACTGCATTTTATAATCCTGAATGCCGAGACATTGGAAAAGAAAATTTATGGTTTTGGAATTGGAAGTTTTACATGGTCTCCTGACGGGAAATACATAATATGCGGCAACAAGGAAAAAGCCTTTAAAGGTGGAACGGAAACGACTTCTGGAATATGGATAATCAGAGTTTCAGATGGTAAAGAAATAGGTAGATTGTCTGACATAGGCTCATCAGATAGTCCGTATATATCACCATCGAGTGAATATATAGTCTGGGAAGGCAGTAATTCAAATACTTTTTTTGTAGCCAGGAATCCGTTTAAGGAAGAGATGAAAAATTAGTTGTGGAAGAGACATGAGCAAAATCAGGGTAGGAATAATATTCGGCGGACGCTCAGTAGAGCATGAGGTCTCGCTGCAGTCCGCAAAAAACGTGATAGCATCAATTGACAGGGACAAATACGAGGTTGTCCTCATCGGCATGGACAAGGAGGGCGGATGGCATTTGACCGATGAGACGGGGTACCTGCTCAATGAAACCAATCCCAAACTCATTGCGCTCAATAAAACCGGAAATGAACTTGCCCTTGTCCCGGGTGAGAGCAGTAAACAGCTCATGGACATTAAAAAAGAAAAATCAATAGGCCGCATTGATGTCGTTTTCCCCGTGTTGCACGGCACATTTGGCGAGGACGGCACGATTCAAGGCATGCTGAAGCTTGCCGACATCCCTTTTGTAGGGGCCGGTGTCCTGGGTTCCGCAGTGGGGATGGACAAGGATGTTGCGAAGAGGCTATTGAGGGATGCCGGGATAAGGATAGCCGATTTCATAACCCTCAGAAAGGAAGCTGACGCCGATTTTAAGAAAGCAAGAGCTAGACTCGGTCTGCCTCTTTTTATCAAGCCTGCAAATATGGGCTCCTCGGTGGGCGTCAGTAAAGTCTGTGATGAAGAAGAATTTCTGGCTGGTATCAGAAAGGCGTTTGAATACGATACCAAAGTCCTTGTCGAAGAATGTATAAAAGGCAGGGAGATAGAGTGCTCGGTCCTTGGGAATGACGATCCCATAGTTTCAGTGCCCGGTGAAATAATTCCAAGCCATGAGTTCTATTCTTACGAGGCAAAATACATCGATGAAAAGGGCGCACTCCTCGAAATTCCGGCGAAGTTGTCAGAGAAGGAAATTGCCGAGTTCCGTGAGGTGGCAAAAAAAGTCTACGAAACGCTGAATTGTGAAGGTATGGCCCGCGTGGATTTTTTTCTCAAAGAGAGCGGCGAGATTATAGTCAATGAGATCAATACGATACCCGGCTTCACCAGAATAAGCATGTACCCTAAATTGTGGGAAGCAAGCGGTATATCATATTCCGAACTCATTGACAGGCTTATAGGACTCGCCCTTGAAAGGTTCGAAAAAGAGTCGCGTTTGAAAACCGGATATGACTTATAAAGCTTTTGTGATAAGATAATATCATGGAAGGCAAAGAACAGAATCTGATCTCTATAATCATTATAGCGGTTTTTCTTCTGGCCCCCATGATCATGAAGCTGCTCGGTAAAAAATACGGGGTTAAACAGCCACATGAAGAGGAAGATAAACCGGATGACAGTATGCATCATCCATTTCCCGCGGAGGGACCAGGGCCGCCCGGGTTGACACCTGAACCGGAAGACCATATGTTTCACCCGGGACAACAGATATTTTCAAACAAACCTATTAAACCGAAATGGTTCTAAGGCATAAATCGGGAAACATTCAGATAAGGTTTCTTGTCGGTTTCATTATCATACTGGTTTGCTTTTTCGCGTTTTATATAACGAGAGCCTTCAGGCTGACTCCGGAGTTGATGTTAAAGCCCGAAATTGTAAAGCCTGTTTCAAGCCCGTGCAGACATGTCATGTCTGACGTGATTGATGCATGCATTCCTGCCGATATGGGTTATGAAATAAAGGATGGTTCAATCAGGTTTTTTTCCAGCAGCAAACATATTTCAGGTTTAATATCTAAAGGCAAAAACGACGGACTCGAGGGTCAGTTCAAGTCTTTGCTGAATAAACCTTTTACAAGAATGATGTCCGGAGATGTATCCTCGAAGAGTGTCGCAGAAATTATGAAAGACGTATTTGAAAAACGCTATAATCCTGTATTTTTCGGAGTGAGGGCGGATATTGTTCCCAAGTGGATGAGGGGGGACGAAGCGGCATGTATTATCTTTCCTGAAGGTGCGGAAGGGATAGGGTTTCTATCTTCGACGAAACAGCTGGGAATAGTTTTTGACAAAAAGGGCCTTATCGTGATCCAAATTGAAGGCAGTCAGGACAAACCCTTTTTATCTTTCCTTATGGGTACTGTTATTCTCCGGTAAGAGGAATGACAAGCACCGGGCACGCCGGATCTTTCAGGTACCTGGTCACATAATCTTCCTTGAAGAAAGAAAACGTCCTGAAATCATGGCCGATTATCAGTAGATCAATGCCAATCCTGTCTATTTCATCCTGGATCGCTTCAACGATGTCGCCCTCTTTCAGGATCCTTTTCGAGGCGTCGATTTCGCCGATAGTCTGCGTGCAGATGGCATAAAGCTTGTCTTTGGCCGACTTCATCATTTCGCTGGAGAGGCTGTCAGTGCTCATATGCGGCACATAAAACCCGGCAAACCTGCCTAAATCGGTTACCGAATGGAGAAAATAAATCTCAGCACCGGTCAGGTCAGCAACCTGTTTTGAATATTCAATAACATATTTGCTGCTCTTGCTAAGGTCTACATAACACAATATCTTCTTGAGTTTTTTAACTTTCTGTTTTGCCATAAAATAAATACCCCCTATGTTGTGATTAATCTTTTTCTGTTCAATATGTCAGTAACGACATCAAGGATTTCTTTCATATGAAATGGCTTTGCGACAAATGCATCAGCCCCTTTTTCCATAGCGATTTTTCTTGCTTCGCTTATACTGTAACCTGTTATAAGCACGACCGGCAAATCCGGATGTCTGTTTTTGATGAGGCCCATCAATTCAAGGCCGTCCATTCCCGGCATATGTATATCCGATATTATGACGTCATATCCGTTTGCTGCGATGAGCCTTAGGGCGTCCTGGCTTTCGGTTGTCGTTTCCACTGTAAACCCGCAAGTTTCCATATATTCATGGATTACTTCCGTAAGCTCCTGAGAATCATCGACTACCAGAATTTTTGACTGTTCAGCCATACCTTATTCTTCATTGGGAAGATTTATTATTTCATAGTCGGAAAAAGACGTATATTTCCTTGTCTCGGCATTTGTGAGTTTGGCGAGTTTTTCCATGGCCTCCTTGATGGAAAATATCTGCTTCTCAATAGTTTCAAGTGTTTTCTTCACCTTGATGTTGTCGATATCTTTAAATAGAAGCTGAAGTATTTCTACATTTCCGAGGATTATATTAAGAGGAGTGTTGATTTTATCAGAAAGGGTGATTGTTGTCTTTGCAATGGCGCTTGTTTCCTGGATACGCTTCTGCTCTTCACCGAAATTCTGCATTTCCAGGGCGCGCTTTACGCGGTAGCAGAGCTCTTCTTCGTCGCACGGTTTCAGAAGGTAATCATAAGCCCCAAGCCTGAGCGCCGATACGGCGGTTTTGAGCGACCCATATCCTGTTATAAGGATAAATATGGTCTGCGGTGATACGAGCTTGACATTTTCAAGAAGCTGAAGGCCGTCCATACCTTCCATCACAAGATCGGACAGGATAAGATGTACTCTCTGTTCACTTATAATCCGCACGGCTTCTTCACCGGAACTTACATCAATAGCATCATATCCATAGCCTTTGAGAATGTTTACAAGTGAATACCTGATGATTTCCTCGTCGTCGACAATCAGCACGCGTTTTCTTTCTGTGTTTTCCATATGTGAAAACACAATAGCATTTTGAAAGGGTATCTTCAATAAAAAGTCCACCTTGAAATTTTGGTAATTAATGCATATAGCCCGAATATTGTAATATCAGAGAGGTAAGCGAGATGAAAAAGAAGGTCAAACAGTTTTCAGATAAGCTAAAACATGTGGGCATTGTGTTTTCCGGCGGTCCGGCTCCTGCGGCAAATACGGTGATATCAGCGGTCGCTTCGGCATGCCTTAAAAAAGGGATAAAAGTCACTGGATTTCTCTATGGGTACAAGTTTCTTGAAAACTACAGCAGAGATAAGGGCCTCATCAGGGGCAGGCATTATATCGACATCGATTTCAACTTGATCCGTGGCCTCAGAAATTCACAGGGGGTAATCATACATAATTCCCGTGCAAATCCCGGAAGCGCTGTAAAGAAATGGTCTGATCTGAAGGACCCGGCTAAAAATGCGAAGCTCGTAAATATCTTTAATGCATTTGAAGATATGAAGATTGATGGGTGGGTTTCCATTGGCGGCGATGATACCCTGAAAACGGCAAATTATCTCTACAGGATACAGAATGAGGTCAAGGGATTGAGGCCGGTCAAGGTAGTGCATGTCCCGAAAACAATAGATAATGACTATCAGGGCATTGACTGGACATTCGGCTTTTTCTCTGCTGCAGAGCATGCAGCAGCCAATATCAGGAACCTGATGGCCGACAGCTACACTTCCGGGAGCTGGTTCATCGCAGAGATTATGGGCAGAAAGGCGGGCTGGCTTACATATGCCGCTGCCATGATGGCGGAGGCCCCGAAAATGATATCGGTCGAAGATATTGAGGAGGAAGTCCTTGATATAGACAGGCTTGCGGAGGATATATCGAAACTCGTTGAGGCAAGAAAAAAGGCAGGTCTTGATTTCGGTGTCGTTTGTGTAGCCGAAGGTATTGCTGACAAGCTTCCCGATGAGATACGCCTTAAGGAGATAGACAATCACGGCAATGCCGTGCTCACGAATCTGGAAATTGGCAAAATGCTTTGCGAAAGACTTGCGGAAGTACACAGGAAAAGAACAGGAGACAAGGTGAAATTCATACCGAAACAGATAGGCTATGAAGTCAGGTGCACGGCGCCCAATGGCTATGATGTCATCATGGCAAGCCAGCTTGGAGTTGGCGCATGCAGAGCAATTTCCGAAGAAAAACTGAACGGGGTAATGATAAGCCTGGGCGAGCAGCTCTCTTTGAAATATGTTCCATTTGCCGAGCTTATTGATCAGAAATCCGGACTGACCAAACTCAAATTCATCGAAAGGGACAGCGACTTTTACAAGCTTGCCAGGGTGATGGAATTTTAGAAAAGCTGATTAGCCTGTAGCTGATAAGCTGTTAAGGAAAACAAAGAAATAATCAGATGTAAATTTTGAAGAGCATGCCAATTATAATTTTAAATACATTCATTTTTGACAGTACAGCCTCGAGCGCTTTACCAAGTGACATTCCAAAAGCATTAAAAAAGACAGAAGGAGCAGTACCGGATAAATATTTTATCAGAACAAATGATATGACAGGCCTTTGCTGACCAGCATAGACATTCTTCGATGAGAGGAAAAATGACTAGACGCGAAAGACTAATGGCCACACTCCGCGGGGAACAGGTCGACCGGCCACCGGTCTCGTTCTATGAGATCAACGGCCTGGATGAGGACCCAGGAGACAGCGATCCCTTCAACATCTACTCGCATTCTTCCTGGTGGCCGTTGATTGAGCTTGCACGCGAAAAGACTGACAGGATTGTCATGCGGGGAGTTTCCTACAAATCTGTTCCCCCTGACCCCATTTTTGAGGTGTCCTCGTTTGAGTCGGTGCTGCGTGATGGAAGCCAGTTATCCACATGGCTCGTTCAAGCTGGCGGTCGGACGCTGACGTCCCGTACGCGGCGCGACCTTGATGTAAACACGGTCTGGACTGTGGAGCCTCTCCTCAAGGATGTCGATGACCTGCGTGCTTTTCTCAGCATTCCTCCTCCCGCTCCGAAGGACGATGTGGATCCCTGTAATATCCTCGAAACAGAGTCCATGCTGGGCGATACCGGCATTGTTATGATCGACACCCCCGATCCCCTCTGTCTAGCGGCCTCGCTGTTTGAGATGGGTGAGTACACAGTCATTGCGATGACTGAACAGGAGCTGTTTCATCAACTACTTGAACGTTTTGCCTCAACGCTACTGCCAGAGACCGAAGCCGCAGCCAAAGCGTTGCCCGGCCGTCTTTGGCGTATCTACGGCCCGGAATATGCATCTCCCCCCTATCTGCCGCCGTATCTATTTCGTGAATATGTCTGCCGTTATGTGAGCCCGATGATTCAGGCGATTCAGAAGTACGGGGGCTATGCCCGAATTCATTCGCATGGCAATCTCAAAGTCATTCTCGACGACATCGTGTCTATGGGTTCTGATGGCCTTGACCCCATAGAACCACCGCCCCAGGGTGATGTAGAGTTGGGATATGTGCGCGATCGGTATGGGAGCAGCATGGTGCTCTTCGGAAACCTTGAAGCGTCCGACATCGAAAACCTGCCAACGGAGAAGTTCGCAGAAAAGGTCAAACGGGCGGTCGCAGAGGGGACTTCAGGATCTGGCCGTGGCTTCGTCCTGATGCCATCCGCATGTCCATACGGGAGGAACCTCTCTACGCTGGCCATGAAGAACTACGAAAAGATCATCGAAGTCATCGAAGCCCAATAAAAAAAGAATGATCGAAACCAAACGTTCCAGTCGACGCTAAACGGTTCGTCTGAGACCGAGCGTTTAAAAGCACTTCTATCCGACATATCAATTCAAGAAGGTAATTAGAGCTGTTTCAATCTCTTCCCTGGGTCTGGCGCCGATAAGGCTTTTAACCATTTCGCCGTTTTTGAATATCATAAGGGCCGGGATGCTCTGTATCGAATACTTTGACGGGACAATCCGGTTTTGATCCACATTCATTTTAGCAAATTTAACTTTACCAGCATATTTGTTTGACAGTCCTTCAATGACCGGTTCCATCATCCTGCAAGGGCCGCACCATGAGGCCCAGAAATCGACAAGAACTATGCCGGGATGTTTTATGACTTCTCTCTCGAACGAATAGTCGGTAACTTCAACGGGTTTTGATGTCGCAGCATTCCCGATAGGTTTGTGGCATTTGCCGCATTTCGCCTCTTTCGCGTTTTTATTCTCAGGCACCCTGTTTTTAGCGCCGCAATGTGCACAAGGGATAATTCCATAGCTCATGTCATCCTCCTTTAACCTTAATGGAGACCTTGTATTTTTATAGGGTCAGACAATATGATTTTCCAGAGGAGACTCATTTATTGAAACAAACGAAGCGTTAATTAAGGTTACATATCAACTGTTGATATACAAACTTTCGTGCGCCGCGTTGAAAAAAATGATAAAGGTCTTCTCATGAACAAAGCAGGTGAACTGATAAGCGCATCTTTCGGGAAAATAAAGGTCATTCCCGGGGCCAACAACGACAGATTTCCTTACAGCGTCACCATTTTTATCGATGATGATATAAAGGCGGTAATCGATACAGGCGCAGGCAAAAAAAGGCTTGAGGCCCTCAAAAAGTCTACCCGGATAGATGCCGTCTATAACACGCATTACCATTATGACCATATCAACGGAAACTATCTCTTCAGCGAATCTGAAATTTACCTTAACGACAGGGAGGCCGTTTGTTTCAGAGACAGGAGGGCCCTGGGCGCATTTCTCGGAATTGAAGAGGTTTACGGCAGAGACCGGGTCGACGCCTGGATAGAAAGAATCAAAAACCCTGAAACGTCTCCAAGCCCGCATTCCCCGCTTAACAATCACGAATGGTGGCTCTCGACATCGAGGATAAGCGGCGAATACAAATGGGGTGATGTTATAAATTTCGGCAAAACATCAATGCACGTCATTGCAGCTCCCGGGCATTCGGTCGGGTACTGCTGCATGTATTTCCCTGATGATGGGGTTTTATACGCGGCCGATATAGACCTTACGGATTTTGGTCCGTGGTATGGGGGATCGGACGGCGATATCGACATGTTTATCGACTCATGCCGCAAGCTCGTCCAGATAGATGCCGGTCATATAATCACAGGCCATGAAAAGGGGATTTTAAAGGCCAGAGATTTCAAAACAGGCCTTGTAGGATATCTGGGAAAGATAGGAAAGAGGGATGACCGGATTATTAAGGCGCTTAAAGAAAAGCCCTCGACAATAGAAGAGATAGCCAGGCAGGGCCATATCTACGGCAGGCGCTTTCATGTTGATGAATTCATATTCATGTGGGAAATGATCATGGTTAAAAAACACATCGAAAGGCTTGTCAGAAACGAGGCCGCAGAATTTGAGGGTAAAATCGTCTACGCGCTTTAAAAAAGAGGAGGGCATGAGATATGGTATCCTTGCATAAAACGGCTGACGGTCCCGTCATCACCGAAATTGAATTAACCCCTGTAAAGGTCCCTTTCCCCGCCTTTGTTCGGGAGGCCATGCGTTCGTCAGGCGGGCTCGGCATGATGATACCTGCCGAAGAGGAATGGCTCGGGGGTGATTTTGTCATTTGCAGGCTCATCGCTGAAGACGGTACTGTCGGACTTGGTGAGCAGTTCGTCTGGCTTCCTGAAACCGGAGTGAGCCCGGGTCAGATTATAGCTGCGATCAAAGATGCGCTTTACCTGTATGTCCTGGGTGATAGCCCTTTCAACCTCGAGCATATCCGAAATAGAATGAACAACAATGTCGCGCACAATGAAACCGCCAAGGGGTTGATCGATATGGCCGCCTGGGACCTGATGGGCAGGATAGCAAAGCGCCCTGTGTGCAGCATCATGGGCGGAGGCGCAGGCGCGTCGATACCCATGGGAGTCCTTATTCCGCTGATGGATACAGATACGATGGCCGCCCTGGCGCTGGATTTTCAGAAGACGGGTGTGCGCACGTTCCGCTTCAAGCTGGGCCGGAGCATAGCCGATGATGTTAAGATCATCGCATCGGCGCGCGAAAAGCTGGGCGAAACCGCACGATTCCGGGTTGACTACAACCAGGCCTATAGCCCGGATATGGCCATACGCGCAATCCGTGCAATCGAACCTTTCGCAATAGATGTCGCCGAACAGCCTGTACGCTCCTTCGACTGGCTCGGCATGGCCCATGTCCAGAAGCATGTATCAACGCCGCTCATGGCACATGAGGGATGCTTTTCCCTTAATGATATCGTCACGCTTATTGAAATGAATGCGATACGGGTAGTCGGCATCAATACCGAGCGCCCCGGAGGGATCACTGACGCCCTTCGCGCAATGACCTATGCGGAAATGCGCGGCCTGGGCACAGTTATACACAACCAGACCCTGGGCATTGCCTCTGCCGCCCAGATACATCTTGCAGCCGCCAGATACAGCGCGCTGGGCCACGACCCCGAGCTGTTCGGGCACATCATGCTCGAAGACGATCTTATCACCACTCCGATAGATTATGGAAACGGGAAGGCGAAGGTTCCCTCCGGCGCGGGCTGGGGAGTTGAGCTGGATGAAGCAGCCCTTGAAAAGTATGCAGCAGGAGAGACGGTCAGGATCAGGATGCCCTGATCAACTTTCATTTTTCCTTTGTCAGCTGATCGGGGCAATTATTTCTTAAGACTGTTAATGTTGGCATCCATCCAGGCATAACGGCTGTTCAGCCAGTTTATCAGTTCAGATATCTCCCCTGAATAAGATCCTGTGACGACCCGGTTGGGCCATACATATATATCAAGAATATCCCAGTAGAGAAAATTGTATTGCCGGGCATTTTCGATAAGGGATGCGTTATCCTGAATGTTTGAATTAATGGCTTCATATAAAGAGGCTTTCTTTTCTTCCCACCGGGATATTACTGCATCTGCAAAAACAGGGTCTTCAAGCATGCGCGAAATCCATTTTGCATTCCTGATCCAGAATCCTTCAGGGTTGTCGCACCCGTTGTAGTCGATATTTCCTGATGATATGTCAAAATCCCAGATGGGCCCCATATGCATTTTTCCGGTGGCTGGATTATAAAACATGTAAACAGAAGAGTGAAATTTGGCGTCGTTGTTCTTTGTAATTTCATTGATAAGATACCAGTCTACAAAAGAGTCCAGATCGATGTATTCGAGGTATCCTTTTCCCGGGTCTGTAAAATATTCCGAATACAATACGTCTTCGATTGTCTGAAATTTGCTTCTTATGTATTCAAATGTATCGCTGTCAACTTCGTCAGGGTCTTTTAAGGAAACCGGAACCCCATTTGTCGATGTGAAGTTATGCACCTCGTCAAGAGATGCGTTTACTTCAAGAATGAAACCTCCGGAGTCTAAGTCGGAAGTCTCGGAGATATCAGGGATATTCACCCTGCAGCTGTCGATCTTTATCTGTTCGGCCAGCTGGTAGACGCCTGTATACTCACCGTTAAGGAAGAGGTCTATCGATTTTACATCGGGAGTCCAGGATAATTTGTTAAAAATGTTTTCCCCCAGATAAAAGGCGAACTCGGTCCTTAGCAGGGTTTTGTCGGAATAGTTGGCCAGCAGCACCCAGCTTTTATGCTTGTCCATACCCAGCAGAGAAGTTTTTTTATCGAGCTTGAGCCCGTAAGGTTTTTTCGGCATTTCCCAGGTTGTGTTTCCCCTGCCTTTAATCCCGGTCGTACCATCATTGAGAACAGTTGTCCCATCCTCGGAATATAATGTATAGTGAGCTGGTACCCACTCTTCTTTTGAAACAACCGGCAAACCTGAATCAACATTAATCTTTAACACAGGCAGGCCTCTGGTTTCGGTCAGGCGATAAACTGAGACAATATAATCTTTTTTTGTCGTTCCATCTTCTGCAATGACTGAGATGGTAATATCATTTTTCCCGAATTCAAGATTAACAGGGGTGTCTATCTGCCCGCTTACGGTTGCATTCACATCAGAGGCATAGGCAGTGATTGTAATGCTGCCGGTCGAACTTTCAACGAATGAGGTGTAATGCAACAAAGCCGGGTCGAAATTTTGAACAAGCTTTCCCTTGCTCAATTCGATACCGCCAAGGTCTGTATCCGGAATTAAGCTTTCGGCATTCGAACTTGCAGACGTATCTGAGTCAGACTTCTCACAACCGGCGAAAAATAAACCCATAGTAATGAAGAAAAAAACAACAATTTTGCGGCCCATTTTTTGACTCCTCCAAAGTACGTGAATAATACTGTCGCCCTTAAAGCAACAATATAACAGTATTTATAAGTACTTATATATACTAAAAATATGCAAAAGGGAAGGTTCCATAATGCTATATATGAAAAGCAAATGTTTCTGTTATCATCCATGCTCAACTTCAGCCTGTCCGTAAACGACAAAAAAAATTGATATAAAAGCTTGCATATTCAGGTTTTATCTTGTCCAGTCTCAAGAGTTGGGTTTATTCTGGGCGTTATATATAAATAAATTTTCACAGGGAGGGTTATGCAGAATGTAAGTATAATCGACCTGGCCATCATCCTCGGTTATCTGATTGCCATGCTGGGCGTCGGGCTCTGGTTTACGAAGAAAGCTAAAAATCTAACGGACTATGCGCTGGCGGGCAAGTCGCTGGGTTATGTTGTCATGATCGGGACCCTGGTCGGTGCATGCATTGGTGCGGCTTCAACGATGGGCAAGGCGGGCAAGTCCTATGAGTCTGGCATCATCTTTCTTATAGCAGGGGCCGGATACGTTTTAGGCCTTATTCTTTTCGGTTTCTTTTCCAGAAAGCTGAGGGAAATCGGGATATGGACTGTGCCGGATGCGCTGCGCAAACGCTACGGTCCGGGAATGGACCTTGCCACAGGGGCGGCGATGTTCCTGACCGTCATAGCAATATTCGGGGGGCAGATCATAGGCATAGGCCTGATCTTTACCGCTGTTGGCAAGTCCTTCGGCCTTACATACACCTCGGCCATCCTTTTATCCGGAGCGATACTCATATTCTACACGATGATGGGCGGGCTTTTCGCCGTCGTCTATTCCGACCTGATCCAGTCGGCAATCATGCTCCTTTCCGTTGGCCTTATCCTGCCAATAGTTGTCCTGACACGGTCCTCTGAACTCGGCCAGACATGGACGCTTCTGCAGCCGCACGCCGGAAACATCCTGGGTGGAATGTCACCATTTTACCTGATCTCCATTCTCATCATCGACGCCACTTTCTGCATGATAGACCCGGGCCTGTGGCAGAGGGCCAATGCCGCGAAAAGTACCCCGGTGATAAGGACATCCATGTTCGTGACCGCAGGCGTTTATGTGTACTGGTCAGTTGTCTGCGTGCTGCTGGGAGTCCTGGGTGCGGGCCTCATCCCGGATATTGCTGCAAAGTACGGATCAAGCGACGCCATTATCCCGGTACTGGCGGTCAACTACCTGCCGCCGGTTATCAAAGGGCTTTGCCTTACCGGCCTCATGGCGGTCATGATGAGCACGGCCTCAGTGTGTCTGCTCATATCCGGAACTACCGTCGCCAATGACCTCATCAAACCGCTCAGGCCTATGATGAAGGACAGAGGTCTGCTTCTTACCGCCAAGCTGACCATCCTTATTGTAGGGGTATTAGGGATTGTATTTGCCCTTTTCATGAAGAGTCTCTTCGACATCCTGCTGCTGGCTTTTGCAGTATATGTTTCGGCCGTGTTCGTACCCATCATGGCGGCGCTCTACTGGGATAAGGCCACCCGCCAGGGGGCCATTGTCAGCAGCATAGTTTCCACGATAATCTGCGTCGGTCTTTATGCCGTGAAGATGTTCATGAAAATCTCGTGGCTGGAGCCTATCATGATAAGCCTGATTGCAAGCCTGATCATCATGGCTGTTGTAAGCCTTGCCACTTATAAACCGGAAAGCGCCACCCCGCACCTGTTTGCGAAAAGGGGTGAACGATGAGCGCGTCTCAAAAAAAATTGACAGTATTCGAAGCGGCCTGCGTCGTTGCGGGTCTGGGTTTCGGCGGCGGCATCATGGCGGTCCCCTATCTGGCGTCTCTCAACGGGATTGTCTCTTTTGTCGTTATCATAATCATAGCTTTTCTTCTCAGTGTCCTGTTGCACCTGATGGTCGTGGAGGTGGTGCTCAAGGGCGACACCTCGCAGCAACTGGTCGAAATATTCGGCAAATATCTTTTCTTTAAGGGCGGCTTGGGAAGCGCGCTTACCTGGACGATCTTCATTTTGATCGTCATCACCTTCTACGCACTGCTGGCAGGATATATCGTGGCGTGCGGCGAACTGATCGGAAATTTCACGGCCATTCCTCTTACTGCAGGGATGTTCATCTCATATGTAGTGGCCGCAGGAGTCGTCTTTTTCGGATTGAAGGCCATCGGGCTGAGCGAGAAGTATGCAATCATTGCAATCGGAGCGGTGCTGCTGATTCTCACCGGATGGTCTCTGGGAAGACCGTTCAATAATGTACCGCTCTTTGCAGGCACATCCAAAACCATGCTGGCATTGTACGGGATGCTCATGTTCTGCTTCACCGGCATATTCTCTGTGCCGCAGGCGGCTGAAGGCCTCTCGTGGGATAAAAAAAAGGTGGCAGGCGCCGTGGTTATGGGCATAGGCATAAACTTCGTCTTTGTGCTTGTTATCACCTGTATGGTGCTCCTGGTATCCAGACCCGTGACCGAAGTGGCCATAATCGGCTGGTGCAGGGCTATCGGGCCATGGGCGCTGGCTCTTGGCTCGACATTCGCTTTTCTGGCATTGCTAACGAGCTACTGGTCTGTGTCATACGCACTGGCCATAGTCATGGTAGAGCGGCTCAAGTGGGGCTACCGTACGGCATGGCTGATTGCAACGCTCCCGACCCTTTTTATGGCGATAGGGACATCCGCCGGATTTCTGGACTATATGCGCTATGCAGGTGGAGCCATGGCGGTACTCCTGGCCATTCTGATACCTCCTGCTCTGGGGATGAGCCGGAGGCGCGCGGATGGCGGGCAGCTTCCCTTCAGCCTTGGTTTTCTGGGCGGCCCGTTCTTCAGGTATTTTATCATTATTGCGTATTTGCTAATGGCAGTCGGTTCAGCGCTGCCTCTTAAATAGTATCACGGCATTGAATATTTATATGAGGTGATCTTATGAATCAAAGAGGACAGATGTATACGGGCGGCGATATCGTAACCATGGACCCTGTATGTCCGCAGGCAGAAGCGCTCGCTGTAAAGGATGGGACTATAATTGCGGTCGGCTCGACAGATGAATGCCGCAATGCCCTTGGAGGCGATTATGAGAGCATCGATCTGTCAGGCATGGCTCTTCTTCCAGGTTTTATAGACACGCATCTTCACCCGACGGTCATGGTATTCTACGAAATGAACGCCGATCTCGGGGGCATCGGTTCGCTTGAAGAGCTTATCACGGTACTGCATGAAGCCTCTATTAAAGGGGCGCCTGAAAGCTGGCTCGTGGGCCTTAATTTTGACGAGCAGAAACTAACGCCGCCGAGGCTCCCTTCGCGGCACGACCTGGATGCTGCCTGTGTGAGCCGTCCGCTGATTGTTTTGAGGCACGACGCCCACCTTATCATCGCCAATACAAAGGCCATCGAGACAATGGGAATTACTGCCGCTACGCCGGACCCTCCCGCGGGCGTCATCGACAGGGAGGAAAACGGCCAGCCCACAGGGGTATTCCGGGAAGCAGCGGCGCATCAGGTTTTGAGCGCCATGCCTATGCCCGACCTGGCCGTCTATGAAAGAAGCGGACAGGACACGTTCAAAAAACTCGCTTCCTACGGTATAACATCGGCCGGAATTGTTCTGCAGACAGGGGCCGAGGGCCCGGCAGGGACGGCCGGTGCCTATGATGTAATGGCGATGCAGCTTCTTCTGCCGCATATACCTGCAAATCTGTACAGCCTTCTGATCGCCGGTGATCCTGCTCAGGTAGATGCCGCCAGGCAGACACCGTTGCACCAGGCATGTCCCGGAGGAAACCGTATAGGGGGTGTCAAGTTCTATGCCGACGGCGCATTCGGGTCATGTACGGCCTTTATGAAAGAGCCATATTCAGATCACCCGGAAACGAAAGGCCTCCTTATGCATGCACCCGGGGAGCTCTACCGACGCATGCTGGCCGCCCATCTCGAAGGCCTTCAGATATGCGTGCATGCGATAGGCGACGGCGCCACCCGCCTGTGCGCCGAACTGTTCAGTAGCCTGCTGGCGGAGCACCCGCTTCCCGGCCACCGGCACAGGATCGAGCATGCATCCATCCTGGATGAAGAAACGATTGCGCTTATCGCCCGTTTAAAACTTGTCGTTTCCACCCAGCCCATGTTCATTCATTCAGAAAAGCACTGGCTTCATAAGCGCCTAGGAGACGAGCGGGCGAAAAGGACTTATCCTTTCCGTTCGATGATTGATGCGGGCATCATTCTGGCAGGGGCGTCGGATGCGCCCATAGAATCCCCGGAGGTGCTGCATGCTATCGAATGCTGCGTCACGCGCGAGGGATTCGAGACCGGGCAGGGAATAACCGTCATGGAGGCGCTGCGCATGTTTACGATAGACGCCGCCTATGCCCAGTTTGAGGAGACGGTAAAGGGCAGTCTCACTCCGGGAAAGCGCGCAGACATGGTTATCCTCTCGCGCAATCCACTTATGACGCCCGTCAATGAAATCCACAGCATCCACGTCGAGAAAACCATCGTTGAAGGGAAGGAAATTTACAGCCGCATATGACAGATTCTGCTGAAATGAAAGAACAGGGAGACCCGATGATATCCGCTGAAAATAACCGTCCGGTTCTCTTTGAGAGATACCCCGGGCTTGATCGGAATATCCCCTGGCGGCCTCTTGGTACATCGGTTACAAGGGTGGAGCGCCTGTCCTGTCTTGGTCATGAAAATCTCTGGATTAAGCGGGACGATACATTGAGCCCTCATTATGGAGGCAACAAGGTACGCAAGCTGGAGTTCATCCTGGGTGACGCCATGCAGAAGGGTGCGAAGTGTATTGTGACCTTGGGCGGCATCGGCACGAACCACGGCCTTGCCACTGCCATATTCTGCCACAGGCTCGGTATCGCATGCACGCTCATACTCTTTGATCAGCAGGTGACGCCGTTCGTGCGGCACAACCTTCGCCTTTTTTATCACTACGGGGCCGAGATTATCTATCGCCCCGGCATGGTGCATGCCGGACTGCATTATTATCTCCTCAACAGGCTCAGACATCCGAGCGCCTATTTCCTGCCTGCAGGCGGGTCTTCACTTATCGGCACGCTGGGCTTCGTCAATGCGGCATTTGAACTCGTCCGTCAGGTCGAGGCGGGAGAGATGCCCAGGCCCGACTATATCTTCTGCGCCACGGCATCCAATGGAACCCTTGCCGGACTGGCTCTCGGCTTTGCACTGGCGGGTTTTAAAACAACGGTTGTGGGTGTGCGTGTGGGGGTGGACCGTGTTGGCCCAATACAGTTCAATACTCCCGAGGCAGCGGCGGCGGTGATGAAGGGCACTTATGATCTTATGAAGAAAAATTGGCGGGACATTCCCGGGCTTGAGATCAAACCTCCCCTTATGCTGAACGGCTATGTTGGTGCCGGTTACGGCATACCAACTGAAAAGGGGCTTAAAGCGGTTGAACAGTTCAGGGAAGAAACAGGGATAAAGCTGGAACCTGTTTACACGGGAAAAACCTGTGCCGCAGTTCTGGACTTTGTCAATGACAGCTCTCATGCGCAGGATACGGTCCTGTTCTGGAATACGTTCAGCTCCCTGGATTTATCACGGGAATCAGAGGCCGTGGATTACCATAAGCTGCCTAAAGAACTGCATCACTGCTTTGAGGTTAATGGCAATTAATACAAATCTTATGGGGCGTTTTTAAGTAAAAGAACTAGGCACCGAGAAAAGTTTTTATGCCTTTAAATAGAAATGTTAAATAACTGGATGAAACCATAACTTTCCTGGGGATTGAGATATTTATCATCCATCGCAGATATGTGCAGTTTTGCCGGGCTGACATAAACTCAAGATAGTTATACTTTTGCTCTTTGCCTTCAAAGTACAGATAGCGCAAAGAGAGATTAAAACTGTTTCTAAATGGTAGCCTGTCTTGGCGGAAGCCAGTTGATCGATGGTTCCTTTTTCATTTCGACACATTCTTTCAAGTATAAATTTATTTGTATTAGTTCCGATCAAATCTGACAGGTGGGTAATTGAAAAGGATGTAC